>NZ_JALGCN010000004.1:0-525317 GCF_038085055.1 Bradyrhizobium sp. ISRA442
GTCGGCTTCGCCATGGCCCGTTCCCCTGGTCATGCAGGCGGGAGCGCAATCGGTCTCTCAACCACCGGTGCCTACGGGCAGAGCCTAGCCGGTGATGAACGCGATGATATCCCTTTTCGCAATGGCCTGCCCATAGGAACCAGGCTCGCGCGGCTGCGTCGACTCTGTGCTCCCGGAAATGCCCCTCAATAGCCCCCAAGCCGGGAGAAAACCTTCCCACAAGGTTGGCGACCTCGGCTCTTGCCGGGGTCGTTTACCAGGCGGACCTGGCGCAAATCGGCGGCGGCAAACGAATTTTGAATTCCCTGGTGTCCCAACCAGGCGTAGGGTTCCTGCATGGACCTGCGGCTCACCCGGGAACATCTTGCCGAAGCAGATCGCCACGTGGCGATAAGCGACAGGCATATCGCGCGGCAAATCGAGATCATCAATGATCTGAAACGGTCCGGCTGCCCGACCGATCTGGCCGTCGACGTGCTCCATACCTATCGAATGCTCCGGGCAACGCATGTTGCCCACCGCGACCTCATTCGCAGAGAGCTGGAGCAATAAGGGGCGCCTCGTTTACCACAATCGGGCAGGTGTGGACGTCGCGCCGGAACGATTGTCCCTTTCGGCACTTGAAAAGCTCGACTCTGGGGAGAGTTGAGTGGTCGGCGAAAGGAAAGAGGGGCTGCCGAAGCAGCCGACGCAGGATCGCGGGCCGCGCTGCCCGTCATGCACCGCATTCCCGCGGCTAACTCATGCCCTTCTGGACACCCGCAAGGGTACGACTGTGCCGGTGCGGCGAACGCATCTGGGACGATTGAGCGAATGCAAAGGACGCGCCGACAATCTTGCCGGCGCCATTGCTGAACGCCAAACAAAAAAGGGCCCCAGCTCTTGGGGGGCTTGGGAGGAGCTGGGGCCAACCATCAATACCCTTGGGGAAGGGTGTCGGGAAAACTTGGCAAGCGCTCGATCGTTCCATCGGAAAGAGAAGTATCGAACTCGTCTGTAGCCGGATTTCGCGTCGGGCAAAACACGCAAGCGCCGGGTCGACGGATCACCTGCACCCCTTCCCCGAAGGGGCAGGGGCAGGGGTGCAGACGCAATATCGCGCGGGGTTAACCTATTGAAATGCTGGAACCTACATTTGCGCTGGAAGCTACAGACACTGCGGTTTGGGCCGCCCCAAGCCGGCAGCATGTTGGGCCCCGGCGCCATACCTCCCGCCGGGGCCAATTTTCCCGTTTTCAGAACTTCGACGTGAGAAGTGATGACGACCAAACGCAATCGCAGGAAACAGACGCAATCGCTCCAGGAGCGCTTGCAAGCATCGGCCGAAAAGGCGCGCGAGCTCGCGCGCCGCATGCCCGCGGGCAAGGAGCGCGAGATGCTGTTGCGGCGCGCCAAGCAGAATGAAGTGACCTCGAGCCTGACGGATTGGCTGAGCGCTCCCGGCTTCAGACCACGAGGACATTGAGATGCGGAGCATCAAGCACTACCGTGCCTTCCAGATCGATCCGGACGGTCACGTGTTCGGATGCATCAATCTCGTCTGCGGCGACGACGAGGAAGCCAAGCGCGAGGCTGCCGCGCTCGTGCTGCTCCACCGCATCGAGCTGTGGCGCCTGGACACGCGGATCGCGCAATTCGATCTGCCGCGCGAGATCGCCCGCCAGTAAAGCCGTCCCTGGCCGCGTTGGGAACCGTACGTAGCGCCCCGGGTTGGTCGGACAACCGATCTCGCGGACGGAGCCAGCATGCCGGAACCGGACATTCGCAAGGGGATGCCGCCCGTCAGGCTGTCGCGCGACGAGTTCGAAAGCCGCTACAGGCATCAGTTCATCGATCCCGCTTCGCACCGCTGCAGGATGAGCTCGATGCAATCATCGCAGTTGCATGGGACGCCTACAGCCACGCGCGCAAGGCGCCGGTCACGCGGAAGGCGGGCCGCCGACGAGAAGCGTGCCGATGACATCGAGCAATGCGTGATTTCGCTCGAGAGCGAGATTTGCAAACGCCATCCGAGCGTCGCAGCCCTGTACATCAAGCCGCAGACGAACGCGCGCTATCACGCCGTTCGGGCGAAGCGCCGAGGAGGGCGCTCTTGAGGAAACGCCTGCAATTTCGTCGGGATGACCGAAGAGGAGAATGCCCATGTTCGAAGAGAAGCTCAAGGAAGCCATCATCGGCGAGTTGCAGCGCCAGGCCGCCAACCGGCCTCAATCGCTGAAGGTCGAGGGCTCGGAGGAAGAGCTGATCGTCAACGGCAAGATCGACCTTGAGGCGCTTGTCATGGTCATCGCGGGATCGGTCGCGGGTGGGCCGTGAGTCGCCGGCGGGTCACAGCAGCGATTTGAGCTTGAGCGCATCGGCCGGCGCCGCGCTCTTCTGGTCGTTGTCGAAATACACATACACGTCGCAGCCTTGCCGCTTCCAGTATTTGATGCGCCGCGCCCATTGCGCGAGCGTCGGCTGCGAATAGTGACCTTGATAACGTCCGCTCGGGCCGTGGCCGCGGACGTAGACGAAATCCGCGGTGCGTTTCCACGGCGCTGGTGCATCGTGATGGTCGGAGAGGCACAGCGAGATGTTCTCGTCGGCCAGCATGCGCAGGATGTGCGGCTGATACCAGCTCGGGTGACGAAACTCGAAACTGTAGCGGCGCTTGCGCGACAACAGCTTGAAGAAGGCGGCGAGGCGGTCGGCATTCGCCTCGAATTGCGGCGGGAGCTGAAACAGGATCGGCCCCACCTTGCCGCGCAGCAGGGAAATGCGATCCTCCAGCAGCTCGAGGCTGTTCTCGGATCGGTCAGACAGGCGCTTCCAGTGCGTGATGAACTTTGAGGCTTTCCACGCGAAGACGAAATCGCGGCCGGTCTCCTCCCGCCATCCCTTGACCGCCGCGGGCGTCGGCGTGCGGTAGAACACGCCGTTCAGCTCGGTGGTCTCGAATTGGCCGGCGTAAAAGCGAAGCTGCTGTTTGAGCGGCAGGCCGTCGGGGAAGAACGGTCCTCGCCAGGAGGCGTAGTGCCAGCCGGAGGTGCCGATCAGAACCCGTGCCATCCTTGGTGCCGTCTGTCGCGAGTCAATGTTCCTTGTCGAGGGGGAACGTCTTTGCAGCGGATACGTTGCGAGAGAGATTGACGAGGACCGAGCCGATGTACGCGCTGTTCGAAGGTGACAAACAGATCGGCGATCCTTTCCCGACCGAGAAAGAGGTGTGGGAAGCGGCCCTGATCGAGGGGCTGGTGACCGACGTGCCCGTGGCGGACGAGGAGGGCGGCGGTCGGATCCTTCCGGCCGGATATCGCGTCCGGAGGCTCGACGAGACCTGCGATCCACGGCCGGAGTGGAAGCTGCCGCGCGAAATATCGTAGGGATGCGTTCTGTTCAGGAGCGCGCGGCTGGCTGGGGAACCTGGATACTACCCGCCCTCTTGAAATTGCTGAAGAAAGCGGAAAATATAGCCTAATCAAGCTCCTGTTAGGGTACATGCGTTAGGGGCAGCGTTAGGGGCACCACTTGTCTAGAGGCGATTACCGATACCTGATTCAGCCACGTGGCGCGGGGACCAATTGGTATGCCGCCGTGGAAGTGCCCCGGACGCTCCGTGCTGTTCTCGGCAAGAAACGCTTGGTGCGTTCCCTCAAGACCGAGGACATCAACATCGCCCGCATTGGCCGGTGGTCCGCCGTAAAAGAAATGAAAACTGAGATAGCCAACGCTGGAGGTCACCCTGTTGATGGTCAGGATCGCGGGTTGACTGCGGAGGCCATCGCCTATCGAGAGGAACTAGCGAAAGCCAGCGCGGCACAGCGCGATGACCTCATGTTCGCCATCGTGGAACGTGCTGAGCAGATCGAACGGGCCGAAGGATCGCGACCACGCGGGCAGCCTGAGTCTGGTGACCTGGAGGAAGCTGGGAGGACCTCAAGGGCGGCTGAGTTCGCCAAGGTCGCCTCCGGTCAAGCAACCCCCGTGGACTACTACGTAGAGCGGTGGCTCGCGGCGTCTGGCTACAGTGAACGCACAAAGGCCGACGCCCGCACAGCGCTAACGCAGTTCAAGGATTGGTGCTCGGACACAGGCCGCACCTCCACCACCTTCGTTGAGACCGTGACTGACCGCACAGCGTCGGACTTCCGTGATGAGGCCTTCGTCGCGACCGGCATGCATGCGCACACCGCAAACAAGAAGCTCTCAGCTCTGCGCCAGTATTGGCAGTGGCTCGATAAGAGCTTTGGCATTCGACCTAACCCTTGGGCCGGCAAGTCGCTGGCAAAGCCTCGGGCTCACAGGATAGCTCAGGACGGGCCTCAAGGCAGCGAGCGCCCCTTCACTGATGATGAGGTGGTGATGCTCCTCAATAGCGACGCGGACGACGACCTCAAGGACTTCATGCGTATCGCTGCGCTGTCAGGGATGAGGCTTGAGGAGATAGGTCAACTGCGGGTGCGCGACTGTGAGGACGGCATGTTCTCAGTCACGCGGGGCAAAACACCGGCCGCTGTTCGCTCCGTCCCCATCCACTCATCGCTCAAGGCAATGGTCCAGCACCGTATCGGCAAGCGGGACCTCACCGAGTACCTGTTCCCAGACCTCCAGGACACAGGCTGGGACAACAACCGCACCATGGCCCTCTCAAAACGCTTCGGCTACCTCCGCAAGCGCATCGGTGTGGATGACAAGCGCGATGGGGCGCGACGCTCCAAGGTCAACTTCCACAGCTTCAGGCGGTGGTTCGCCACGAAGGCGGAGGAAGCGGGCCAGCGTGAGAACGTCGTGGCTGCTGTCATGGGACACAGCAAGAATGTCGGCTTGACGTTCGGCCACTACTCCAAGGCGGAGTTGACGGAGCTGAAGAGGGAGTGCGTTGAGGCGGTCAAGCTTCCGAGCAAAACAGTTCGGGCTACCTAGGGAACTGCGGGAAGCTAGCGCCTAGACTAGAATAGAACCACCCGCTGATTCGTAGCGGTCGGACGCATCACGATGACCCCTCTTCAGATTCACCCGGCCGTCAAAGAACTGCCTTCGGCTGAAGGTCCGTTGTTGAACGCGTTGGTGCGCGATATTCAGGCAAACGGGCAACATCTCCCAATCGTTCTCTACCAAGGCATGGTTTGGGAAGGCCGAGCGCGCTTCCACGCTTGCACGGCACTTGGGATTAAGCCGTGGCTCGTGCCCCTTCGTCGACGCGACCCTGTCGAGTTGTACATTGCTTCCAATTACGATCGCATGGGCGAGCCGCGATCCACAAAGCGTAGAGAGATCGTCGCTTCACTATCGACGGCTGACAGCGCCGAAGGTCTTGCCAGAGCGAGAGCGCAACGCGCCGAATGGATCAAAGATGCGCGTGCCGAGTTCAACGATTTGATACGGGATCGTCGCGAGCCGTGCGCGGTCTGTCGCAAGCATATCGATTTCGTACATGCACACCACTGCTTTCCGCTGTCTCTGCAATTCGAGTGTGGAGCTAGCGAACCCATACAGGATTATGAATGGCTTTGTCCGGTCCATCACAAGCGCGTGCACGTCTTACTAAGCGGATACTTGTTGGGTTCCCGCGACCTTTCGTTCCTTGAGGGCATTCCCCATCACGCGGTGGACGAGTGGCTTGCGATTGAGAAAAGCGCGAAGAAGGGCATTGATCTGTGCTGCGAGGCGCTTGGCAAAATACACGGTGAAAACAAACCAGGCCGATATGACCCGCCTTACGGACTGTTCTTGATAAACCATCCAAACATGTTGCCTGCGGTAATCAAGTGGACGCGATCGATAGCGCAACTATCACGCTCCAACTAATTTTTGGGTCACTAATGCGTCCGGTAGAGCCTGGGGCGGCAACGAGACTTCCCCCGTATGGCCCTGAGCAGAGCCGCCCCCCCCCACCATCCACAAGAACGTTCGGCACCACGCCGCGTCCACGTCGTATTGTTCCATGAAGCGGTGCGTGATTCGGACACTGAAGGGGGACCCGCATGGGGTTACGTGAAGTACAGGCAACGGCCATCTCAATGCGCAATAGAGGCGCCTCGCGCGAGAGCATATTCGAATACGTGCTGAGCATGGCCCAGCGTCTTGGCGCTAGGTTAGAGGGTGACGAAAACAGCTTTATGGTCCGCCTCTCGACTGGCGCCACGGTTATCTTCAGCGGCGGTGGCTATTCTTACTGTGGTTGGTCGCGCATGCCGTGCTAGGGACCGCGCCAGCGGTAGTGCTAGTCCCTTTCCAACATCAGTTTCACGGCCGTGGCCGCATAGGGGGTGCCGGTCTTGGTGGTGTGGCCAGCAGCAGCCAGCTCCATGGCTATCTCCCGCAATGACCGCTTGCCACCTTTCGGCCGTGCCCGCGCCAACGAACGCGCAAGCGTGACCGTCGCCTGTCCGTCCCTGCCGTCTCGCTCCAGCGTTTGCTCAGCGATGGACCTCCGACCTTCCACCTTCACGCCCGTGCGCCGCTTGCGGTCCCGAGCGCCTTTCAACTTCGCCACCAACATCGCCTTCTCAAACTCGGAGACCGCACCAAGCACTTGCCGGATCAAGCGGGCTGTGGGTGTGTCATCAAGGAAGGAGGAGGGACTGTCGGCAGCAATGAGGTCAATGCCCCGCGACTTCAACATGGCGAAGCCAACTTCCTGCACCATGAGGTCACGCGCAAAGCGGTTGGCGGTTTCAACGATGATGGTCTTGGTCCCGTTCGCCTCCAGAGCCTCCATCATCGCCGCGAAGCCGGGACGGGTATCGATGGGGTCTGATCCCTTCACGGCTTCATCATAGAAGGTGCCCGCCAGCTCGATGCCTGCCCGCGTTGCGTATGTCTCGATGGCCTGGAGCTGACGCTGCCCGCTGTCCTTATCCTCGCCGATGTTGGCGGCCGATGAGGTTCGCAGATAGGCGAATGCCTTGACGGTTTTCGCTTGCTTGGCCACTGCTTAGCTCCGCTTGTTGTATCGTATTCCTGAGAAATAGATACTAAGGTAGGCAGCAGATCAATGCCCGCTTTGGAATCCCAGTGATTCATTTTTGCATGGATAGAAGCGGAGGCCGCGACATGAGGGCGTAGAGCTAATCTGGAATCACGAGGACGTCCGTGATGCAGCGCTCGCGAACGATAGCGCCCGGGGGTTGGCCTGTTCGAAGGTTGTAGGTCACCGGGTTGGCAGCGGCTTGCCCGTTTAGGTTGGGTTCGGCAGATTGGACCGACCTGACGATAGGTCAATGATTCGATGACAAACGATTTTAGAGAGTGTGCGATTTGGAGCCGCGTCTTCAAAAATGTCGACCCGAAGGACATCGAGAAGGCTTCGCGCCTGCAGGCCTCGTTCATCATTTTTCGGGAGCGTGTAAAAGGCATTCTAGAGAAAATCTCTAGTTCCCTTCCCAATCTGACAGTCCATGACATTACGCACATTGATGCGCTATGGGACACTGCCGGCTTAATTGTTGGCCCCTCCTATCCGCTGAATCCAATGGAAGTGTACGTGCTTGGCGGCGCGATCCTTCTGCATGATGCAGCGTTATGCTTCGACGCGTATGAGGGTGGTCTGGAGGGTATCCGAAACACTGTTCACTGGCGCGACGGCTTGGAGGCCGAAAGAGACAGGAATAGTGAGCGTGACGAACTTCTGAGCCAACTGCAGCTCGAAAGTGCCGCTGATTTCAGTGCTGTAAGGCTGCTTCATGCAGATCAAGCCAAAACCTTAGTCGACCGCGCATGGACCGACCCGGACACAGGGTCTCCCCTTTTTCTGATTGACGATTCCGATCTTAGGAAGCGCTACGGGGCAATCATTGGAGAGATTGCAGCAAGTCATAATTGGAGCATCGAGCGTGTTGAAGACACTCTCCCGGCTCAAATCAATGCTCCGGGCGATTGGCCGGCCGACTGGCGTATCGATCCGGTTAAGCTGGCTTGTATTCTACGCTGCTCTGACGCCGCTCACATCGACAATCGGCGTGCTCCCGATTTCCTTCATGCGCTCTCGCGAAGGCAGGGAATTTCGTTTCAACATTGGAAGGCGCAGAATTGGCTCTCACAGGCTGATCTGGATCTTTCAGATAGCTCGGGCGAGACGATAGTTTTCACGTCAAACCGTGATTTCGAAGCTGCGGACGCAGAAGCGTGGTGGGTCGCTTACGACGCCATTCGATTGGCGGACAAAGAAATCCACGCCAGTAACGAACTTCTAAAAGCGAGGCCTCAGAGCCAAAACTCACCTCCATTTGCAGTTAAGAGAGTTGCCGGAGTTACGTCACCGGAATCAATGGCAACTTTTTTAAGAGCAAGAGGCTGGAAGCCTTGGCATGCAGAACTGCACGTTGGAAATATTGAGCGTCTTGTAAAGACATTAGGTGGCGAGAATCTCTACGGTGCAGGCGATAAAGCTGAACACTTTGCAATAGTGCTTCGAGAACTCCTTCAGAATGCTAGAGACGCCATCGTTGCGCGCAGAAACATCGAGCCAGAATATGCTGGCAAGATCCGCGTTCGCGTGAATGACGTCCCAGCTACTGTTGAAGTGGTCGACGATGGGGTTGGTATGTCCCAACGAGTTCTAACGGGGCCGCTTCTGGATTTTGGTAGCTCTTTCTGGAAGTCCGACATGGTGAATGATGAATTCCCCGGACTTCGTTCATCCGGTTTCGCTTCAGTCGGCCGCTATGGGATCGGGTTCTTTTCTGTTTTTATGGTCGCTAATCACGTTCGAGTGGCGAGCCGCCGATGGGATAGAGGACTAGATACCGTTGCTTCTATAACTTTCTCGAAGGGACTGACACTTCGACCAACGTTTTCCACGGCTGACAAGTTGCCAGTTGGCGGTTCGGCTTCGACCGCGGTAACGTGTGGTCTCAAATCACTGGGGGATAACCCGCCGAGCGAGTGGGTTTACAAGTTGAACCACGACCAAGAATTACGAGTTCCTTTTGACGCATTCGTGGCAAGGATTACTGCCGCGGTGGATGTTCCTATCGAAGTCAGTGTGAATGGAAGTGCGTGGACGGTGGCTCACAATCCCATTGAGGAAGTGATTGCTGGTTCTTACGAGACCAAATTGGAGTGGCTCAAGAAAATCACGCTTTTCGCGCATCTTCCCTCCGATTTAGCAGCTCTCGAAGACGCCGCAAGGCGGTTGCAACCAATCTATTCAAACGGAACGCTAGTCGGGTTTGCGGCCTTACGCTTAGAACTCGGTGAAGCCGCGCCGAATGGAGGTATGGGTACAGTCGGAGGCTTCTTTCCCGCCGGATACCGAGGCGTCGGAGGAGTGAAGAGCTACTATGGCTATATGGCGCAGCTGCCCAACTCGGCGAAGAGAGATGCGGGGAAAAGGCTAGCTTCCAACACTGACCTAACGGTATGGGCCGAGGGGCAGCTCAAATTGCTTGCAGCCAGGATAGGCCCAACGGAATGCCTCTCCCTCTCTTATCATCTTTCCGAGTTTAATGTTGATCCGTCCCCTTATGTAACGGTTGTGCTGTTCAAGGGAACCGCGCCATTAATCGTTTCTCTCGATCAAGCATTCGAACTTCTAAAGAGCGAGCCAATTGCCTTCTTTAAGTTCAATATGATGGATCACGTTGATTCATATGTTCAGGAATTGTCATTCGACAACTATCTGACCTTCAAGCCGCTCATGCATGGCGTTTTTCTGTCGCTCATTGTCGAGGACGGAGTACCAAAGAACCCGAATAGCTTCATAGGCTGCTTACACAGGCGCGCCGCGAGGGATGGTTGCCGGCTCATATTCGAGACCAAGCATACCACTGTTCCGACGATAGGCGGTCCTGCTCATATTTTCATTGTGTCTTTGGCACCCCTGTAAACGGCCTCGTGCAAACCTGGCAAAGGAAAACCTGACGTGCCGAAGGTGGATTTTGGTGAGCTGCAGGCCTCTTACGGCGACCTAAATGAAGGGCCCCAAATCTGCATAATGCGACTTCGGCAGTTGAAGCTCATCATACAAGACCGTGACAAGGGAGAGCTTTGGCCGCTTGCACTGGTCAACGTTGCGACTTGCTTGGAGTGGTTCGCTCGGTCGCTGGTGAAGCATTTGATCGACTACTCCGCAGGCCGAATAAATCCGAACGCCAAGCTATTGAAAGAGCTTAAGATCAATTACGCCCTCATCGTTCAGGCGCGTGTCAATCATTTCTCGATTGGCGATATTGTTGCGATGAGCCGAAACTTCTCGTCTTTCGACGAAATCGAAGACACGCTGAACGACCTTACAAAAGAAGCAAAGCCCTCCATACTGGCGCGTGCCCAAAAGTCATGGGCGGTCATGATGAGCGATGCGTTCCGCGCCGGAGCGTTGTCCCGAAGAACGATTGAGCGGCAGCTAAACGCCCTCTTCGAGAAACGAAATGAGTTGGTGCACGGCTCACCGCGACACTTGGCCTACGATGATCAACTTGACGCTCTGGTTTCCGAGCGGGAGTTGGCGCTGTTTATCCAGTGTGCGATAGAGTACATGAGGCATGTGGTTTCAACTCTTGCGAAGTTCATTCCAGAGCTAAACGCCCGGACGACGCTCGATAATAACTTGAATCAGAGCAACCGCCTCCAAAACAGCAATAAGGCAATCAAAGAATTGGAGCAGGCTATCGAGAGCCGCCTCGCATCGGATGCCACGTATTTAGCTCAATTTCGCAGGGCTCAACACGCTTGGCGCACTTGGCGAAATCGAGAGGCGGATTTTCAAACGACCGTTGTGTGGGGCCCGGCTGGTAGCGGCCGTCCCGCAATATACATGGGTTTCGAAACGACCCTCGGCATGGACAGGTTGCGCAGTTTGGAAAGCTATCTTCGCGAACTAGACCAGCAGGAGAAGATAAGCCGCACGTTGTAGGCCGATGCCGCCAGTAGGGGGAGGGCACGTTGACGTTAGTCGCAGTTTGGAGAGTAGAACACCGGCTTATGGCGGTCGCGGACACCAGAATCGTTCGATCAGCCGGGAACGTGCTCACGGAGCATGGGCCAAAGGTTCTGCCAATCACAGTAGCCTGCAAGCAACCGGGTGATAGCGGCTTCTTTGACCTGGAAGTACATCGCGCCGACATAGGCTTTGCCTACAGTGGCTCAACACTCAGTGCGTTGGCCGCGCATGCGTTGTCAGCGACGCTGCTGTCAAAGCTCATTGGTGCACCTCGGGCGCCGCCTCCGCCTCTTAGTGAGGTTGCATCTTTTGTGGCAGGCGCGTCCTCAGAATATATGCGTGAGGTTTGTCAACTTGCGGGGCGCGACGGCCTGTTTTCAGCCATCGTGTTCGGTTGGTGCCCCGAACAACGCTCATTGCGCGTGTTTGAGCTAACGCCAGCCTACGCACAACATCCCCTGACAGTTGACGTGCAAGAACGGTCTTTGAAACCAATCACACTGCAAGGCTCGGCAGATCAATCGGCCGTTGTTATCGGGACATCGCCAAATCTCCTGCGGGACGCAATAGACAAAGAGCTAGCGGATGCTAGGCAGCGCGGTGAGACCCTAGACATTGTAGCCTTTGATGCGCCCAAGCGCGCCCTTCGGCGGTTGATCGCAGAAGGAGCAAACGAAATGGTGGGCGGCTCGATCCAGCAGGCTTGGGCGACGCCGGAAGGCTTTCAAATCGTGTCGAACGTGGAACCGATTCCGCCAAGGCCGCCTTCCACGCGCAATGCGGGCATGTTCATTCTCGGTTTTGATACCGCGGAAATTCGCAATGTCGGATACTACCAAGTTGGAGCGGAGGGGCGGTAGACCGGCGGGCGTCCTGCTGGGCAATACTGCATTGCTCGAATACAAAAGACTGCTACAAAGGCGGACATCACGAGCGCAAATTCGGTAGGTGTTTCAGGGCCGAAGCTGGGCATTGGTGGTACCCACCCAACTGTACCTACTTCCCCTGCGGCTCACGCAGACGAAGCGCCAGTTGTTCATCTGCGATCACGTCACGTTGATAGCTGACGGCTTGACTTCCATCGCGCGGCATGGCGCGCTTGTGTCACAAAGCTTCCCATTAACCTGTGCTGTGCTGAGCGGCCCCTCAACCCTAAGCTCGTCCTGAATTTCCGGGCGAAGCTTGGCCGTACATGGGCGCACGCCTTTCAAAAATCATCATCCTCGAACACCGCAACTCTTTTGTGGCATCGCCACCAATCGGTTCGCGGGGTTGTCAGCGCGCGCCTTCAATTCACCCCGATAGCATCACCACATCAAGGACCGCGAAATGACGCAAACTTCCCACACCGCCACCTCCCATATCATAGTGCCAGGGGCATCCGCCGTAGAGCCGAAAGGCGGCCGCATCAATGGCCTGGCCCCCATGCCCTCATGCGTTCTCTGGACGCCTCCAGCTCAGTTTGGCCCTCCGAAGCTCTTATTGGCGAGAGGATATGAGCGCGTACAAATCACCATGATAGCGCGGGCCATGGTCCTCACACTACGCACCATCAGGGACAGACATGGCATTGAGGCGCCCATAACTTGCATCACAGAAACTGACGAGGTTTGGGCCACCGCAAGTGATCGCGTGCACTATGCGGAGGCGTCCGGGCAAATGACCAGCGATGGACTTCAGACGTGGCAGGAGTTGCATCAGTTTGCGACTTGCCCCTGGATCACTCATCGTGAACCCAGAACGTCAGTTGAAGGCCATTGGGTTAAATCGTGCTGGCTCCAGGCGAGGGCCATGAGGCCCGATGCGCTTGCAGACTACGCAGTCGACCGCGCGGGCGACGGTGATACTGCAGTGCTTCTGCTGCCCTGTATCAAGTGGTTGGAATGGGTCCCCGCACCGGACCCCTTCTTTGCTTACTAATTGCCGGCACCGCAACGTCATGGGAGCGTCCTTTCGGGGGCGCTTCCCTTTACCTCAAGGCTCCAAATCATCGTGAAAACTAAAGCATTGGCGTGGCTTGAGGCCCGCGCGGGCGAGCATCAAGCAGTCTGTGCCGTGTTTGGTTGTGGCCGGCTGACGATGCGAGCTGCCGGTATCGGCCTAGCGCCCATGCATTGCAGGCATCACGTCGATTTCAATTCCCGTCATGGCAGCCTCTGGCACGCGTCCTACAGTGCGAAGGAACTTCGTCCGTACCTCGTCTCAGCAATGGCATACATCAGGCCTCGCCTCCAGACGGATCAACACATCAAGGACGCGGTCGCGAAGTTGGCTCTGTTGCTTGAGGAGTCGCCGCACGAGATCGCGACACGGCTCCGCGGGATGAAATCGAAGGCCCGCGCAAAGATCGCATTCGGCCGACTCCGCAAGAAGGGCGTAAAGCCCGAGCGCATTCTTGCCACACACCTTGCCATCACCGTCCTCATCAGGGAGGAACCATCGGGTCCGAGGAGCAAAGAGTTTCGCTTCGTGCAAGTGGCCAAGGCCCTGCATCGGTTGGCATCAGGTCATCACGTCGTGCACGAGATGTGGGTGGGTGATCGCCGATACAAGAATCAGCTGCACGTATATCCCCGCAGCGTCGGCTCCGTGCTGAGGCACATGGGGCAAGCCGTGGAGGAGCGCTGCGAATACGCGACGGCAGAGCACGCTGATGGGGTGCTTGCCTGGAAAGTTCGGCGCTACGGGCGGCATCCGGGGTTACCTCCAAGAAGCTCCGTTTGAGATTTCCTCCGTGAGACGTATGACCGATCAAGTGTCGGGAAACCGTGCTGTTAGATCGGCTGAGTATCCCGGTCACTTCGAACCGAATTGAAAGCATGACAGCATCACCACCTTCAAAGCCCGTAGCCCTTGAGACAAGATGGCGGGCCGCATGCCCAGAACTCAAAGCCTTCGTCGAGCGGCTCACCGCGTCCCTAGAAGCTGAGGAGGATGGTCAGGGGCTGCGTCAACGCAAGCGCAAGGCGGCGGACCAAGAGAAGTTTGTGCGGGCAGTCGAAACCATATGCTGCAACTTCGCGGCGGTCGCGCTTGCGTTCGGTCCCGATGGATGGTCGCTCGCGGTTCTGCTCGGTGCGTACGCGTCCAGCAATTCAAAGATCTACGGGGCGCACTTCAAGCTTGTCCTGCAAATGATGGAGGGACGCGGTCTCATCAGCAGAACCAAGGGGTACAAGCATTCCAAACACAGTCGCGCCGTATCAACGATCAGCCCCACGCCGCAGTATTGGACGCATGCGCCGGCACCGGAAAGCTGGGGCGCATTGAGCCTGGAGGACCCGCCCGCGTTGATCGTCGTCGGTACAGACGATGATGGGAAGCGAACCCCGCCACCCAATGGCGTATGGCTTACTCAAGCTGAAACAGACATGCGGCGCATCAATGCGTATCTGAAGTCTATTGCTCTCGCAGTCGCGGGCCGTGAAGTCTTGCCGCCACGAGACATGCCAAACAAGGTAGTCACCATCCTCACCACGCCCCATCACCGCACCGTAAGGCGAGTCTTCAAGGGGACCATCGATCAGGGCGGCCGGCTGTATGATGGGTTTTGGGAAACGATGCGCCGCGAGGACCGCTATCCACTTCTAACGATCGGCGGAGAGCCCGTGGTCAACGTGGATTATGGGCAGCTTTTCCTGCGACTGGCTTATGCGATTTCCAAGCAGACACCGCCTCCGGGGGACCTCTATGATTTGACAGGGCATGACCACGAGCGGGCCGACTGGCAGGCATTGCGGCTGGGCCGAAAGAAGATACTTGCGGCCACGCTTTTGATGAGGACGCCGCTGAGGCAATGGCTAGGCGATTCGGTCGAAGAACGGGCTGTGTTGCGCGATTGCTTTCCGCCCGGCACGAAGCCCGGCCATGTGGTCGCGGGCCTCAAGGAACGGCACAAGGCGATTGCGGCCGACTGGTTTGAGCGCGGGCGCGGCCTGGAGCTTCATCGCCTGGAGAGCGATATCCTAATCGCGGTGATGCTCAGGCTCATCGATTTGGGCATCAGCGCCCTGCCCCTACATGACAGCGTGATCGTCGCGCGTTCGGATGGAGAGCGGGCTCGCCGGGTCATGCTTGAGGAGGCGCGGCGCATCACGGGAGCTGATATTCCTGTCGAGATTAGCACCGGGGACGGTGGCGGTTAAACAGCCAGAGGATTAGCAGCGGAGTCCGTCTAGCGGTGTTTGGCTCGCGGCGTGCTTTGAACGGTATCGGCCCTCAGGCAGGCTCTCTGGCCGTTTCTGGGGGTGCGGCAAATCGACTCGCGCTTACGCTTTCTCTATGCCTCTAAGCTCTAAGCTTTGCCCTAAGAGTATCCATGAGGATCAATGCCTATGTAGTCGATTGCTCATCGACCACCATCACTGAAGGGATGCGATGAGCAGTGCTTTGATGGTGTCTCTGCTCATAGTCCTCAAAGTGACCTAGAAGCTATCACCTCCACACCGGACCAACTTCAAGGGTCCCGAAATGTGAGAGCCCAAAGCACTCAGCTCAATGTCCCACCTCAATGCCCTGCTCAATGCGATGAGGGCGAGGAAGGGAATGAGAATGCACCAGATGAAGCTCAAGGCCGAAAAGGTGGTTACCTCCAGGCTAGCTGCCGGACGTACATCGTGATCCCGCAAGGATGCAGGTGATGTTGGTGGTCGATACTCCCGCTCAGCCCTTCTTGGCGTGCCTCTCGAAGCCATCAGCGGGAATGCAGGCGGCAACGAACAGCCGGCCAAAGTCGGTGAGCATCATTCTGCTTTGACGCTCAATGCCGGTTTGCGGTGCGCCAGCGACAACGAACGTAGGTTTCTGCTGCTCTACTGGCCAAGTCGCTAAGTTCAACGATTCGAGGTGGGAGTACGACAGCTCAATAAGATCGGGCTGGAAGAGTTCATGCTTCGGCAACTCACTGCTCAGCACGACACGATTGAAGAACTTGTTCTGCGCCCGGTCAAAATCAAGATGGTCAACAACCGCGAAGCTCTTCTCTCGCAGTCGATACAGTATCCAGGCCTCATCCCGGCTAAGCAACGCGATGATTTGAGCAAACGACGGATGCAGACTCTTTTGGGCTTCCCTATCGATGGACTTGGTGAGGACCTCCTCATACAGGTCCCACAGCTCGGACTCTTCGTGAACAAACCGCATCCTCTCCAGCACCGGGCCGGCGATTTCCAACGGAGCTTCGACACGTCGCTCTTCAGGAACACGCTTGCTGATGCGCTCAACGGCACGCTCAAGGCGGTCCTGATAGGCAGCAGCGTATTGGAGGGGCGCGAGGATCAAGCGGGCTGTCTTAACCGCATCGGTGCCCAGCTTGCCAACCTCCTTAGCCGGCCCGCTTATCGCGTCATCGTACAGCTTCCCAAGCGTCTCCTTCGGCACGAGCTTGCCGAGCGAGTCCATAATATCCACCACCGGCATTCCTTCCGTCGATATGAGGCAGCACCAATCTGGTGGGAAGGACAGAACTCCTCAAGATTGTCAGCCTCGCTTACGCACCACAAACTTGCGGAGTTCGGGGCGTTAGGGGCAGGCGTTGGGGTCGGCGTTAGGGTACGTCAGTTACCCAGCGCAGAACACCTCAATGATTTCAATTGGTTGTCGCTGCTGAGCAAATTTGGCTGGGGAACCTGGATTCGAACCAAGACAAACAGAGTCAGAGTCTGTTGTGCTACCGTTACACCATTCCCCAACGGAATAGCCGAACAAATTCAATGTCTTACTGATTTGTCCGACTGTGGCCGGAAGCGCGTCTCGCGCAAATCACGGCTCAGGCGTGGCAGCGTTCTACCCGCTCGGCCTGGAGCTGGCAAGCGCTGTGGTGCAGGGGTGTTTCGGGACGGGTCGGCGGCGCTCGCGACGGTTTGCCTCATCCCGAAACGGTCATCGCCTGTCGGATCGCTGGCTCCTGCGTCGTCCTTGGGGCTCAACGTCACCCAAGGAGATCCGTGATGCCCTATGTCGATGGTTTCGTGCTGGCCGTGCCGAAGGACAAGATCGAGGCCTACAAGGCGCTCGCGCGAACGGCTTGCGCGGTCTGGATGGAATACGGCGCGCTCAACTACGTCGAATGCATCGGCGATGACGTTCCCTACGGCGAGCTCACATCCTTTCCGCGCGCAGTGATGGCGAAGGAGGACGAGGTCGTGGTGTTCTCCTGGATCGTCTACCGCGACCGGCAGCATCGCGATGCCGTCAACAAGCAGGTGATGGCGGACCTGCGGCTGAAGGGCGGCGACATGCCATTCGACGGCAAGCGGATGATCTATGGCGGTTTCGAAACGCTGCTCCAGGCGAGCGACTCCGCGGGCTGACGCCGTTGGAATCGTAGGAATCGTGGGGTGGGTTAGCGTAGCGTAACCCACCTCTTTGCTCTTCGCGTCGAGAGAAGTGGTGGATTACGCTTTCGCTAATCCACCCTGTACCTACGCGTTTGAGCAGCCATGTCGCGGCGATCACACCGAAAATGCAGCAGCAGTTGTCTTGCCTGCAATGATCGACGCCAGATTGAGCGGCGCCCCTCTTGTAGCCCTGCCCATGCAGCATCGTCGCAATCCGTTTCACCTTGCCGGCTCTTGGCTGCCATGCCATCCTCCCGGCCGCCAGGAACAATCAAACGGAAGCGCACCTCGCGCAAGCTTCCAAAAAACCTTGGTCGGGGAAACCCTTTGGGAGGTCTGATTTCATGACATTGAAGCACGTCACCGGGCTGCTTTGCGCGGCCGCGATGTCCATTGCGCTCGCGGCAGGCGCACGGGCTGAGGACAAGGTCGTCAAGATCGGCGTGATCATGCCGATGTCCGGCGGCACCGCCTCGATCGGCGCGCATGCCAAGGCGGCCATCGAGGTCGCCATGGACATCATCAACAACGCGCATCCCGAGCTCGGCAATCTGCCGCTGGCGAAGAACGCCGGGCTTGCCGGCCTCGGTGGTGCCAAGATCGAGGCGGTCTTCGCGGACAACCAGGGCAATCCGGCGACGGGCCAGAACCAGGCGCTGCGCCTGATCACGGAAGACAAGGTGGCGGCTGTGTTCGGCGCCTATCAGTCCGGCATCACGCTGACCTCGAGCGCGATCGCGGAGAAATACGGCGTTCCCTACTTGAACTCGGAATCGGTCGCCGCCAATCTCACCGAGCGCGGCTTCAAATGGTTCTTCCGCACCACGCCGATCGCCACCGACTTCGCCAAGATCTACACGGAATTCCTGGCCGACCTGAAGGCGCAAGGTGCCAAGACCGACAGCGTCGCGCTGGTCCATGACAACACCGAGTACGGCACCTCAGTCGCGAACACGATCAGCGCCGCCTTCAAGGAGAAGGGACAGCCGATCGCGGTCGACGTTGCTTACCCCGTCAATGCGACGGACGTGCAGGGGCAGGTGCTGCAGCTCAAGGACAAGAAGCCCGACGTGATCATCATGATCAGCTACACGTCGGACGCGATCCTTTTCGCCAAGACCATGCAGTCGCTCGATTACAAGCCGCCCGTGCTGCTCGCCGACGACGCCGGCTATTCCGACCCGTCCTTCATCAAGGCGGTCGGCAAGATCTCGCTGGGAGTCTTCAATCGCTCGTCCTGGTCGGTCGGGCCGTCCGGCTCGCCCTCCGCCATCATCGCCGACATGTACAAGAAGAAGAGCGGCGAGGAGATGGACGACACCGTCGGCCGCCAGATGCAGGGCTTCTTCGTGCTGGCTGACGCGATCGACCGCGCCGGCTCGACCGAGCCGGCAAAGATCCAGGCGGCGCTGAAGGCGACGGATCTCAAGCCTGAGCAGCTCATGATGGGCTACAAGGGCGTGAAGTTCGATGACAAGGGCCAGAACGTTCTCGCCTCCGGCCTGATCATCCAGCTCCAGGACGGCGAGAACTACGTCGCGGTGTGGCCGAAGGCCAATGCCGCAAAGGCGCCGATGCTGCCCTACAAGGGCTGGTGATCTCCTAAGGGCGGGGCCTTTGGTCCTGCCCTTCCTTTTGGAATTCGATCAGAGCAACGTTAGCCGATGTCCTTTGTTCTCGTGCAGGTGATCGTCGGCGGGCTGCTGCTTGGCGCGGTCTACGCCCTGTTTTCCTCGGGCCTCACCCTGGTGTGGGGCATGATGAACATCGTCAATTTCGCCCATGGCGATTTCGTCATGCTCGGCATGTATGTCGCCTACGTCGTGTACACGCTCATGGGGGGAGGGCCGATCATAGGTGCGCCGCTCGCAACCCTGGTGCTCGCGACCCTCGGCGTCGTCGTCTATTTCGGCCTGATCCGCGACATCATGAAGGGACCGATGCTGGCGCAGATTCTCGGCACCTTCGGCCTTGCGCTGCTGTTGCGCTATTCGGTGTTCTGGTGGTTCGGCGCCAACTTCCTGTCGATGCCGCAGGACATCGTCGGCGGCACCTATGCGTTTGCGGGCTTGCGCATCGAGGCCTCGCGATTGCTTGCGGGCGTCGTCGCGCTGCTGGTGACGTTTGGCCTGCATCTGCTTTTGACGCGCACCTCGCTGGGCTCGAAGATGCTGGCGGTGGCGGAGGATGCGACGGCAGCCCAACTCATGGGCATCCGGCCCGATACCATGCAGGCGATGGCCTGGGCGATCGCGGCTGGCGCGACGGGGCTTGCCGGCGCGCTGATTGCTAATTTCTTCTATATCGTGCCGACCGTCGGCGAGACGCTCGCCATCGTCGCCTTCGTCACGGTATCGCTCGGCGGTTTCGGCAGCGTGCCCGGTGCGCTCGTCGCAGGGCTCCTGATCGGGGTGATCGAGTCCTTGTCCGGCTATCTGATCGGCGCCGTCTACAAGGATATCGTCGTCTACGTCCTGTTCCTGTTCTTCCTCTGGTTCCGGCCGCAAGGTCTGATGGGCAAGATCTGATGGGGAAGACATGATGCGGCGCTTGATCTGGCTCTCAGTCATCGCAGCAGTGGCGATCGCCTATCCGCTGCTTCTGTCCTCGCCGTTCCAGCAGCGCCTCGGCGCGCTGGTGCTGCTTTACGCGATTGCGGCGTCCGCCTGGAACATCGTCGGCGGCTACGCCGGCCAGGTCTCGGTCGGGCACGTCGTGTTCTTCGGCTGCGGCGCCTATGCCGCGATGGGATCCTACGCCAAGTTCGGCCTGTCGCCGTTGTTCGGCATTCCCGGCGGCATCGTGCTGGCGGTCGGGCTCGCCGCCATCATCGGCGTGCCGACACTACGGCTATCGGGCCACTATTTCAGCATGGCCACGATCGCGGTCGCCGAGACGATGCGCCTGATCGTCACCAACACCGACTATCTCGGCGCGGCCGTGGGTCTCTCCGGCCCGACCGTGCCGCGCAACATCTTCGATCTGTCGTTCCTGTCGTCGCTGCCGTACTACTATCTGTTCCTCGTCATCCTCGTGATCACGCTTCTCATCACCTGGTGGATGGCCAACAGCCGGGTGGGATTTTACCTGCGCGCGATCAAGGATTCCGAGCGTGCGGCGCGTTCGCTCGGCGCGCCCGCGAGCCGGACAAAACTCTACGCCTTCATGCTGAGCGCAGCGCTGACCAGCGTCGCCGGCGCACTCTATGCGATGATGTTCGGCTTCGTCGATCCGGAGTCCGGGCTCGGCATCCTGATCTCGGTCAAAATCCTGATCATGGCGGCGCTGGGCGGAGCGGGGCTCTTGTTTGGGCCGCTGGTCGGCGCCGCGATCCTCGTGCCGCTGGAGGAGATTTCCAATAGCTGGCTCGGCGGCAGAGGCGCGGGACTGACCTTCGTGGTCTATGGCGCGATCATCGTGCTGATCGCGCGCTTCCAGCCGGGCGGCATCCTCAGCCTGTTCAAGCGGCGCAGCAAGCCGGGCACTGATGCGGGAGCGAGCCATGCTCCTTGAGGCACGCGGCATCACCAAGGCGTTCGGCAGCTTCAAGGCGGTGGATGATGCCTCCGTGACGCTGGAGCAGGGCGATATTCTCGGCCTGATCGGCCCGAACGGCGCCGGCAAGTCCACGTTCTTCAATTGCCTGACCGGCGACCTCAAGACCACCTCCGGCCGCGTGCTGTTCGAGGGCCGCGACATCACCGATCTCGCGCCGGAGCTGCGTGCCGAACTCGGACTCGCCCGCACGTTCCAGGTGCCGCAGACATTCGAGGGCATGACGGTGCTCGAGAACGTCATGATCGGCGCCTTCCTGCGCGCCTCCCATCGTGCAGAAGCCGAGACGAAGGCGCGCGCCGTGCTCGAGCGCGTCGGCATGAGCGGGCTTGCGGAGGCGCCGGCGCGCTCGCTCGGCACGCCCGGCCGCAAGCGGCTGGAGATCGCCCGCGCGCTTGCGACCGAGCCGAAAGTGCTGCTGCTCGACGAAGCCATGGCCGGCCTTAACGCCAACGAGGTGAAGCGGGCGATCGACCTCGTGCGCGACATTCACCGCTCCGGAATCACGCTCGTCATCGTCGAGCACATCATGGAAGTGATCATGTCGCTCGCGAGCCGCGTGATGGTGTTCCACCAGGGCAAGGAGATCGCCCGCGGCTCACCGCGTGATGTCACGTCCAACCCTGAGGTGATCGCGGCCTATCTCGGCACCCGTGCGGCCAAGGCGGCCGCCGGCCACACGCCGATCGAGCTGATGGGCGGACCGATCACATGAGCGGGCTGTTGCTCAGGATCGAGCACCTCGAGGTGCGCTACGGCGATTTGATCGGCATATCCGACGTGTCGCTGGAGGTGCCCGAGGGCAGCGTCGTCGCGCTGCTCGGCTCGAATGGTGGCGGCAAGACCACGACGCTGAACGCGATCGCCGGTCTCATCCCGGTGCATTCCGGTTCGATCAGTTTTCGTGGCGAGGACATCGCCGGCCAGAATGCCTTCGCGATCGTGCGCAAGGGCCTCGCGCTGTCGCCGGAGGGCTGGCGGCTGTTCGTGCAGCAGAGCGTCGAGAACAATCTGCTGCTCGGCGCGACACCTCTGCACGACAAGTCGCGCAAGGCGGCGCTCCTCGAGCGCGTCTACGAGATCTTCCCGCGGCTGAAGGAGCGCCGCAACCAGCGCGCCGGCACCATGTCGGGCGGCGAGCGGCAGATGCTCGCGGTCGGCCGCGCGCTGATGAGCGATCCAAAGCTCCTAATGCTGGACGAGCCGTCGCTCGGCCTCGCGCCGGCGGTGGTCGAATCCATGTACGAGACCTTTGGCCGCCTGCATCGCGAGGGCCTGACCATCCTGCTCGCGGAGCAGTCAATCGAGCTCGCGCTCGAAGTCTCGGATTTTGCGACCGTGCTTCAGGTCGGCAAAAGCGTGCTGTCCGGCACGGCGGCGGCGTTGGCCGAGGATCCGCAGGTGCAGAAGGCCTATCTGGGCGTGGAGTGATTGCCGGATGGCGCGACACCAAGCGGGACGAGCGCCCGTTACTTGATCTTGTCGTAGGCGGCCGCGAAGTCGTTGAGTGGCATCGGGATCGTGATTGTCTCCTTGGCCATGTTCTGGAAGGAGACTTTCAATTGCTTGCCCGACTTCAGGGTCGCAAGCAGATCAGGGGCGATCGGCGCCGAGGCGTAGCAGCCGCGACTTTCACAAGTCTGGATCTGAAGGTCGACCGTCTTGCCCTCGTCGATCTGAAGCTTTGCGCCGACGGGAATGTTGAGGCCGAGCGGCAACTGGAGCAGCGCCACCGGCGTGCGGGTATCGGGAGCGACACGGATGTTGATCAGCACGACGGTCTGACCGGTCTTGGTCAGGACGGCGTTCTGCTCGATCGCGCATTCGAGCGGCGCTTCGCGGCTCGGGCTGGTGCAGCGCGCGATCCAGCCGGCCTGTGCGTTGCCTTGCGCGGCCTCGCCCTGCTGCTGCTGCGCAGGGGCCGGCGTTGCGGCGGGCTGCGGCGGCGCCCCGTTCTTCCTGGCGGCTTGCTGAGCGGACGCCGCACCCGTCGACAACAGGGCAGCGGCGGTGAGGGCAATCAGTTGGGATCGCATGGGCGTGAAATATCGCGTTGGGGGAAATGGGAGCCCCGCTGTTACCGTCGCAGGACGGGCAGCGCAAGCTTACTCGGCGGCTTCCTTGACGGCGCGGCGCTCAGCCGCCTCGTCCTCGTCGCCATCACCCGAACGGCCCCAGCTCGAGAACAGGTTCGAGAACTTGTCGAGATAGAGATAGACTACCGGGGTGGTGAACAGGGTCAGCGCCTGGCTGACGATCAGGCCGCCGACCATGGCATAGCCGAGCGGCTGGCGGATCTCGGCGCCGGTGCCGTGGCCGAGCATCAGCGGCACGCCGCCGAGCAGCGCAGCCATCGTCGTCATCATGATCGGGCGGAAGCGCAGAATTGCGGCCTGGCGGATCGATTCCTCCGGCGTCTTGTGCTCGTCGCGTTCGGCGGCGATGGCGAAGTCGACCATCATGATGCCGTTCTTCTTCACGATGCCGATCAGCAGGATGATGCCGATCAGCGCGATCAGGCTGAAGTCGAAGCCGGCGGCCATCAGGATCGCGAGCGCGCCGACGCCGGCCGAGGGCAGGGTCGACAGAATCGTGATCGGATGGATGTAACTCTCGTAGAGGATGCCGAGGATCAGATAGACCACGACGAGCGCCGCGAGGATCAGGAGCGGCACTGTGCCGAGGGACTGCTGGAACGCCTGCGCGGTGCCCTGGAAGCTCGAATTCAGCGTCGCCGGCGCGCCGAGATCGGCCATCGCCTTCTGCACGGCCTCGGTGGCCTGGCCGAGCGCGACGCCTTGGGCGAGGTTGAAGCTGATCGTGATCGCCGGGAATTGGCCTTGGTGGCTGATCGAGAGCGGCCGGACCGGATCGGTGGTCCAGGTCGCGAATGTCGACAGCGGAACCTGGTCGCCGGTCAGCGGCGATTTCAGGTAGAGCTTGTTCAAGCTATCCAGATTGCCCTGCATCTCCGGCAGGATCTCAATGATCACCTTGTAGGTGTTGAGCTGGGTGAAATACTGCGTGACCTGTCGCTGGCCGAACGCGTCGTAGAGGGTGTCGTCGATCAGTTGCGGCTGGATACCGTAGCGGGATGCGGTATCGCGGTTGATCTTGAGCTGGACGGTGGTGCCCTGCGTCTGCTGGTCGGTCGCGACGTCGCGCAGCTCAGGCAGCGTCTGCATTTTGGCGAGGATCTTCGGCGCCCATTCGTTGAGCTCGCTGAGATCGGCATCCTGCAGCGTGAACTCGAACTGCGTACGCGTCGGACGACCGCCGAGCCGGACGTCTTGGGCGGCTTGCATGTAGAGGCGCGCGCCGGACACCTTCTCGAGCTGCGGGCGCAGCCGGCCGATGATCTGCTGTGCCGACGCATCGCGCTGGTCGCGCGGCTTCAAGGTGATGAACAAGTTGCCGTTGTTGCCGGCCCTGCCGCTGCCGCCGATGGCCATGGCGACGCTGGCAACGCCCGGATCGGCGAGGATGATCTTGCCGAGAGCCTCCTGACGGTCCTTCATGGCCGCGAAGGAGATGTCCTGCGAGGCCTCGGAGGTCGCGGTGATGAGCCCATTGTCCTGTTGCGGGAAGAAGCCTTTGGGAATCAGGACGAAGAGGTAGATGGACAAGCCGAGCGTTGCGAAGAAGATCAAAAGAGTGGTTCGCCTCCAGCTCAATGCGAGGTCGAGCACTGTCTCGTAACCCCGCAGCATCGCATCAAAGGCACTCTCGCTCCATTGATAGAAGCGTCCGTGTTTGACCTCGCCATGTGCGCGCAGGAAGCGGGACGCCATCATCGGGGTGAGGGTCAGCGACACGAACATCGAGACAAAGATTGTCATCGCCAGCACGACGGCGAATTCGCGGAACAAGCGTCCGATGATGCCGCCCATCAGCAAGAGCGGGATCAGCACGGCGACCAGCGAGATGCTGATCGACACGATGGTGAAGCCGATCTCCTTGGAACCCCTGTAAGCGGCGGCGAGCGGGGATTCGCCCTCCTCGACATAGCGGGAAATGTTCTCGAGCATGACGATCGCGTCGTCGACCACGAAGCCGACCGCGATTGTCAGCGCCATCAGGGAGAGATTGTCGAGCGTGTAGCCGAACACCCACATCAGCGCGCAGGCGCCAAGCAGCGCCAGGGGAACCGTGATGGTCGGAATGACCGTGGCCCAGAAGCTGCGCAGGAAAATGAAGATGACCATCACGACCAGAAAGATGGTCAGGAGCAGTGTGAACTGGACGTCTTCGACCGCGGCACGGATAGTCTGGGTGCGATCGCTGATGACATCGATCTTGATTGCGGGAGGGATCGCAGCCACGAGCCGGGGCAGGGCGGCCTTAATCTTGTCGACCGTCTCGATGACGTTGGCGCCCGGCTGCTTGAACACCACCAGGAACACGCCGCGCTTGCCGTTGGCCCAGGCCGCCTGCTTGGCGTCCTCGGGGCCGGTGACGGCCTGGCCGATGTCGCGAATCCGCAAGGGGCCGCCATTGCGGTAGGCGATGATGACGTCGTTCCAATCCTTGGACTGGGTGAGTTGGTCGTTGGCGTAGATGGTATAGGCGCGCTTTTCGCCGTCGATATTGCCCTTGGGACTGTCGACTGTCGTGATTGCGATTTGGCTGCGCACGTCCTCCATCGACAAGCCCTTGGCCACGAGCTTGGCCGGGTCGATCTGGACCCGGATGGCCGGCTTCTGTTGACCGCCGATGAGGACCTGAGCAACCCCCGAGATCTGGCTGATCTGCTGGGCAAGCTGTGCGTCGACGGCGTCGCTCACGGTTGTCAGGGGCAGCGTCTCGGACGTCGCGGACAGGAGAAGGATTGGGGAGTCCGCCGGGTTCACCTTGCGGTAGGTCGGCGGCGAGGGCAGGTTCTTCGGCAACTGGCCGCTCGCCGCGTTGATCGCGCCCTGCACGTCGTTCGCAGCGCCGTCGATGCTGCGGTTGAGGTCGAACTGGATGGTGATCAACGCCGTGCCCAGGTAGCTCGTCGAGGTCATCTGGGCGATGCCGGGAATCTGGGCGAATTGCCGTTCCAGCGGCTGCGCCACCGACGAGGCCATGGTCTCGGGGCTGCCGCCCGGCAGGTTCGCGGTGATCTGGATGGTCGGGAAGTCCACCTGCGGCAGCGGTGCGACAGGCAGCAGGGGGTAGGCGACGAGACCGACAAAGAGAATGCCGGCCATCAGCAGCGAGGTGCCGATGGGATAACGGATGAAAGGTGCCGAAATCCCGCCGTAGGTCATTCCTGTCGTACCTTATTATTCTGCTTCTGGCCGGGATCCGAACTCGCAACGGCCGTGGTGACGAGGCTCCCCGGCTGGACCTTGAATTGACCGCCGGTGATCACCTGCTGCCCTGGAGTGAGGCCTTCATCAACGACCGAACGTCCGTCGATGGAGTAGCTGACCTTGATCTTGTGTAGCTCGGCCTTGTTGTCCTGATTGACGGTATAGGCGTAGAGGCCATTGGTCGAATGCTGGACCGCGTCATCCGGAACCACGGTCGCATCCTTGAGGGTGCGCACCAGCAGCCGTGTCGAAACCGACTGCCCCGGCCACAGCGTGTGGTCCTTGTTGTCGAACACCGCCTTGAGGCGAATAGTCCCGCTGGTCGTGTCGACCTGGTTGTTGATGACGGCGAGCTTGCCTTCGGCGAGCGTCTTCTTGCCGTCGGTGGTGAGCGCGATCACCTTGAGCGCGCCGGCCTTCTGTCCCTCGCTGATATAGGGAAGCTGGTCTTCCGGCGCGGTGAAGATCACGGAGATCGGCTCGATCTGGGAGATGGTGACTATACCGGTCTGTGTCGAGGCGTTGACGATGTTGCCGATGTCGACCTGGCGCAGTCCGGCGACGCCGGTGATGGGCGACTTTACCTGGGTGTAATCGAGCTGGGTCTGGGCGTTGGCGATCGCGGCCTCGTCGGCGGCGATCTGGGCGGTGAGCTGAGCGACGGTGGAGCGCTGGGTGTCGGTCTGCTGCCGCGTCGCGAATTCGCCGAGCTTGGTGTAGCGCTGCAAGTCGAGATTGGCGTTGGCGAGATTGGCCTCGTCCTGCTGCTTCTTGGCCTTGGCCTGGTCGAGCACGGCCTGGAACGGGCGCGGATCGATTTCAACCAGGAGATCGCCCTGATTGACGATTTGGCCTTCAGTGAAGGCGATCTTGTCGATCTGGCCATCAACGCGGGTCCGCACTTGCACGGTGTTGAAGCCCTGAACCGTGCCGAGGCCGGTCAAATAGACCGGAAAATCGGTCTTCTGTACCGGCGCGATGCTCACGGGCACAGCGGCCGTCCGCGGCGCCGCCTTCTGAGCGGTCTGGGCCTTACCGGCATTCGATGCCGAGAATCGATGCCAACCGTAATAGCCCGCTGAGCCCACGGCCGCGATGATCAGAATCCACAGGATCGGCCGTGACTTTTTCATATGAGGCGTGTCGGCTTGTATGCCCGAATCTAACGAATTTTGGGGCAATTAAAGGGTTCCAGCGCGCCTGTATAATACACGCCAAGTTCCAGTGTAAACAACACTATGGCTTGAGAATCCTAAACAATTGGAAAGCTTTGCACCTGCTTCGGGCGGGCTGGCGTTGCATCGTGCAGCACTGCATTTTCCGCACGCAAATGGCCTTGCTGCAGAGTATCCGAAATGCTCGCGCAGGCTCCCACGCGACGCCCCGCGTGGACGCATGCAGCTCGCGGGAGGTCGCCGACATGGCCCTGGCGAGAACGGTTCTAAACTGGCGCTGTGGCGTTTCGGTTGTCAGGAAAATCGGGCTCGTTCATATCAGCGCCGCCACAACGGGAGCGCAGAAATGGACGAGCTGAACGGCAGGATGATCGCGTGTCAGATTCTGATCACGGGCCTGATCGCGCGCGTCGCCAACGAGCAGCGCGATCCCTTGCGCTTCCTCACCGACTTCCGCGACGAGATCAAAGCCGTCGTCAACGGCGTCAACATCGCCGGCATGGACAACACCGATCGTGTGCGCGCTGTCGCCCAGCGCACCGTCGACGAATTGTTCTCGCTGATGAAGCCGCCGAGCAGCGATTGATCGCTGCAAAACATCGCGCATGAGAGCAAGTGCTGCACGGCCTTGCTGCATCAATATGTCGCGCGAGTTTAGAGCGATTTCAGAATCGAATTTTAGAATTGCTTTGAACTGGATCGATTCAAGTGCTCCGACGTGTCACGTCGCGTTGACCTGACTTTCCTCGATCGATAGCACCGCCCCATCGTTCGTCACGCACGTCGCGCATCGACGAATTCGAGATGGGGGCATTGGTAATGGGGTTGGCGATGGTGCCGCGATCACTGCGTTCGATCGCGGGAAGTGAATCGTTCGGCGAAAGGTTCGACGGGAATTCCGGCAAGGCGGTTTCGGCTGTTGCCGGCTTGATTGCGGCGGCATCGTTTTCGGGGCAGGCCGAGGCGCAGCAATCGAACCTGCCGGCGGTGACGGTGGACGCGCCGGTCGCGCGGCCGCGTCCTGCGGCCTCAAAGCCCACGCCGGAGCAGGTCCGCGCGCGCAATGCGCTTCGCCGCGCCGCGCAGCAGGAGGCCGCGCAGCAGGCTGCTGCCGTGACTCCGGGCTCGGCAAGCGGCGCCGTAGACCGTGATCCCTATGCCGATCCGGAGGCCCCGTACAAAGTCGATCACGTGCAGGCGTCCGGCAAGTTTCCCGAGCCGCTGCTGAACACGCCGAAGACCATCACGGTGCTCAGCAAGGAGGTTCTCGAAGACAAGAACGCCACGACGCTGAAGGAGATCGGGCGCTCGACAGCCGGCGTGACGCTGGGATCGGGCGAGGGCGGCAATGCGTTCGGCGATCGCTTCTTCATCCGCGGCTTCGATGCGCGCAACGACGTGTTCATCGACGGCATCCGCGATCCCGCCGTTTCCATCCGCGAGAACTTCTTCACCGAGCAGATCGAGATTCTGCGCGGGCCGGCATCGTCCTACGCCGGCCGCGGCACCGCCGGCGGCGCCATCAACATCGTCACGAAGCAGGCCGGCGACGTCAACTTCAAGCGGATGGATACCGAGTTCGGCACCGACAGGACCAAGCGCGTCACGCTCGACGTCAACCAGGTCATCGACCCGACTTTCTCGGTGCGCACCGGCGGCCTGTTCCAGGACGCCAACGTCGCCGGCCGCAACTACGTGACCGACGATCGCTGGGGCGCCTTCATCTCGACCAAGTACACCCCGACCACCGATCTCAAGATCACGACGAACTACGTCCACACTGACCTCAGCGGTTACCCTGATTTCGGCGTGCCCTACTACAAGCAGGGCAACGTGCCGGTGACGTCGGCCGGCATTCCGCGCGGAAACTGGTACGGCTTCCTCAACCGCGACTTCCAGACCGCGCGGCAGGATTTCGGCACCGGCACGATCGAGTACAGGGTGAACGATGCCATCACGCTGAGCAGCAAGGTGCGCGGCGAGCACTCGCTGTTGAACTACATCGGCACGCTGCCGCAGAACCCGAATACGACGAGCCTCAATCCGCTGTTCTGGACGACGACGGCGAGCGCACAGAGCCGCTATCAGAACGTGGATGTGTGGGCCAACCAGAACGAGGCCACGGTCAAGCTGGACACCGGCGGCATCAAGCACACTGCGGTGGTCGGAGCCGAAATCTCGAACGAGAACATCTCGATCGACCGTTACGCTGGCCTCGCGTCGGAACTGTCCGGAAGCAGCTTCACGAGCAACGGCGCCGTGACGGGGGTCAATCTCTACTCCCCGCAGTACACCTACATTCCCTTCGGTATCCCGTCGTTGGCCGGAAACCCGACGCGCTATGGTGTCAACACCAACAGCCTATATGCCATGGACACCGCCAACTGGCGCGACATCATCATCGTGAACGGTGGTGTCCGCTACGACGGCTACAACATGAGCTCGTCGACCAATTCGCCGAAATATCTGAAGCTCAACGCCGATCTGTTCAATTACAATGTCGGCGTGGTCTACAAGCCGATGCCGATCGGCAGCGTCTATGCGGCCTATGCGACCTCCGCCAACCCGTTCGGGTCGGAGCTTGATGCGACCGGCACCGATTACGGTGGCGTTCCGGCCAATACGCCCATTTTGCTTGGGCCCGAGCGCAACAAGGCGGCCGAACTCGGCACCAAGTGGGAGCTGGTGGATCGCCACCTGCTGGTCAGCGCTGCACTATTCCAGACGACGAAGGACAACGCACGCGAGACGAATGCCGCGGGCCTGCTCACCTCGAATGCGGCCTACCGTATCCAGGGCATCGACATCGAGGCGGAAGGCAAGCTCACCGACCGCTGGAGCATCTTCGGCGGTCTCGTGCTGATGCAGTCGAAGGTCACGCAGAGCAACATCCCCTCCAACATCGGCCTGCAGCTTGCCAACGTTGCCCACCAGTCGTTCAGCATGCTCTCGAAGTACAAGTTCGACGGCGGCTGGGAGCTCGGCGGGCAGGCGGTGTACCGCTCGAAGGTGTATGGCGGCACGTTCGCGGCCAATACCGGTAACTTGCTGCCGAGCTATTGGCGCTTCGACGCGTTCATCGAAAAGAAGATCGACGCGAACTGGACCATGAAGTTCTACGCGCAGAACCTGACCAACAAGCTCTACTACGACACGCTCTATCGCAGCGCCGTGCCATTCGTGGCGGTCGCACCGGGGCGGGCATTCTACCTCGTGACGACGGCGAAGTTCTGAGTCCGCCGATTCAAATCGGGATGTCTGCCGGTGGCAGCCATCCCAACGTCTCAGCAATCGTTCGAGGCGCGCGAGATCTGCGCCTCGATCGACCATCCGAAGGACAGTTTAGAACGCTTACAAACTCCAGTTTAGAACGGTTTCAAACTGGAATTTAGAATCGTTTTGATCTGGACCGATTCAAAAGTGTCACTGCCGTGATCGCGTTGACCCAGTTTGCCTCGCTCGATACCTACGCCGCGTCGCGTTGTCGCAATGCGACCAATCGTCGTCTTAAGGTGGGTCGTGAAATGGGCAGTGTTCGGATTCCGCGGTCGTTGCGTTCGGCTGCGGCGAGAAGTTCTTTTGACAACAGTTTCGATGCCGCAGCGGGCAAGACGGTATCTGCCGTTGCAAGCCTAATTGCCGTCGCGTCGGTTTCGAGCGGCGCGCAGGCGCAGCAGTCGAATCTGCCCCCGGTGACGGTCGATGCGCCCAAGGAGCGTCCGCGTCCGGCAGCGGCAAAGCCGTCGCCCGAACAGGTCCGCGCCCGTAACGCGCTGCGGCGTGCGGCTCAGCGTCAGCAGGCGGCGCAGGCGCCTTCCGCAAATGCTGTTGCGCCGGATGCTGATCCATACGCGAATCCGGCGGCGCCCTACATGGCCACCCGCGTGCAGGCGTCGGGTAAATTTCCTGAGCCGATCCTGAACACACCGAAATCGATCACAGTGCTCACAAAGGATGTCCTGGAGGACAAGAACGCCACGACGCTGAAGCAGGCGATTCTCAGCACGGCCGGCGTGACGCTGGGCACGGGCGAGGGCGGCAACGCCTTCGGTGATCGCTTCTTTATCCGCGGCTTCGACGCCCGCAATGACATCTTCATCGACGGCGTTCGCGATTCCGGCGTCAGCGTGCGCGAGAATTTCTTCACCGAGCAGGTCGAGATTCTGCGCGGTCCGGCGTCGTCCTTCGCCGGTCGCGGCACCGCCGGCGGCGCGATCAACATCGTCACCAAGCAGGCGACGACGGCAGGCAACTTCTACAACATGGACACCACGTTTGGCACCGACATGACCAAGCGCGTGGTGCTCGATGTCAACCAGGTGATCAATCCGACCTGGGCGGTGCGCGCCGGCGGCCTCTTTCAGGACGCGGGCGTCGCCGGGCGCGACTATGTGAAAGACAATCGCGACGGCGCATTTGTCGCCACCACCTGGAAGCCGGTGGATGCAGTCAAGATCACCGCCGGCTACATCCATACCGAACTGACGGGCTTCCCGGATTTCGGCGTGCCCTACTACCGGCCGAGCACTGCCAGCACTGCTGGCGGCCCGTTCCCGGACTTCGGCTCGAACCGGAACAACTGGTATGGCTTCGTCAACCGCGACTTCTATCGGACCGGCCAGGATATCGGCTCGCTCAATGCCGAAGTGCAGGTCACGCCGGACCTGCTGATCACCAACAGGTTCCGCGATTCTCACTCCACGCAAAACTACATCGGCACGCTGCCGGAAGCCCCGGTGATTGCGAATCCGCTTTCGGCGTCGACGCTGACGGCTAATCCGCAGAGCCGCTATCAGGTCACGGATGTGATCGCCAACCAGACCGAGGCGACCTACAAGTTCAACGACGGCGCCGGCTTCAAGCACACGGCGCTGGCTGGGTTCGAGTATGACCATGAAAGATCGTCGATCGACAAATATCTTGGTCTGAGCTCGGAGGCGCTCCCCGGCGGTTTCAGCGGCAGCGGATCGCTGTCGGGCGTTAGCGTATTCAATCCGCAATTCACGAACTTGCCCTTCGGGATACCCTCGGGCCTGTCCGGATTGCCGACCAAGATCACCATCGACACCAAGAGTGTCTATGCCCTCGATACCGCCAATTATAACGATCTCCTGATCCTCAACGGCGGTGTCCGCTACGACGACTACAACATCAAGACCAGCGGCTATGGCACGGTCAATGGTGTGTCCGGCGTCTTCGGTCAGCAACAGCAAGAGTACGGCATGCCGAACTTCAATCTCGGTGTGACCCTCAAGCCTTTGCCGAACGGTAGCGTCTACGCCGCCTATGCGACGTCCTCCAATCCAGTCGGCGCGGAGTTTGACGGCACGAGCGTCCAGTATGGTGGCCTTGCGCCTGTCCTCAACGGCAATCCGAGCCAGATATTCGGGCCGGAGAGGAACAAGGCGATTGAGCTTGGTACCAAGTGGGAGCTGTTTGACCGCCACCTTTTGTTGACGGCTGCTCTGTTCCAAACGGAAAAGGAGAACGCGCGAGAATCGCGCAACATCACAGCCGCAACTGCGACTGCAGCGTGCCCTTACCCTGCTGGTACAACGGGGACCGTTTCCTGCATCACCGCGGGCGCGGCCTACCGCATCCGCGGTATCGACCTCGAATTGGGCGGCAAGATCACTGACAAGTGGAGCGTCTTTGGCGGCCTCGTCTTGATGCAGTCGGAGGTGACCAAATCATTGATTCCTCCGGCCAACACGACTCTCTACACCACGAACGTTGGCCTGCCTCTCGCGAACGTGGCGCACCAATCTTTCAGCCTGCTCAGTAAATATCAGCTTACGGATGTCTGGGAGCTTGGTGGCCAGGCGGTGTACCGCTCGAAAATCTATGGCGGCACATTCCTCGCGGCCAACCAGGGCACGTCGATCCCGAGCTATTGGCGCTTCGACGTGTTCGCGGAAGCCAAGATCAACAAGAACTGGCAGGTCAAGCTGTTCGTGAACAACATCTTCGACAAGCGCTACTACGACGCGCTGTACCAGAGCGCTGCGCCGTTCGTGCTGGAAGCACCGGGGCGCGCCGCCTACGTGGTGCTCTCGGCGCGCTACTGATGGAGTAACAACGAGGTGCCATGCTGACATGCATAGAGGGCGTCCTGAGCAAGGATGATGTGGCGGACTTCCGCCGCATCATGGACGCCAGCGAATGGGAAGACGGCCGTTCCACCGCGGGCGCGCAGTCGGCGATGGTCAAGCGCAACGAACAGTTGCCGCCGGACGGCGAGGTCGCGCGCAAGCTCGGCAACCGCATCATCTCGGCGCTGACCTCGCACCCGCGGTTCCTCGCCGCGGCGATCCCGCTGCAGATCTTCCCGCCGCTGTTTAACCGCTATGCGGCGAGCAGCGGCCACCATTTCGGCCTGCACGTCGACAACGCCATCCGCGGCGACCGCCTGACCGGCCTTCGCATCCGCACCGACCTGTCGGTCACGCTGTTCCTGGCCGAACCGGAGGAGTATGACGGTGGCGAACTTGTGATCGAGGACACCTATGGCTCGCATGAAGTCAAGTTGCCGGCCGGCGACTGCGTGTTGTATCCCTCGACCAGCCTGCACCTCGTCACGCCGGTGACCCGGGGGGCCCGGGTTGCGTCTTTCTTCTGGCTTCAGAGCATGATACGGGATGATCACGCCCGCAGCATGATCTTTGACCTCGACACCGCCATTCAGGCGCTGGTGGAACGACTCGGGCGCGACGATCCCGAAACGGTCAAATTGACGGGCATCTATCACAATCTCATTCGCTACTGGGCCGAAGTATGAAGACCTCATCTCTCCAAGCAAGCCTTGCCGCAGCCGTGCTGATGGCGGCGACGTGGCTCGCGTCCCCTGTTTCTGCCCAGCAACAAGCCCAGCCGGCGGCGCCGGCACCAGCGACGGCCCCGCAGCCCGCCGCTGGCCCGGCTCCCACGGCACCGCAGCCGAGCGCGGTTGCGCCGGCAGTGCCCCCGACGGCTGCACCCGCTGCCCCGATGCCTGCTGCCTCGACTCCTGCGGCCGCCACGCCTGCCGCGTCCCCAGCGGATGCACCGGCGGCCCCGGCGCCCGAGGCGGCCTCGGCCGATCCCGGCAGCCGGACGCTGAAATCGACCGCGCCCGCCATGAAGGAATTGTCACCCTGGGTGATGTTCATGTCGGCGGACGTCATCGTGAAGGCGGTGATGATCGGGCTCGCCTTCGCCTCGCTGGTGACCTGGACCGTCTTCATCGCCAAGTCGATCGAGCTGTCGGTCGCCTCAAGCAAGCTTCGTTCGGCGCTGAAGAAGGTAGCGGAGGCGCGTTCGCTGGCTGAAGCGCAGATGGCGCTCGGCACCAAGCAGGGGATCCTGCCGTCGTTCCTGGCGGCAGCGCTACGCGAGGCGCGGATGTCGGCCGGCCTTTCGAGCGATGCCGGCATCAAGGAGCGTGCGGCCTCGAGCTTCGCCGAGATCGTGCGCGCGGAGCAGCGGCGCATCCGCATCGGCATGGGCGTGCTGGCGACCATCGGCTCCACGTCGCCCTTCGTCGGCCTGTTCGGCACGGTCTGGGGCATCATGAACAGCTTCATCGGCATCTCGAAGTCGCAGACGACCAACCTTGCCGTCGTTGCGCCCGGCATCGCCGAAGCGCTGCTGGCGACCGCGATTGGCCTCGTCGCCGCGATCCCGGCGGTCATCATCTACAACCACTTCTCGCGCGTGACGAAGAGTTATCTCGAGCTGGTCAGCCGCGCCTCCGGCGTATCGGGCCGTCTGCTCTCGCGCGATCTCGATCGCACCCACGGCACCATGCATTCGCGCGCGGCGGAGTGAGCAATGGGCGCCTCGATCGCAGACAATGATCTCGATGACGATGCGGACTTCTCCGAGACGCATGACATCAACGTCACGCCGTTCATCGACGTGATGCTGGTGCTGCTGATCATCTTCATGGTCGCGGCACCGCTGTCGACGGTCGATCTCCCGATCGATCTGCCGACGTCGACCTCGACGCCGCAGAAGAAGCCGGACAAGCCGACCTACGTCACCATCAAGCCCGATCTTTCCATCGCGATCGGCGAGACCTTCGTGAAGCGGGTCGATCTGGTCAGCGCGCTCGATGCCACGCCCGACATGAGCAAGGACAAATACATCTTCCTGCGCTCCGATCGTGCGGTGCCGTATGGCGAGCTGATGGACGTGCTGGAGTTCCTGAACAAGGGGGGCTATTCCAGGATCAAGCTGGTGGCACTGGAAGGCGTTCCGGGGGCGACCGCACCACAGGGTGCGCCGGCCGAGCCGAAGCCGTGACGAAGGCCTGAAGCCGATGTCCGATCTTGAGCAGAAGTCGCCCCGAACGTTGTGGATCGTTGCCGCGGTGGTCGCGCTTGGGCTCCATCTCGGCGGCGCGGCGCTCGCGCTCGCAAATCTGCGGACGGACGACCCCGACGTCATCGCGGACCCGCAAGGGATCGAGGTCGGGCTCGAGGCGATGTCCCCCAAGGGCGAGCCCAGCGAGCTGCCGCCGGGCCCGGATTCGAACGAGTCGGTCGCGTCGCCTGAATTGACGGAGCAGAAGGCGGAGCTCAAGGAGAGCAGCCTTCCGAAGGATACTCCAACCCAGGCTGAAGAGGCCGACCGGGCCGTGACGCCGAACGAGACCAAGAAGCCGACCGAGGAGGAAACGAAGGAGGCCGTCGTTCCCACCAACGCCTCGACGCCTTCGCCTGCCGCCGAAGCCACTGCGATGCCGACGTCCAACGCCGAGAAGAAGAGCGATCGCTCGGTCCGCATTCGTCAGGGCTGGGAAAAGGACCTCGTCGCGCATCTCGACCGGCACAAGCGCTATCCGAAGGGTTTGTTCAAATCGGTTGAGCTCTCGGTTCGCATGACGCTGGACCGGCTCGGGCACGTGGTCTCGGTTGTCATCGAGAAGGGCTCGGGCGACCCGATATTTGACGACGCGGCGATCGGAATGGTCAAACGGTCGGATCCCGTGCCGCAGCCGCCACCGCTGGTCGCGGACGAGGGGCTGACATTCGTCCTGCCGGTGATCTTCAGGAAGAACGAGAAGACTGCGGGGAAGAGCTAAGGGCTGCGGCGGGCGGCCCTAGTCTCAGCGCCAGTAATACCGGATCGCGACGTAGACAACGATCAGACAGGCGAAGATCAGGGCGACCGGAAGCGGCCGCTTCTGGGTTCCACTGTATGCAGCCGCCCCGAACGGAGCGGTCTTCTTCGGCTTCGGGGCGGGACGCCGGAACACGGTCACATTGTCGCTGACAGGCGGGGCTGCACGCGGGGGCACTTCCGGTGCGGTTCCCGCGCCTCCCATCTCGGCGTAATAGGCCTTGTAGACCGCGGCGATGGTGGTTTCGGTCGCCTCCGCCTCGCTCATCTGCTCCAAGAGGTCCTTGTAGCTGGCGAGAAAGCCCTGCGCGTCCGGGGGCAGGGCCGACAACCCGTTGAGCTTGGCCATCATCTTCCAGGTCGCAAAATCGGCGCGGGCGCGGGTATCGGCTCGTCGCGCGATCAGCATGTCGGCAGCTTTGACCAAGTTGGCCTCTAGCCCTTCGGCTCGTCTTCAGGTGTGTAATTCAACTACGCATTGCCGGTCAGCAAGAGAACAGCCTGAATCACATAACCGGTCAACGTTCCCAGTATTGCTGAAATAACATCAAGATTTAGACCGAACTGCGAACCTGCCAGCGGTAGCAGGATCAGCAGTCCGATCAGGATCAGCATGCCGAATGGTTCGAGCCGCGCCAGCGGCAGGGCGAGCGGACGCGGCAACAGCCCGACCGCGACCCGTCCACCATCGAGCGGCGGGATCGGCATCATGTTGAACACCGCCAGCACTACGTTGATCACGAGTGCGTTCTTGAGGTTGTCGACCACCCATTTCGCCGAACTGGCCGGCACCCAGGGCAGGGCATGGAACGCGAGGGCCGCCGCGAGCGCCAGCAGGATGTTGGTGACGGGACCCGCGAGCGCCACCCAGACCATGTCGAGCCTTGGATTGTTGAGCTTGCGGAAATTCACCGGCACCGGCCTGGCATAGCCGAACAGGAACGGCGAGTGGGCAAACAGCAGCATCGCCGGCAGGATCAGGGTGCCGAACGGGTCGATATGCCGGAGCGGATTGAAGCTGACGCGGCCGAGTTTCCAGGCCGTGTCGTCGCCGAGACGGTGCGCTACGAAGCCGTGTGCCGCCTCGTGGAAGGTGATGGCGATCACCAGCGGCAGCACCCAGACCGAAAGGTCATAGAAGGAGATGTTCACGGCTCGTCCGTCCTGGTTGTGCCTCGCGGCCTTGCAGCCGATCCGGCCAATCCGGCGGTGCAGCGACGCTTCAGGTCAACATATGGGAGCCGATTCTGAAATGCTCCAGCACAAATGATCCGCCAAGAGCGCGCCTGAGCGCGAAAGGTTGCGCGCACGGTGAAGACGGATGTCCGCCGCAGGCAGCGGCGGCAAGCCATCACGCTCGCAGAGGCGCCGAAGGCGGGCAGGCAGGGTACCGGCCTTCACCACTGTCACCGCGAGGCCTTGGGCCGCGATCGCTTCCACCGCCGCAAGGGTTCGGCTGACAAAGGCAAGGCGCCAGGGCCGGCCGGCGGCATCGAGGGCCTCCGCGGCCCATTGGCGAAACAGGCATCCCGGCGGGTAGAGCGCAACGGGCAGCGGAACCTTCGCCTGGGCGGGATACGAGGCGGTGGCCGCCCAGACCGCCTGCTCGCGTCGCAGCAGCTCGCCGTCACCGCGGCCTTGCGGATGCATGGCAATGACGAGGTCGTAGGCCTCGCCGAGCCGGGCCGGCATCGTTGCGGTCAATCCGGTCTCGATCTCGACCCGGACTTGCGGATGGCTCTTGGCAAAGCTCGCCAGCAATGGCGGAATGACGATGGTGCCGTAATCATCCATCACGCCGAGGCGGACCACGCCGTCGATTTTGCGCGCGCGGACAGCGCCGACCGCCTCGGCATTGAGCGCGAGAATGCGGCGCGCATATCCGAGCAGCTCTTCACCGGCCGAGGTTGGTGCTACGCCCGCTCTCGTGCGGTGGAATAGTCTTGTGCCGAGCCGCTCTTCCAGGCGCCTGATCTGAACGCTCACGGCCGATTGGGTCCGGTTGAGCACCGCCGCGGCACGGGTGAACGAGCGATGCTCCGCGACGGCGAGAAAGGCCTTCAGAAGGTCGGGATCGAGATCGGGTGCGGTCATGACGAAACGTTATCCCAGCATGACGGAAATTCCATTCCCTGTTTCGGCGCTCCTCTTATGCTGTTTGCATAATCGCAAATGGGGAGGGACATGGGCGAGATCTCCGGCGTCCTGGCCGCCGTGCTGTCGAGTGCGCTGGGCGGCACCTCGATCGGCGCCACGCGCTATCTCGTGAGTAGCATCGACCCGCTTGCGATCGGCTCGTTCCGTTTCGGCATCGGCTTTCTGCTATTGTTGCCGTTGACGATCCTGCGCGGCGATCGCTGGCCGCAGCGAGCAGACTGGGCCGCCGCGGCCGCGCTCGGTGTTCTGTTCTTCGCCCTGTTTCCGATTCTGTTCAACGCATCGCTGATCTTCACGACCGCAGCGCGCGGGGCGCTCGCTTTGTCGACGCTTCCCCTGCTGACGCTGGCGATCGGCTCCGCGCTCGGCAGCGAAGCGCTGACATTGCGCAAATCTATCGGCGTCGTCGTTGCAACGCTGGGCGTTGCGATCGCGCTGCTCACCGACCTGACTTCGGCGCCATCAGGCGCCTGGCGTGGTGATCTGCTGATGGTCGCTGCCGCGCTGTGCATGGCGCTGTACGGTATCTGGTCGAAGCCGCTGATCCGGCGCTCCAGTCCGATCGCCTTCACGACGATGAGTATGGCAGCAGGCGCGGCCTGTCTCGTCGTGCTCTCCTATCTCCGCGGCAGTTTCGCGCCGGTCGCGGGCTTCGGCGCGCCGCAATGGCTGGCGGCCTTCTATCTCGGCGCCTTCGGTGCCGCGCTGACGTTCTATCTCTGGGCCTTCGCGCTCGAACGAACGACGCCGACGCGGGTGGCGATCTCGGTGACGGTCAATCCGATCACGGCATCGCTGGTCGGCGCTTACCTTCTGCACGAGCCGTTGCGCTGGAATCTGGCGGCCGGCATCGTTACGGTGTTTGCCGGGATCTGGATCGCCACGACAACGGGCGCGCGCATTCAGACTGCCGGCGCCTCCGCCTCAAACCGATCCTGATATTGCGCGATCAGGTCGGAATCGTCGTCGGATATTGCCGCAGGCCGTCGTCGAGCTTCAACCAGGCGATCTTTTCCGAGACCCAGATGTGCTCTGTCGGCGCAAAGGCGTTGCGATCGTCGAAGGTCGCCAGCGCCACGCCCGCGAGCGTACCGTTGCGCCGCCAGGCAAACAGGCGCGTGCCGCAACGTGTGCAGAACACGCGATCGATGTTCTCCGACGAGGCATAACGTCCCGTTTCGCCCTCGACCGTCAGCGCCTTCTGATCGAACTGCGCGCGGGCGAAGAAGGGCGAGCCCATCGCCTTCTGGCACTTGCGGCAGTGGCAGATCCGGACATTGAGCGGCTCGCCCTCCGCCTTGAACCGCACCGCGCCGCACAGGCATCCGCCTTCCCGTATCATGGCTTCCTCAATAGGTTGCTCGTCCGCCGGAGATGTCGAACACCGCACCGGTCGAGAAGGCGCAATCCTCCGACGACAGCCAGGCCACCATAGCGGCGAGCTCTTCCACCAGCACGAAGCGGCCCTTCGGGATCTTCGACAGCATGAAGTCGATATGCTGCTGCGTCATCTGGTCGAAGATCGCGGTTTTCGCCGCGGCCGGCGTCACTGCATTCACGAGGATGTCATGCGTGGCGAGCTCCTTGCCGAGCGATTTCGTCAGCGCGATCAGCCCGGCCTTGGAGGCCGAGTAGTGCGCCGCGTTCGGATTGCCTTCCTTGCCGGCGATCGACGCGATGTTCACGATCCGCCCGTATTTCTGCTTGAGCATGGTGGGGACGACCGCCTTGCAGCAGATGAAGGGGCCGTCGAGGTTGATGCGCAGCACCTTGCGCCATTCCTCCAGATCGGTCTCCCAGACGCTCTTGTTGACGCCGGCGATGCCGGCATTGTTGACGAGGATGTCGATCTTGCCGAACGCCGCAAGCGTGGCGTCGCGGGCGGTCTCGACGGCCGCGGTGTCGGTGACGTCGACCTTGAAGTCGCGCACGTCGCCGCCGATGGCCTTGGCCGTCTTCTCGGCGAGGCTCGAGTCGAAATCCCAGATCGCGACCTTTGCGCCTGAGGCGACAAAACGCTCGGCAATGGCGCGACCAAAGCCCTGCGCGCCGCCGGTGACGATGGCGACGCGGCCGTTCAGATCGATCTTGTTCATGCCGGCAGCCTTTGATCCTGACGTCAGAGCATGTAGCCGCCGTCGACGACGAGGTCGACGCCGGTGGTGAACGCGCTTTCGTCACTGCCGAGATAGACCGCCATGGCCGCGATCTCCTCGGCCGTGCCGAGCCGGCCCATCTTCTGGCGGGCGATGAACATCTCCTTGCCCTGCGGGCCCTGAGCGGCGGCGCGGTCGAGCATCGAGGGGGTCTCGACGGTGCCGGGGCAGATGCTGTTGCAGCGTATGCCTTGGGTGATGAAGTCGAGCGCAACCGCGCGCGTCAGCAACGATACCGCCGCCTTGGACGCACTGTAGACATAGCGGTTGGCAGGCGGCCGCAACGCCGCGCAGGACGAGATGTTGACGATGCTGCCGCCGCCGCCCGCCAGCATCGCCGGCAGGAACGCCTTGATGGTCCGGTGCATGGATTTGACGTTGAGGTCGAACGAGAAGTCCCAGTCCTCTTCCGAACAGTCCAGAATGGTGCCGTGGTGCACGAAGCCCGCCGCATTGAGCAGGATATCGACCTTGCCGACCCGCTTGGCGAAGGCGTTGACATCGGCGGTGTTGCGAACGTCGAGCTTTGCCGTCTCGGCGATTCCTTCCTTGCCAAGCGTGGCGATGCCGCTTTCGTTGATGTCGGTGGCGATCACGGTTGCGCCTTCACGCGCAAATGCGATCGCGCATGCACGTCCGATGCCCGCGGCTGCGGCGGTGACAACGGCGCGTTTTCCCTTGAGGCGGTCTGCCATTTTCTTATTCTCCTCACCTTGAATTGCTTTGCTGCGTCGTCATTGCGAGCGAAGCGAAGCAATCCAGAATCTCATCGCGGAGACAGTCTGGATTGCTCCGTCGCGTCGCTCCTCGCAATGACGAGTGACTAGTGATTATCCCGCGCAACGCCGAACGCGCCGGCGACGTTCTGATAGCGCGTGGCGAGCTCCATGCAGGCGCCGGTCGACTGCTGGCCGACGGTGTTGCGATAGATCTCCTGCCACGGCGTCTGGTTCGGCGGATGCTTGAAGCCGCCATTCGCCTTCAGCTCGGCGTGGCGCTTCTTCAGCTCGTCATCGGAGATCAGGATGTTGGCGCTGCCCTTGTTGAGATCGATGCGCACCTTGTCGCCGGTCTTGAGGATCGCGAGCCCGCCATTGGCGGCGGCCTCCGGCGAGGCATTGAGGATCGACGGCGAACCGGACGTGCCGGATTGCCGGCCGTCGCCGATGCAGGGCAGGGACAGGATGCCGCGTTTGATCAGTGCCGCCGGCGGCTGCATGTTCACGACCTCGGCGCCGCCGGGGTAACCGATCGGACCGGTACCGCGGATGAACAGCACGCAGCGCTCGTCGATGTCGAGGGAGGGATCGTCGATCCGCTCGTGATAGTCCTCCGGCCCCTCGAACACGATGGCGCGGCCCTCGAAGGCGTTGAGGTCCTTCGGGTTGCTGAGATAGCGGTCGCGAAACTCCTTGGAGATCACGCTGGTCTTCATGATGGCTGAATCGAAGAGGTTGCCCTTCAGCACCAGGAAGCCCGCGTCCTTCACCAGCGGCTTGTCGTAATTCCAGATCACGTCGTTGTCGGGCTTCGGCGCATTGGCGCAGTTTTCGCCGATGCCGCGGCCGTTGACCGTGATCGCGTCCTCGTGGATGCGCTTGTGCTGCATCAATTCGCGCACCACGGCGGGCACGCCGCCGGCGCGGTGAAATTCCTCGCCGAGATAGAAGCCGGCCGGCTGCATGTTGACGAGCAGCGGCACGTCGTGACCGAACTTCTGCCAGTCGTCGATCGACAGCTCCACGCCGATGTGGCGGGCGAGGGCGTTGATGTGGATCGGCGCGTTGGTCGAGCCGCCGATCGCCGAATTGATCACGATGCAGTTCTCGAACGCCTTGCGGGTCAGGATGTCCGAGGGCTTCAGATCCTCCCAGACCATCTCGACGATGCGCTTGCCCGTCTCGTAGGCGATCTGGCCGCGCTCGCGATAGGGCGCCGGGATCGCCGCGCAGCCCGGCAGCGAGAAGCCGAGCGCTTCGGCCAGCGAGTTCATGGTCGAAGCGGTGCCCATGGTGTTGCAGTGGCCGACCGAGGGCGCCGAGGAGGCCACGATCTCCATGAACTCCTCATAGTCGATCTCGCCGGCGGCAAGCCGCTCGCGCGACTTCCAGACGATGGTGCCGGAGCCGGTGCGCTCGCCGTCATGCCAGCCGTTGAGCATCGGGCCGCCCGACAGCACGATCGCGGGCAGGTTCACGGTAGCGGCAGCCATCATGCAGGCCGGCGTGGTCTTGTCGCAGCCGGTGGTGAGCACCACGCCGTCGAGCGGGTAGCCGTACAGGATTTCGACCAGGCCGAGATAGGCGAGGTTGCGATCGAGCGCCGCGGTGGGGCGCTTGCCGGTCTCCTGGATCGGATGGGTCGGGAATTCCATGGCGATACCGCCGGCCTCACGGATGCCTTCGCGGACGCGATGGGCGAGCTCGATATGGTGGCGGTTGCAGGGGGAGAGGTCGTTGCCGGTCTGGGCGATGCCGATGATCGGCTTGCCGGACTGCAGCTCGGCGCGGGTGAGTCCGTAATTGAGGTAGCGCTCCATATAGAGCGCGGTCATGCCCGGATTATGCGGGTTGTTGAACCATTCCTGGGAGCGAAGGTGCCGGCGACTGCCGTTGCTGGCGGGCACGTGCCCGTTGGTTGGTTTTTTTGTCATTGGTCTCTCCTGCAATGCAAACGCACTGGCGTCGGTCTTACGGTGTCGGCTTGTGCGATGCCCAACGGCGCGAACGATCGATCGTTGCCCCGCTGGCGGGTCGTTTCCTCACAAGTGCGATACTAGTCATGGGTGCTTGGTAACGCTATCATTTTGTTCGATCCACCACCAATTCGGATACTATCGGCTGGCTCTCTGCGCGCTGTGCGAGCGAGCTCTGCCGTTCGACGACCTTGAAGCCGAGATCCAGCACCGGCTCCTCCGGACGTCGTCCTTCGATCGCGTCGATCAGCATCGTGGCGGCGGCGCGACCCATCTCGTAGCGGTTGGTGCGCACGCTGGTCAGGGTGGGGACCGCACTTGCCATGAATTCGAGATCGTTGAAGCCGACAATCGCGATCTGCTCGGGCACAACGATCTCCCGCCGCCGGCACTCGAAGAGTACGCCGAGCGCAAGGTCGTCGTTGGCACAGAACACCGCATCAATATCAGGCTCTCGCCCGAGGAGGTCGGCAAACAGGGCTCCGCCGAGCGTCACCGAGGTCGGTGTGGCGGTCGTGACGACGAGACGCTGCTCGAACAGCGCAGTCTCCTTCATGGCCGAGACATAGCCGTCCAGCCGCCGTTGCACCCGCGGGTCCATTCGCGCGCCGACGAAGCCAATCCGGCGGCAACCCTGCGCGAACAGGTGCGCAACCGCTGCGCGCGCCGCATCGTAGTGCGAAAAGCCGATCATCATGTCGACGGGACTGGGCCCGATCTCCATGATCTGAACGATCGGGCAGTCGGCCGCCTCCAGCATCGCCCGCGATTCCGCGGTCTGGTCGATCCCGGTCACGATCAGTCCGGCCGGCTTCTGTGCGAGAAAAAGCCGCAACAACCTTTCCTCCTGGAGGATGCTGTAGCGGGTGTTGGAGAGCTGGATCGAATAGCGGCTGCCTTCGGAGGCATCATAGATGCCGCGCAGCACGTCAGAGAACACGTTATTGGTGAGCGAGGGGATCAGCACACCGATCACTTCGGTACGCTGCGAGGCCAGCGCGCGGGCAGCGAGGTTCGGCACATAGCCGAGCTCCTTGGCGGCGCTTTCGACCCGGGCCCGCTTGGCAACCGACAGCGCCTCGGGGTTGCGGAAAAAGCGGGACGCCGTGATCGGGCTGACGCCGGCAAGCTCGGCGACTTCCGCCAACCGGATTTTGCCTGACTTGGTGCGTTTTCGACCCATTTGTTGCTCTTAGCACAGGCACTCCCGCAAACAAAGGAACGTTGACAGCGCTACCAGCAAAGACTAACCAAAGACGAAATTGCCAAAACCGCACAAACTGCTGACAATGTCGCCCGTTAAGTTCGGGCTTCGGTTGGTGAAGTCTGAAAGAACAAGACGGTCGCGGCGCAAGAGGCGTCGTGGACTCGTGAGGAGGGAGCTAGATGTCATCTGTGCAAATCCGCGACGTGCGGAAATCGTTCGGCAATTTTGAAGTCCTGCACGGCGTGACGATTCCGATCGAGGACGGTCAGTTCGTCGTCCTGGTTGGCCCCTCCGGCTGCGGCAAGTCGACGCTTCTGCGCATGCTCGCCGGTCTCGAGAACATCACCTCGGGCACGATCTCGATCGGCGATCGCGTCGTCAACAATGTCCAGCCCAAGGAGCGGGACATTGCGATGGTGTTCCAGAACTACGCGCTCTATCCGCACATGACGGTTGCGGACAATATGGGCTTCTCGCTGAAGCTGCGCGGTGCGAGCTCCGACGAGATCAACAAGCGCGTCAAGCGCGCCGCCGAGATTCTCGCTTTGTCGCCGCTGCTCGAGCGCTATCCACGGCAGCTCTCTGGCGGCCAGCGCCAGCGCGTCGCCATGGGCCGCGCCATCGTCCGCGACCCGCAGGTGTTCCTGTTCGACGAGCCGCTGTCGAACCTCGATGCCAAGCTGCGCGTCGCCATGCGCACCGAGATCAAGGAGCTGCACCAGCGGCTCAAGACGACCACCGTCTACGTCACCCACGACCAGATCGAGGCCATGACCATGGCCGACAAGATCGTCGTCATGCATGACGGCATCGTCGAGCAGATGGGCACGCCGCTCGAGCTCTACGACAAGCCGGACAACCAGTTCGTCGCGGGCTTCATCGGCTCCCCGGCGATGAACTTCCTCAAAGGTCATGTGCGCTCGAACGGCGTTGCGACCTTCGAGGGACCGAACGGTGTCAAGCTGCCGCTCAAGACCGCGCCGACGGCGTCCGACGGCCGCCCCGCGGTCTATGGCGTCCGGCCCGAGCACTTCACGATCGCCGACGACGGCGCGGAGGCCGAGATCATCGTGGTCGAGCCGACCGGCTCCGAAACGCAGGTGTTCGCCAAGGTTGGCGGCGAGCAGGTCGTCGCGGTGTTCCGTGAACGTCACCTGTTCAACCCGGGCGACAAGGTCCGGTTGAAGCCGGATCCGGGCCTGGTCCACTTGTTCGACGAGGCGACAGGAAAACGGCTGAACGCGTAGCGCAACACAATTACGCAAGACAATAAAAAGCATCACAGGGAGGACGACATGCAAGACTTTACCCGCCGGGCTCTGCTTCAAGGGGGAACGGCTTTGGCTGCCACCGGCATGCTGACCGGGCCGGCACTGTTCGAATTCGCCAAGGCCTGGGCGCAGAGCGCGCCTTGGAAGGCGGAGCCGGGCGCCAAGCTGACCGTGATGCGGTGGAAGCGGTTCGTGCCGCAGGAGGATGATGCGTTCAACGCAATGGTCGCGGCGTTCAAGGCTGCGACCGGCACCGAAATGAACGTGTTCAGCGAATCCTTCGAGGACGTGCAGCCGAAGGCCTCGGTTGCGGCCAATACCGGCTCCGGGCTCGATCTCGCCTGGGGCTTGCACACGCTGCCGCAGCTCTTCCCCACCAAAGTGCTGAAGATGAACGACGTCGCCGATTATCTCGGCAAGAAATATGGCGGCTGGACGGATGCGGCCGCCAAGACCTGCAAGCTCGGCAACGACTGGCTCGGCATTCCCGTCGCGACCAACGGCGGTTACATGACCTACCGGAAGTCGGCGACTGACAAGGCGGGCTTCAAGGAGTTCCCGACGGACTTCCCGGGCTTCCTCGAGATGTGCAAGGCGCTCAAGGCCAACAACACGCCGGCCGGCTTCGCTCTCGGGCATGCGTCGGGCGACGCGAATTCGTGGCTGCACTGGGTGCTCTGGGGGCACGGCGCGTACACGGTCGACCAGAACGACAAGATCGTCATCAATTCGCCGGAGACGGCGAAGGCACTGGAGTATTGCAAGGCGCTGTACGAGAGCTTCATTCCGGGCACGCCGTCCTGGAACGATTCCTCCAACAATAAGGCGTTCCTCGCCGGAGAGCTCTATTGCACGTCGAACGGCATCTCGATCTACGTGGCCGCCAAGACCGATGCGACCAAGAAGGAGCTTGCCGCGGACACCTATCATGCGCTCTGGCCGGTCGGGCCGATCGGCAAGCCGACCGAGTTGCAGCTTGCGCTGCCGATCCTCGCCTTCAACTTCACCAAATATCCGAACGCGGCGAAGGCCTTCATCGCCTTCATGCTGGAGAAGGAAAACTACGAGAAGTGGCTGGACGGCGCCCAAGGCTATCTGACGCAGACCTTGAACGCCTATGAGTCGGCGCCGATCTGGACTGCGGATCCCAAGAACACCGTGTTCTCGCAGGCCTCCAAGCGCACCCTGCCGGCGTCCGGCATCGGCACGGTCGGCGAAAAGGCGGCAACCGCGATCGCCGACTTCATCGTCGTCGACATGTTCGCCAACTATTGCACCGGCTCCAAGGATGCGAAGGGCGCGATGGCGGAAGCCGAGCGCCAGTTGAAGCGCATCTATCGCTAACGGTCACGGGGCGGGCGGCCGTCTTGGCCGCCCGCCCGTCAACACTTCGATCAGGGATATCGGGCATGGCTGATGTCGTCGTTCCCCGGGCCAAGCCTCAGATGAGCGAGGCCAGCGCCTGGGAACAGCTCAAGCACAATCGTAACTGGCTCGGCTTCTGGTTCATGCTGCCGGCGATGGCGTTCCTGATCTTCTTCCTGGCCTACCCGCTGGGGCTCGGGATCTGGCTGTCGTTCACCGACACCCGCATCGGGCGCGTCGGCCAATACATTGCAACCGAGAACTACGAGTGGTTGTGGGACGACGCGATCTTCTGGCTTTCGGTGTTCAACACGCTGCTCTACACCTTTCTCGCCAGCGCGTTCAAATTTGGCATCGGGCTCTATCTCGCGCTGCTCTTGAACGAGAACATGCCGTTCAAGGCGATGTTGCGCGCGATGGTCCTGATCCCCTTCATCGTGCCGACCGTGCTGTCGGCGCTGGCATTCTGGTGGATCTTCGATTCGCAATTCTCGATCATTTCCTGGTCGCTGAAGCATCTCGGACTGATCAGTCAGAACATCAACTTCCTGGGTGACACCACCTGGGCCAGGATTTGCGTGATCTTCGCCAATATCTGGCGCGGCGTGCCTTTCGTCGCCATCACGTTGCTCGCAGGACTACAGACTGTGTCCCCGTCGCTCTACGAAGCCGCAACCCTCGACGGCGCCTCGAGCTGGCAGAGATTCCGCTACATCACCTATCCGCTTCTCACCCCGATTATCGCCGTCGTCATGACCTTCTCGGTGCTGTTCACCTTCACCGATTTCCAGCTCATCTGGGCGATGACACGTGGCGGCCCGGTCAATGCGACGCATCTGATGGCAACCTTGTCCTACCAGCGCGCGATCATCGCGGGGCAGCTCGGGGAGGGTGCCGCGATCTCCAGCGCGATGATTCCCTTCTTGCTCGCGGCCATCATGATCTCATGGTTCGGCTTGCAGCGCCGCAAGTGGCAGCAGGGAGAGAGCAATGACTGACCTGCCCACCAGATCCATCGATCTCAAGAATGTGCTGTCGGGTTCGGCGCCTACGGCCGATCACAGCGAGGGTATGAGCTATCTGCAGTCGGTGCCGCGCCGGATCGTGACGCTCTATCTGCCGCTCACGATCATCGTCGTCATCCTGCTGTTTCCGTTCTACTGGATGGCGCTGACGTCGGTGAAGCCCGACGAGCAGCTCCTCGATATGGAAACCTACAGCCCGTTTTGGACCTGGAATCCGACCTTCAAGCACTTCCACAAGCTGCTGTTCGAGAGCTACTACCCGCACTGGCTCTGGAATACGATGTACGTGGCCGTCTGCGCCACGGTGCTTTCGATTTTTGCGAGCGTGCTGGCCGCCTACGCCATCGTGCGGTTGCGCTACAAGGGCGCCAATCTCGTCGGGGGACTGATCTTCCTCGCATATCTTGTACCGCCGTCGATCCTGTTCATTCCGCTCGCCACCGTCGTGTTCCAGTATGGGCTGTTCGACTCGCCCCTGGCGCTGATCCTGACCTATCCGACGATCCTGATCCCGTTCTCGACCTGGCTGTTGATGGGCTATTTCAAGACCATCCCCTTTGAGCTCGAGGAGTGCGCGCTGATCGACGGGGCGAGCCGCTGGCAGATCCTGATCAAGATCGTGCTGCCGCTCGCGGTGCCCGGGCTGATCTCGGCCTTCATCTTCTGCTTCACGCTGTGCTGGAACGAGTTCATCTACGCGCTGACCTTCCTGCAATCGACCAGCAACAAGACCGTGCCGGTCGCGATCGTCAACGAGTTCGTGGACGGTGACATCTATCGCTGGGGCTCGCTGATGGCGGGAGCCCTGGCCGGCTCGCTGCCGCTCGTCATCCTTTACGCCTTCTTCGTGGAGCATTATGTGTCGGCGATGACCGGCGCCGTGAAGGAGTGACCAGCGGGCCTGCCACGAGAACGCGCCAAGGGACGTATCAAGAGAACGTACCAAGAGCGGCGCGTGCTAACCAATAAGAAGGAGTAGGCTCTTGCACATTCTGGTTCTGGGCGCCGCCGGCATGGTCGGCCGCAAACTCTGTGAACGGCTGCTCCGCGACGGCCGCCTCGGCAAGAGCGATATCACCAGGCTGACCATGCACGACGTGGTCGAGCCCAAAAAGCCGGAGAGGGCCGGCTTTCCCGTCGAGACCGTGTCGGGCGACTTCGCCGTGGCGGGTGCGGCCGAGAAGCTGATCGCCGGCCGCCCCGACGTGATCTTCCACCTGGCCGCCATCGTCTCCGGCGAAGCCGAGCTCGATTTCGACAAGGGCTACCGCATCAATCTCGACGGCACGCGGATGCTGCTCGACGCCATCCGGCTTATGGGCGGTGGTTACAAGCCGCGCGTGGTCTTCACCTCGTCGATCGCGGTGTTCGGCGCGCCGTTCCCGGATGCGATCGGCGACGAGTTCTTCCATACGCCGCTGTTGAGCTACGGCACGCAGAAGGCGATCGGCGAATTGCTGCTCGCCGATTATTCCCGCCGCGGCTTCCTCGACGGCATCGGCATCCGCCTGCCGACCATCTGCATCCGGCCCGGCCTGCCCAACAAGGCGGCCTCCGGCTTCTTCTCCAGCATCCTGCGCGAGCCGCTCGCAGGCAAGGAAGCGGTGCTTCCGGTCTCGGAGGATGTTCGCCACTGGCACGCCACGCCGCGCTCTGCCGTCGGCTTCCTGCTGCACGCCGGCACCATGGATCTCGCGACGGTTGGGCCGCGCCGCAATCTGACCATGCCCGGCCTGTCCGCAACCGTCGGCGAGCAGATCGCGGCCTTGAAGCGGGTCGCGGGCGAAAAGGTTGCTGCGCGCATCAAGCGCGAGCCCGATCCCTTCATCGTCGGCATCGTGGGCGGCTGGCCGCGCAATTTCGATGCAAAGCGCTCGCGCGAGCTAGGCTTCACCACGGCCGAGAAAACCTTCGACGATATTATCCGCATTCACATCGAAGATGAGCTGGGCGGCAATTTCGTCGCCTGACGTAACCGGTGAACAGTGTGGGTCGAGAGATGGCGAGCGTTGCTTGCGTCGGCGAGTGCATGGTCGAGCTCAGGCAGGCCCAGGGGGGACATTCCACTGGGCAGGGGCAGGGCGGCGGCCTCTACTCGCGCGGTTTCGGCGGCGACACCCTCAACACGGCGGTTTATCTCGCGCGGCTCGACGTCAAGGTCGACTATTTCACCGCGCTCGGCGATGACGCCTTGAGCGATGAGATGGTCGCGGCCTGGGCGGCGGAGGGCGTCGGCACAAGGCGCGTCGTGCGCCTGCCGGGCAAGCTGCCCGGTCTCTACATGATCCAGACTGACGGCAAGGGCGAGCGGCAGTTCTTCCACTGGCGCGACAGTGCGGCGGCACGCCGGCTGATGGATCTGCCGGAGACGGACGAGATCCTGAACTCGCTGATGAGCTACGACTTCATCTATCTTTCGGCGATCACGCTCTCGATCTACGACGCGGCGGGGCGCGAGCGCCTGTTCGCGGCGATCAAGCGTGCGCGGCTGCTCGGCACCCGCTTCGTGTTCGACACCAATTTTCGCGCGCGCGGCTGGCCCGACCGCGACGTCGCCCGCGAAGTCTTCGCCGCGGCCTTCGCGACCGCCGACATCGTGCTGACCTCGACCGAGGACCTGCTCGCGCTCCATCCCGGCGAAGGCCATGCCGAACTGATGGCACGCATTCCCAGCCCCGAGCTGGTGTTCCGGCTCGCCGAGCCCGTCAGCCTCCTGCGCTTTCCCGGCGGGACCCGCGAGGTCCGCGCCGAGCCGATGACCAAGCCGGTGGTCGACACCACCGCGGCCGGCGACAGCTTTGCCGCGGCCTATATCGCGGCCCGGCTCGGCGGTTCCGATCCGGTCGAGGCCGCCCAGGCCGGACATCGCCTCGCGAGCCTTGTGATCTGCTATCCCGGCGCCATTATTCCGGGCTATGCCATGCCGCCGAAGAAACGGCACCGGCCGGCAACCTCACGCCAAGCGACCAAGTGAAGCGAAAGTCATGACCACGACTGCCCAACAGAACCAACTCGCCGCGCTGTTCAAGGCCGCGACCGTCATTCCCGTCCTTACCATCGAGCGTATCCAGGATGCCGTGCCGCTGGCACGTGCGCTGGTCGCCGGCGGCGTCCGCACGCTGGAGGTGACCCTGCGCACCGCCGTTGCGATCGAGGCGGCGAGGGCGATGATGGCCGAAGTGCCCGAGGCGATCGTCGGCATCGGCACGATTCTCAATCCAGCGGACTTTGCCCGTGTCGAGAAGCTCGGCGTCAAGTTCGGCATCAGCCCGGGGTTGACCCCCGATCTGCTGGAGGCCGCGACCGACAGCGCCTTGCCCTTCGCGCCGGGCATTGCGACTGCATCCGAGCTGATGATGGCCCTGGCGCAGGGTTTCGACATCGTAAAATTCTTCCCGGCCGAGCAGGCCGGCGGCATCAAGGGGCTGCGGGCGCTCGGCGGGCCGTTCCCGAATGTGCGGTTCTGCCCGACCGGCGGCGTCGGCGAGGCCAATGCGGCGGCCTGGCTTGCCGAGCCCAACGTGGTCGCGGTCGGCGGCTCCTGGCTGTGCCCGACGGCGGAGATCAGGGCCGGGAACTGGGCCGGCATAACTGCCATCTGCCAGCGCACGCTCAAGGCCCTGAAAGCCGCGTGAAGTCTTGCGATCGATGGGCTAAGACTTAGGTCAGGTAAGATCTAGGGAGAATGACCATGACCGCCAGCATCGTCGGATGGGCGCATACGCCGTTCGGCAAGTTCGACACCGAGACTGTCGAAAGCCTCGTCACCCGCGTCGCCAATGAGGCGTTGGCGGATGCCGGCATTGCCGCCTCCGACGTTGACGAGATCGTGCTCGGCCATTTCAATGCCGGCTTCTCGCCGCAGGATTTTACCGCCTCGCTGGTGCTCCAGGCCGACCCGCAGCTCCGCTTCAAGCCGGCAACCCGTGTCGAGAACGCCTGCGCCACCGGCTCCGCCGCCGTGCACCAGGGCCTGCGCGCGATTGCCGCAGGGGCTGCCAAGATCGTGCTGGTCGTCGGCGTCGAGCAGATGACGCGCACGCCGGGGCCGGAGATCGGCAAGAATCTCCTGAAGGCGTCCTATCTGCCCGAGGACGGCGACACTGTCGGCGGCTTCGCAGGCGTGTTCGGCAAGATCGCCAGCGCCTATTTCCAGAAATATGGCGACCAGTCCGATGCGCTGGCGCTGATCGCGGCCAAGAACCACAAGAACGGCGTTGCCAACCCCTTCGCCCAGATGCGCAAGGATTTCGGCTACGAGTTCTGCCGCTCCGAAAGCGAGAAGAACCCGTACGTCGCCGGTCCCCTGAAGCGTACCGACTGCTCGCTCGTCTCCGATGGTGCTGCGGCGCTGGTACTCGCGGATGCCGAGACCGCCAAGGGCATGAGCAAGTCGATCGGCTTCCGCGCCACCGCACATGCGCAGGACTTCCTGCCGATGAGCAAGCGCGACATCCTCCAGTTCGAGGGCTGCACCGTTGCCTGGCAGCGCGCGCTGGAGAAGGCCGGCGTCTCGCTCTCCGACCTGTCCTTCGTCGAGACCCATGACTGCTTCACGGTCGCCGAGTTGATCGAGTACGAAGCGATGGGCCTGACGCCGAAGGGGCAGGGCGCCCGCGCCATCAAGGAAGGCTGGACGCTCAAGGACGGCAAGCTCCCGGTCAATCCGTCCGGCGGCCTGAAAGCCAAGGGCCATCCGATCGGCGCCACCGGCGTCTCGATGCATGTGATGACCGCGATGCAGCTTGCGGGCCAGGCGCCCGAGGGCATGCAGCTCAAGAACGCCAAGCTCGGCGGCATCTTCAATATGGGCGGCGCCGCCGTCGCCAACTACGTTTCCGTGCTGGAGCCTTTGAAGTAGAATCTTGTAGGGTGGGCAAGGGCGCAAAGCGCTGTGCCCACCTTTTTCTTGCGCTAAGTCATGGTGGGCGCGCTTCGCTTTGCCCACCCTACTGCTCTTGATTGATTTTGCAGGATACGCATCATGAGCAATGACACGTCACTCTCACTCGACGAAATCAACGATCGAATTGCGATCCTCGAGAGCAATATCAGGCAGCTCATCGAGCAGGCTGCCGCCGCTTCGGGCGAGCAGAACGAGGCGCGCATCGCCGATCGCATCAATCAGCAGAACGAAGAGCTCGAACGGCTGCTCAAGATCCGCGAATCCCGCCAGAAGAAATAGCGCCTGTATCGCCGCGTAGCGCATACGGCCATACGCGGCTCGCGCTTGCCTGAGCTGCGCCGCTGCCGTTAGCTGGACCGAAATCGCGGGCCGCGACTGAGCCCGCGCGGATCGGGAGTGAACGATGGGGCCGCTGAAGGGCATCAAGGTCATCGACATGACGACCGTGCTGATGGGGCCTTATGCGACCCAGATGCTCGGCGACTATGGCGCCGACGTCATCAAGGTGGAATCGCTTGAGGGCGATGTCACCCGTCTGATCGGTCCGATGCGGCATGCCGGCATGGGGCCGGTCTTCCTCAATACCAATCGCAGCAAGCGCTCGATCTGCCTCGACCTCAAGAAGCCCGCCGGCCGGAAGGCCGTGCTGCGGCTGCTCGAGCGCGCCGACGTCCTCGTCTACAATGTTCGCCCGCAGGCGATGGCGCGGCTGCAACTCGGTTATGACGTCGTCTCCGAGATCAATCCGCGCCTCGTCTATGCCGGTGTGTTCGGCTTCGGTCAGGACGGGCCTTATGCGGCCAAGCCCGCCTATGACGATCTGATCCAAGGCGCGACCGCACTACCGGCCCTGATGGCGCAGACCGGCGACGGCGTGCCGCGCTACGTGCCGAATGCGCTGGTCGATCGCATCGTCGGGCTAACCGCGGTCGGCGCGATCTGCGCCAGCCTCGTGCATCGCGACCGCACCGGCCGCGGCCAGCGCGTCGATATCCCCATGTTCGAGACCATGGCGGGGTTCGTCATGGGCGACCACATGGGTGGGCTCACTTATGAGCCGCCGCTCGACAAGGGCGGTTATGCCCGTCACCTCTCGCGCGACCGCAGGCCCTACAAGACGTCAGACGGCTATCTCAGCGTCATCGTCTACAACGACAAGCAGTGGGAGAATTTCTTCAAGGCGACCGGCCGCGACGATCTGCGGGCTGATCCGAAGTTTGCTACTTTTGCCGGCCGCGCCGCCAACATCGACTTCGTCTATGCCGAACTGGCGCGCATCTTCGAGACTCGCCCGACCGCCGAATGGATCGAGCTGCTCACCAGGGCCGACGTGCCGGTGATGCCGATGCACGACCTCGCGTCGATCCTGCACGATGAGCATCTGGAGGCGACCGGCTTCTTCCCGGTCGTGAATCATCCCACTGAAGGTCCGATCCGGAGCATGAAAGTCACTGCGAGCTGGTCGGAGACCGAGGCCGAACCGGTTCGGCTCGCACCGCGGCTCAATGAGCACGGTGCAGAGATTTTGCGCGAGATCGGATACGCGGCGGACGAGATCGCGGCGTTGGTGCGCGATGGTGTCACGCGCTCGTCGCCGGAATAGAGGAGGAAACGCGATGACACTCTCATCCGTCCTCATCCGTCATTCCGGGGCGCGCTCCCTTGGGCGCGAGCCCGGAATCCACACTCACGATGGTGGTTATGATTCTCAGATGCGCAATTGCGCATCAAAGCTCGCGACTTCGTCGTGCCCCGGAATGACGACGGAGAGATGATACCATGACCTTCATCACCGGCGTCGGCCTCACGTCTTTCGGCACGCACGAAGGCTCGTCCTCGCTCGACCTGATGAGCAAGGCAGCCCAGCTCGCGATCGACGATGCCGGGCTGAAGCGCATGGAGATCGACGGTATCCTCTGCGGCTATTCGACCGTCTCGCCACATATCATGCTGGCGACCGTGTTCGCCGAGCATTTCGGCATTCGCCCGGCTTACGCCCATGCCGTCCAGGTTGGCGGCGCGACGGGGCTCGCGATGACCATGCTTGCGCATCATCTCGTCGAGGCCGGCGTCGCGCGGCATGTGCTCGTGGTGGCCGGAGAAAACCGTCTCACCGGACAAAGCCGCGATGCCTCGATCCAGGCGCTGGCGCAGGTCGGCCATCCCGACTACGAGGTGCCACTGGGGCCGACCATTCCCGCCTACTATGGTCTCGTCGCCTCCCGCTACATGCACGAATATGGCGTGACCGAAGAGGACCTCGCCGAATTCGCGGTGCTGATGCGCGAGCACGCCCGCACACATCCCGGCGCACAGTTCCGCGACCCGATCACGGTCGCCGACGTCATGGCCTCGAAGCCGGTCGCGATGCCGCTAAAGCTGCTCGACTGCTGCCCGGTGTCCGACGGCGGGGCGGCATTCGTCGTCAGCCGCGAGCGGACGGGCGAGGCCGGCGTGCGCATTCGCGGCTGCGCCCAGGCTCACACCCATCAGCATGTCACGGCGGCGCCGCCCCTGAGCGAGCTCGGCGCCGAGATCTCGATCGCGCGCGCCAGGGAGGCGACAGGCCTTGCGATCTCGGACGTGCGCTACGCCGCGGTCTACGACAGTTTTACGATCACGCTCGCGATGCTGCTTGAAGACCTCGGCCTCGCGAAGCGCGGCGAGGCGGCCGCGCGGGTGCGCGCCGGCCATTTCGGCCGCGATGGCGCGATGCCGCTCAACACCCATGGCGGCCTTCTCAGCTATGGCCATTGCGGCGTCGGCGGCGCCATGGCGCATCTGGTCGAGACCCATCTGCAGATGACGGGGAGGGCAGCGAGCCGCCAGGTGCGCGATGCCTCCATTGCGCTCCTCCACGGCGACGGCGGCGTGCTGTCCTCCCATGTCAGCATGTTCCTGGAGCGGGTGCGATGAGCGGCAACGGGCGAATCGGCGAGTGGACCGGAGGCGAGCAGGCCATCACCTATCAGCGCTGCGGCTCATGCGGGGCCGTGCAGTATTTCCATCGCGCCTTCTGTGCGGCGTGCGGAGCATCCGCACCGCGCCAGCAGCGCGCGAGCGGCAAGGGTACGGTCTATGCGACCTCGCTGGTGTGCCGTGCCGCCACGCCCGAGACGCGCGCGCACGTGCCCTACAACATCGTGCTGGTCGATTGCGCCGAGGGTTTTCGCATGATGGCGCATGGCGAGTCCGGTCTTGCTATCGGCGACGAGGTCGATGCGAGCTTTAAGTCCTTTGCGGGAAGGCTCGTGCCGTTCTTCACCAAGAGGGCCTAGTGGAATTCGTCATTCGGGGGCGGTCCAAAGGACCGAACCTGGACGGGCTTCTGGGTCTGGCTTGTGCGAGAGCCACCCCGGAATGACGATACGCAGTACTAGCGCCCGTAGAACAATATGCTGGCGATGACGAGCATCGCCGTTACCGCCAGCATATGCGCGAACGCTCCCGAGGCCGCCCTCCTGGTGGCTTCCTTCATGCCTTTTCTCCCTAGACTTGGGCGTGATTCATCGTTGCGCGCGCTGCGCAATCGACGGTCCTGTTTTTTACTCGGAACACCCCACTTCGATTATTCGCCGCGATTTGTCCCCACGCGGCGAATATCGACTGTGCCAAGGTCGATCAGCAATGCGGCGGCAATTTGACTCGATAATGTTGCTCCTGCGTCGGTGCGCGAATAGAGTTTCCCGGAACTTTCGCCGACAACGACAAAAACATCGAAAGTCCGAGGAAAATCTTAGGGAAGCTCTTCGGGCAAAATCTTCAGGAAAATCATGGCCCGCATCGACTACAGCGATCCGTCCAAGGCGTCCGACCGCACCCGCGAGATTCTCGACAAGAACCGCCACGCCAACATCTTCCGCATGATGGCGCATTCGCCGAGCTATTTTGAGCAGTATTGCCGGCTCGGCGGCGCCATTCGGCACAAGGGCGAGCTTGATCCGATCGTGCGCGAGCTCGCGATCACGCGCACCGGCATCCTGTGCGAAGCGCCGTATGAGATCGTCGCGCACAAGCGCATCGGCAGGAATGTCGGCGTCACCGACGAGCAGAACGTGGCGCTCGCAAATTGGCAGGCCGCGAATTGCTTTGACGAGACGCAGCGCGCCGCGCTCGCCTTCACCGACGAGATCGTCAAGCTGAACAAGCCGACGGACGCGACGTTCAAGGCGATCGCCGCCAGGTTGACGCCTGCGGCGCTGGTCGAGCTGCAGCTCTCTGTCGGCTTCTACATCATGACCTCGAAATTTCTCGAGACCTTCGAGATCGATCTGCAGCCTGTCACGGAAGTGGTGGGCTGATCCGAAAGGAGCAGCAAGGATGCCGATGACGATCGATGAATATGCGGCCTGGGCCGCGAGCGTTGCGAAAGTCGATGAGCATCCGTCGAACGAGCGGTTGTCCTATCTTGGTCTTGGCCTCGCCGGCGAGGCCGGCGAGGTCGCCGAACACATCAAGAAGCTGTTGCGTGATAGCTGGCTCGACCAGGCGGGTCTCGTCGATGAGCTCGGCGACGTCATCTACTACTGGGCTTGCCTGTGCGCGGCGACTGGCCAGAGGCCATCCGAAGTGCTCAAGGCAAGCGCAGCCAAGATCAACCGGCGGCTGAGCGAGGCCGCGAGCCGCTGAGCCGCAACCTGGCGCTCACATCGACGTCAGGATGTCCACCTTGGCGTTGGCCACGATCAGGCGATCGGCGAGGAGCTGCGCCAAATTGCGCATGATGCGCTCGCCGGCGCGCGGGTGCTGCTTGCGGAAGCGTTCGAAATCCCTAAGCGGCACCTCGAACGCGGTCGCGGCCATGTCGGCGAACACATCGGCGGAGCGGGTCGGCTCCAATAGCGCCATCTCGCCGAACGCCATGCCCGCGGTCAGCGTCGCCAGCCGCACCCCGTCCGGCAGCGTGACGTGGACGGCGCCGCTGCGCAGGAAGAACAGGGCATCGGCGGGATCACCGGTCGTGAGGATCTTCGCGCCGGATTGATAGGTCCGGATCGTGCAGAGCGAAGCCAGATCGGTCAGCTCCTCCGCGCTCAGACCGGTGAGCAGCGGCTGTTCGGCAAGCTCGGTGGTCTCGTGGAAGTCGATCGAGCCGCCGTAGCGATAGACGATCTGGTCTTCCGCCCATTCGATCGCGGTGTCGAGCAGGAAGAAGTCGCGGACGTTCTTGAGCTCCGCGGTCCATTCCCGCAAAGCATTCCACTCCCTGGAGGCGCGCTTGACCCCGGACAGGATCACCGTGACGTTGAGCGCGGCCAGCTCCTCGAAGGCTTCCGCGACCAGCCGCGCGCCGGCGCGCGTGGTCGAGGTGACACGATGGAGATCGAAGATGACGAATTGCGGCCGCGGGCCGCCGGCGAGCCGGCGCGACACGTAGTCGACGGCGGACAGCGACAGCGTGCCGACCAGCTCGATCACCCGCACCTCGTGCTCACGGGCGGCCAGGATCTCGCGCTCCTGCGGACGTCGCACGCGCCGCGACGGGCTCTTGCCGATGTCGTAGTCGGCAATGATCGCGTTGCGGGCGTCGTCGCTGCGGTTGAGCATGTGCAGGTCGTAATGCGAGGACAGCGCCTCGCAGACCTTGATGCCGCGCACGCTATTGCCGTGCTTGTCGAGCCGTGGCGAATAGCTGCCGAGCCCGAGGCGGGCGGGAAGCGCTGCGAGAATGCCGCCGCCGACGCCGCTCTTGGCGGGGATACCGATCCGGTAGATCCATTCACCGGCATAGTCGTACATGCCCGAGGACGTCATCACCGACAGCGTCCGTGCGATTGCATAGGGCGTCATCACCTGCTCGCCCGTGACCGGGTTGAGGCCGCGGTTGGCGAGCGTTGCCGCCATGACCGCAATATCGCGCGCGGTCACCAGCACCGCACACTGCCGGAAATAGACGTCGAGCACGGCCGCGACATTGTCCTTGATCACGGCGTTGGTGCGCAAAAGATAGGCGATGGCGCGGTTGCGGTCGCCGGTCTGGCTTTCGGAAGCGTAGACGGCTTCGTCGACGTCGAGATCGCGCCCGGCGAAGCGGCCGAGCGCAACGCGGATCTGCTCGAACGCATCAACGCCCTTGCTCTCGTGGATCAGGCCGGTACAGGCAATCGCGCCGGCATTGACCATCGGGTTGAACGGATGGTTCTCGGCGTTGAGCCGGATCGAGTTGAAAGGATCGCCCGAGGGCTCGACACCGATCGTGCTTTCAACCTGTGCCGCGCCGAGCAGGTCCAGCGCGAGCGCGAACACGAATGGTTTGGACATCGACTGGATGGTGAAGGGCACCCGGCTGTCGCCGACCTCGTAGACATGCCCGTCGAGCGTCGCGAGGCTGATCCCGAAATGGGCAGGATCGGCCTTGCCGAGCTCGGGAATGTAGTCGGCGACCGCGCCCGAGTTCTCGGCGGAGAATTCGCTGAGGCAATTGTCCAGAAACCGCAGCAAGGGCGGTTTCGAGCGGGTCCAGGCGGAAGCGGGAGGCGATAGCGGTTTCATCGCCTCTCTTTGTGCAACGCAATCAGGGCACGCGCAACCCGTCTGGCACCGGGCTCTGCCGTCGCACCAGGAGAAGGGCGAGCAAACTCGTCGGCGCCAGGATCGCGAGCCCCAGCAGCGTGATCTGCATCTGCGACAGCGGCATGATCCCGCCGCCGGGCGTGGCAACGACGAATCCGCCGATCACCAGCAGCACGCGGATGGGCCACTCGAGCGCGCCCGCGCCGCGGAGGTCGCCGACGAAGGCCTGGTAGCCCTGGATGCCGCCGCAGATGAATAGCGTGCCAAACGCGGCGAGCGCCATCAGGCCAAGGCCGGGCAGATACGGGCTTGGTCCCTGCAGCACCAGCGCGGGATTGAGCACGAAGAAGAACGGGATGAAATAGATGATGCTGCCGACCCACATCGATTCCCAGCCCGTCTTCATCGCCGGCGAGCCGGCAATGCCCGCGGCCGCGAAGGATGCGATCGCGACCGGCGGCGTGATCGACGACAGCATGCCCCAATAGAAGATGAACATGTGCACGGCCATGCGGTTGAGCCCGAGCTTTTCCAAAGCCGGTGCGACCAGAATGGCGAGGAAGATGTAGCAGGCCGTCGTCGTCAGCCCGAGCCCCAGGATCAGGCTGGTGAAGGCGCACATCGCAAGCAGCAGAAACGCGTTGTCGCCGGCAAGCCGCAGCAGGTCGTTGGCAAGGCTCGACACCACGCCGGTCATCGAGAACGCGCCGATCAGGAGGCCGCAGCCGGCGAGGATGCCGACGAGCTCAACGAAGGTGCGCCCGTTGACCTCGAGGAACTTGCCGATCGTCGCCGCGGTCCAGCGTGTGTCCTTGGAGAAGATCTGGTTGAGAACGAGCAGCAGCGCGGTGGCATAGAATGGCGCATGGCTCTCGCGCTTGAAGTACAGCAACATCACGATCAGCAGCGCGATGACGAAAACGTAGTACCAGCCGTCCCTGATCGTATCCATTACCCGCGGCAGCTCGGCGCGCGGAATGCCCTTCAGCCCGTGGCGCGCGGCATAGGCGTCGACCTGCATGAACAGGCCGACATAGTAGAGCGCGGCCGGAATGATCGCGGCGACCGCGACCTCGGCGTAGCTGATGTTGAGGAACTGTGCGATCACGAACGCGGTCGCGCCCATCACCGGCGGCGCCAGCACCGCGCCGGTCGAGGCGCAAGCCTCGATTGCACCGGCATAGGAGGCGCGAAAACCGCTCTTCTTCATCACCGGAATGGTCATGGTGCCGGCGGTGAGCACGTTGGAGATGATCGAGCCCGACATCATGCCGAGCAGGCCGCTCGCGAAGATGCAGACTTTCGCGGCGCCGCCGCGGAAGGTGCCGCACAGCGCGAAGGCGAGATTGATGAAGAACTTGCCGGCTCCCGTCATCATCAGCGCGGTGCCGAACACGAGAAAGCCGATCACGGTGTCGGCGAACGCCTGGATCGGAATGCCGAGCAGGCTCTCGCCCGAGAGCACGTGATAGGCGGTCGCCTGTTCCAGCGTCGATTGCGTGCCGCGGAACGGCCCGAGCCACGCGGATTCGGCGAACAGAGGATAGACGGTGAAGGGCAGCACGCTCAGCAGCAGGCTCCAGCCGCCGGTTCGGCGCAGCGCCTCCATCAGCATCGCCCACATCACGAGACCCGCGACGATCACGCTGTTGGGCGCGCCGCCGAATTCCCATCCGGCTTCAGCCGCCTTGCGCACGTTCGACATCAGCAGCAGCGCCGCCGCGAAGGTCACGACGAAGAACGCAAGGTCATACCAGGGAATCCGGTCGAGCGGCGCGCGCTCGCTGCCCGGAAAGATCAGGAAGGTGAAGGGCAGCATCAAGGCGATCAGGAGATAGAAGTACTCCGTGTTGAGTTGGGTGTAGCCGACGAAGAAGCGCAGCGAGAATTGCTGGTTGATGCAGAGCAGGATCGTTGCCGCGGTCGCAGCCACCAGCGTCCAGCGCCAGGCGCCGCGCAACGTACGCACGCGCGTCACCTCGGCTTCCTGCATGTTGCCGGCAGCGCCGTGAGGGTCGTCGAATACGACCCGCTTGGCTTGCTCCTGCGGGCCGGGTGAAACTGAAACAGACGACATGATCGACCCCGCGCGTGGTGGCTGGCTGCGCTTCTTGCAGACTAATCAAACCCGTTCGGCATGTCGGCCTTGGCAAGCGCGGCCGCGCGCGCTTTCATCCAGCCGTCGAGGAATGCCTTGTCGTCCGATGGCGGGTTGGACTTGCCGTAGTCGGCCCAGGCGGCCGCGAGCACCTCTTGCCGCTTGAACAGCTTGTTGTTGTGGGACTCCTGCGCGTCGGTCCATTGCCCGGCTTCCTTCAGCGCCTTGACCGCGCCGGGATGCACCGGAACTACCCAGTTCTTGGTCTGGCGGTCGGCGGCAAGCCCGCCGGCGCCGGGCGCGGAGTCCTTGTAGGCGTCGTAGTTCACGATCATCGCCTTGGTCATCGCGTAGACCTGATCCGCTGCTTGCGAGGCGTAGGCGACGAAGATCGGGTAGGGGTAATTGCCGAGTTCGACCGGCTTTTCCGGCGAGATGCCGGCGCCGCAGGTCGCAAGCTGCGGGAAGAAGAACGAGCCGACCTTCTGCATGCGCGCCCAGCCTTCCTTGTCCTTGGCGGGCAGCGGAGGCCAGACCAGGCCACGCGGCGAGGTCTCGGCTTCCTTGGCGGGGCCGGTGATGGTGGTGCCGAAGGCGGCATCGGTATCGTTGTTGATCAGGCCCTTCCACATCGCGCCGTAGCTTGCGAACTCGACGACCTTGACGTCGTCTTTCGTGAGACCGGCGAAGGCGAGAACGGCAAGCGAGTTTTGGTTCAGCGCCGGCGAGCCGACCACGAAGCCGACCCGCTTGCCTTTGAGGTCCTTGAGCTCCTTCACGCCGGCATCCGCGGCAACGCCAAGCGATCCGCAATTGCAGTCGACCGTGGAGAGCATGAGCTGAAGCGGCTGCGGGCCCCATTCCTTGCTGCCGAACTCGAACACGCCTTCCTGTGCGAAATAGGTGCCCGATCCCATCGCCGACGAGGCCGCGCGCTTGGCGCGCAGCGGCGCGAGGCGGGCGACGTCGTTGCCGGCGGGCAGCACGCGCACATCGGTGCCGTATTTATCCTTCATCATCTTGCCGACGCCGACCGCGATGTTGAAGCCGGCGGTTCCGGTGTCATAGGCGGTGAAGGTCAGACTAGGCGGCAGCTTGATGTCTTCAGCCGAGGCGTAGCGTGTAGACGCAAAAGAAAAGCCCGCAACCAAGGCAGGCGCGAGCATGAGCAGCCCACGAAGCATGTTTCCCTCCAATCGTCTCCCCTTGTTGTGAAGACGTTCTTGCTTGGCGCGGATCATGTCATCGAGAATCGGCGATGGCAACGCCGTACCACGAATGCGAAAGTCGGACTGACAGATTGTCGCGGAAGATATCCACGAAGTGCGTTTCAACTCGCGACGATCGCTATGGCCTGGCCTTCGGCGACGACATCGTCGAGTTTCACGAGAAGCGATTTGATCGTGCCGGCCGCAGGCGAGGGCACCGGTATCTCCATCTTCATCGCTTCGACAACTGCAACGTCATCGCCATCCGCGACGCTTCCTCCAACCTGCACGGGAATCGCACACACGCGTCCTGCAACCTCGGTGACGATCTTAATATCTGGCATGCCAATCGCCTTTTTGTTGTCGTCGCAAAATGCCTGAGGTAGCTTCGTCTGCAAGTGGAATTTAATTCCGCAGAGCGGAACAAACGGTAGGGATCAATGGGACGACGTTCGGAGCGGTTGAGTAGGCAAGGAGTGCTCGCTGGTGATGCCGGTGAGAGCGATGTCATCCAGGTGGTTTCGCGCGCGTTCGACGTGTTGCGATGCTTCGAGGGCCATGAGGCCCGACTCGGCAATCTCGAGATTTCCAATCGCTGCGGTCTGCCGCGATCGACGGTGTCGCGGCTCACCCACACGCTGACGCGGATGGGACAGCTCGTTTACCTGCCGCGCGATCAGAAGTATCGCATCGGTCCGAGCGCGGTGGCGATGAGCGCCTCGATGATGAAGGGCGCCCAGTTGCGCTCCATGATCCGCCAGCGCCTCCAGGAGGTCGCCGAGCAACTGCCGGGCACGGTCGGCTTCGTCGTGCCGGATCGCTTTCATCTCGTCTATCTGCAATTCGCGCGCTCGGCGTCCGCACTCGGTCTGCATGAGGGGACCGGTAGCCGCATCTCGATGGCGTCGACCGCCGCGGGCGCGGCCTACACGGCAGCACTGGCGCCGGAAGTCGGCGATGCCTTGATTGCGGAAATGGAACGCGAAGCTCCCGAGACCGCCAAGATCTTGAGGCCTCGCATCGAGGCCAACCGCCAGTTCCTGCGCGAGCATGGCTATGTCGTGGCCTGTGGTCTGTGGAGCCCGCACATCAACGGCCTCGCCGTGCCGATGTGGTCGCCGCAATACCAGACCTTCGTCGTCGTCACGATCGGCCTGTTGGCCGCGATGTATGACGAGCAGCGTTTGCATGACGAGGTCGCGCCGCTGATGGTCGGGCTTGGCAGGTCGCTGGGCAGCCTGCTTGAGGGCGCGGAAGCTGATGTGTTCAACAACCGTCTCGCACGCAAGCCGATCGCGATGGCAGTTCAAAACAACAACAAGCCCATCAGGTCGGAGGGAGTGAATGAACTGGAAGCCGGAACTCGACGAGCTCGCTCGGCGCGAAGCCTTCGCGCGGGAGATGGGAGGCGTTGACAAGGTCAAGCGACAGCATGACCAGGGCCGGCTGACTGTTCGGGAGCGCATCGACAAGCTGACCGACAAGGGCAGCTTTCACGAGATCGGTGCCGTCTCCGGCATCGGTGAATACGATCAAAAGGGCGAGCTGAAACACGTGACGCCGGCGAACTGCGTGTTCGGCCGCGCGCGCGTCGAGGGCCGTACCGTGGTCGTGGTCGGCGACGACTTCACCGTGCGCGGCGGCTCGGCCGATGCGTCGATCTCCGCAAAGCCGCTGATGGCGGAGGAGATGGCGCACGACTTCCGTCTGCCCATCGTCCGCATTATCGAAGGCTCCGGCGGCGGCGGCTCGGTGAAGACGATCGAAACCAAGGGCGCGGCCAATCTGCCGGGTGGCATAGGCGGCACGCGCTGGTATCGCTTCACGACGGAAAATCTGTCCCGCGTGCCGGTGGTTGCGCTCGGCCTCGGCTCGGTCGCGGGCCTTGGCGCAGCGCGTCTTGCCGCCAGCCATTACTCCATCATGACAAAGTCCTCGGCGATGTTCGTCGCCGGGCCGCCTGTGGTGAAGGCGCTCGGACAGGATCTCTCGAAGGAGGATCTCGGCGGCGCCGACATCCAGACCCGCGCCGGCGCGATCGATCATGCCGTCGAGACCGAGGAGGAGGCGTTTGCCTGCGCGCGCCGCTTCCTCTCTTATCTGCCGTCGTCGGTCTACGAGCTGCCGCCGACCTTGCCCTGCACCGACGATCCCGAGCGCACCGAAGAAGCGCTGATGAACGCGGTGCCGCGCAACCGCAAGCAGGTCTACAAGATGCGGCCGATCATCGAGTCGGTCGTCGACAAGGGCTCCTTCTTCGAGGTCGCAAGGAACTTCGGCAAGCCGATCATCGTCGGGCTCGCGCGGCTCGAGGGCAGGGCGGTGCTGCTGCTCGCCAGCGACAGTTTTCACTATGGCGGCTCCTGGACGGCGGATGCGTGCCAGAAGGTGGTGCGCTGGGTCGATTTCGCCGAGACCTTCCATCTGCCTATCGTCTATCTCATGGACTGCCCCGGCTTCATGATCGGCCTGGATGCGGAGAAGTCAGCCACCATCCGGCACGGCGTCCGCGCCATGGCCGCGGTCAACCAGACCACGGTGCCCTGGTGCACGGTGATCCTGCGCAACGCCTTCGGTGTTGCAGGCGTGGTGCATCAGCCCGCCGACCGCTTCTCGATCCGCTACGCCTGGCCCTCGGCCTATTGGGGCTCGCTGCCGCTCGAAGGCGGCATCGAGGCCGCCTACCGCGCCGATATCGACGCGGCGGAGGATGGGGTCGCCAAGCTTAAGGAGATCGAGGAGCGCCTCAACAAGCTGCGCTCGCCGTTCCGCTCGGCCGAGAAATTCTGGGTCGAGGAGATCATCGATCCCCGCAAGACGCGTTCGCTGCTTTGCGAATTCGCGCGGCTCGCCGAGCCGCTGCGCACGCCGGGGCCACCGGGGAATATGACGATCAGGCCGTAGCTACTGGCGTCATTGCGAGCGCAGCGAAGCAATCCAGAATTCTTCCGCGGGGACAGTTTGGATTGGTTCGTTGCTCCGCTGCTCGCAATGACGAGGCGGATGGGGACGCGCCCCACAATCTCCGCCGTCGTCCCGGCCCCCGTGCGCAATTGCGCACTAGGCCGGGACGACACCGGTTGTGTGCCGGCTCCTTCCGAATCTGTTCAGTCCAACATTGCCGATCTTGCCCTGTAGCATCCGCTGAAAGGCCCGATGCAGGAACCATTTTCGGCGCTCCGCATTCAACGCGCATGAGGAACCTGTATTTCGGCATCGGCGCTCTCGCCGCCGCGCTGGTTCTCCTCACGATTTGGCTAGGCCAGCACGAACGGCAGGCGTCAATCGATCGCCTCGAGCAATGGGAGATCCCGCGCCAAACTCAGCGCTAAGGAATCCATGACTGCCTGAACAGCGGCGGCTTCGGCGCGACTAATTTAGCGCCACTCGGTATCGGGCAGCGTCCCAGGCTGCGGTCGGAGTTGCTCCAGCCCTTGCTCGATAACTCGCAGATCCTCACGCACGACGTCGAGAGCCTTACGGGGATCGATGCTGGACGTAGACTGCAGGTTTCCAAGCAACTGGCGTCGAAGGTCCTGCATGTCCTCCAGCGCTCGCTGGTTCTTCAAACGTACATAAGCGGAAACGATCGATTCGATGGTCGATGACACAATGGGTGCTCCTGAAAATATGAGTAGTTCCTGAAATAAGGCCTCACGATAATCAATCTGAGCTGACAATCAAAGCCACCCGCTATCGATTTTTGGCGGTGGCAAGCTCATTGGTTTCCGCCTGACGCAATGGCGATGAGAGCGATGGTCGGGGCGGCCGCACGCGCCTCCTATCGACGGCCCTAGCCACTCGAAATGCGTCTTGATGAAGAAAGCGCTGGCCAAGCCATCAGTATCACGAGGATGCTTTGCAATTTTGTGACGGACGACGGTGGAATTGCCCGTTTACCATTTGGACAGCGAGCGGCGCGCAGATGCAGCCATTTTCGGCCGTTGTTTAGGCCCATTTCAGCCAAACTGTTATTGGTTCCTCATTGCCCGGGGCAGGACCATCAATTCGGAGTCCTGCGATGTTCAGGCAAGTTGTTTCTACGTGTCTTCTGGTTATCGTTAGCTCTGTCGCCTCGGAAGCACGGCCCTATCGCATTCATCAAGCACAAGCACCCGGATGCAATGTGACCATGCCCTGTGACTTCTCGTATTCGCAAACGCGCCGCGAGCAAGTTTCGCGGGACTCACTACAAGCGTATCGTTCAACGCAACTGACAGTGACCGACACTGGTAGCGCCGCTACGGCGGTGAACATCTCTGGCGTTCGCGTCGGCGGCAGGCCGGCTGGTTGCCCGTCGTCGTTCTGCGGCTGTGGCGCGGCCCTGCGCGTGTTCGGTCGTATCGTGCCGGAATTGAATCTTGCCTCCAACTGGCTACGCTTTCCGCGGACATCGCCGGCGCCGGGAATGGTGGCGGCACGACGCGGCCATGTCTTCATCCTGGAGCAGCACCTCGGAAGGGACGTCTGGATGGCCTATGACTCCAACTCGGGCGGACACGCAACGCGAATGCACGCGCGTTCACTGCGGGGTTACACGGTCGTCAACCCGCGCGGGTGAGCTGAGGTACACGGCACAACCGTGACCGGCTCGCCGCTGCCTGCTGTGCAGGTGGCGGCGGGCCTAAGCATTTAACCGAATTACCTGGCCATCGCTGCGGCCTCCGCAGAAGCGGGTTTATCGGGTCGCACGAACACAAAGCGGGATATCACCGATATTTGGGCGTCGTCGTGGCCATCCTGGCCGATCAGGATGAGGCCTGCTCCGCCATTGGCGACCGTTAGGAGAACCGGTTCACCCGCCCATGTTCTGATAGGCTCCATCCCGATGGTGAGAAACTCACCGATTGGCTGATCCAGATACTGGAGCCTGAGCTGAGGCGCGATTTCGGCGGCAGCAAGTCCAAAGCCGAGCCCTTGTGCACGCGCATAGATGTCTCGCAACGACGCTGTCTCACCTTGGAAGCCAAGCTCGGCGACCGACACGGCAACAAGCTGGACTTCGGCTTTCTTGTCGCTCAGGCTAAAGGCGGGTCGAGCGAGTATCTCGTCAGCCGAGTTTCCGACGCCGCACCCTATTGCATCCATGGCGCGGCGTAGAGCGAATGAATCCGCGAACGTCCCGATCAGGATCGTCTTCCAAACCGAGACATCGGCAGCGGAGCTGATTGGAATCTGCGATCCGGGAGCCGCCGGAGCAGCCTTGACCGCCAAGTGATTGCGCAGAACATCCTGTGCAGTGCATTGAGCGCGGGCGCGATCTGCGGAAATCAGGCTAAACACGTTAAAGAGCAACAGGATCACAAGTGCATCGCCAATGCGCTGGGCTGACGAGCGATGCGGCCTCGCGATGCTTCGCTGCGAGGCGATGTAGTCGATCTCGCCGCGCGTCGTGCCGATATCCATGAGCTCCCTGTCGCTGAGGGCACTTAGGTCGGCTTGTACGCCTCGCCGCCTGCGGCGTTCCTGCCATGCGCTCCGGAGCCGCTGGAAAAGGCTGATAGCCTGCTGTGGGGATGCGGCAGTCCGCCGCATCCGCGCAGCGCTGTAGATTGCGCTCATCGGGTGTTTTCCTTGGCATTTCTACCCGAGTGAGGCTGCCAGCTCTCGGCCGGACACGCTTGACGCGCGGCTTACATTTTCCTAACCGGCGGCTTATTCTTTACCTTCATACGCGTGCAAAGACGGCTCCGCGCAGCGGTGGTCGCCGACAGGGATTGGCAATTTGCGCTATCTCTTTGAGGAGTACGTGTTCGACACAGATCGACGCGAGCTGCATCGCGGGGCTAATGCTGTTTCCGTTGCACCGCAAGTCTTCGACATTCTCGATTACTTGATCCGCAACAGGGAGCGCGTTGTCAGCAAAGACGACCTCATGAACGCGATATGGAAGGGGCGCATCGTTTCCGAGGCTGCGTTGACGACCCGGCTGAATGCCGCCCGCACCGCCATCGGTGATTGCGGAGAGCAACAGCGCCTGATCAAGACTCTGCCACGCAAGGGTTTCCGCTTCGTCGGCGTGGTGCACGAAAGAGATGGAGCTTCCGACAGCGCGATGGCTTTGGACAGCCGGATTCACTTGTTGGATGCTGCACCGGCACTGCCCGACAAGCCCTCGATTGCCGTGTTACCGTTCGCGAACATGACTGGCGATCCGGAGCAGGAGTATTTCGCGGACGGAATGGTTGAGGAGATCACGACCGCGCTTTCGCGTTTCAGGTGGTTGTTCGTCATTGCTCGAAATTCGAGTTTCACTTTCAAGGGCCGAGCCGTCGATATCAAGGAAATCGGCCACAGGCTTGGCGTGCGCTATGTCCTTGAGGGATCCGTGCGCAAGGCATCGGGGAGAGTCCGCATCGCGGGACAGTTGATCGACGCGGTGACGGGCGCGCATGTCTGGGCAAATAGCTACGAACGAGACTTGAGCGATATTTTCCCGCTCCAGGACGAGATAGCGGCCGCGGTCGTCTGCGCGATCCTGCCGAAATTGATGCGAACCGAAATCGTGGCGGCAGCGCGACGGCGACCGGAGGACCTCACCGCCTATGATCTTCAGCTCCGTGCCATGTCTCAGTATTCCAAAGCGACCCCCAAAGGCTTGGCTGAGGCGATAAGGCTTGCCAATCGCGCTTTGGAGCTTGACCCGGGGCTCGGTTTTGTCGCGGCTTTGGCGGCTCTCTCTCACATGCTCAACGTCGCCGTGGGCTTTGCCAGCGATCCTGAATTCGATCGGAGGGAGGCTGCTCGGTTCCTTCGCTTGGCGACTAGGGTCGACGATGGTGATCCTCAAACGCTGTCAATAGTTGCCGTCGTCTCGGCGTTCATGCTCGGCGATTACGAAGGCAGTATCGAAATGGTTGACCGAGCGGTCGCGCTCAATCCCAATTCGTACTGGGTATGGCTCGACAGGGGTTGGGTCTATCACACCGCGGGAGTGCCCGAAGAGGCGATCCGGTGCTTCGAACGGGCCATGCGCATGAGCCCGGTTGACCCGCTGATGGACCGGCTGTCTGTGGGAATGGGGATGGCCTTCATCGAGCTTCGTCGCTTTGAGGAGGCCATCGCCGCGGCCAGGAAAGCCCTGCGTCAGAACCCGTCATTTGGGCCAGCTTTCGGCTGTTTGGCCGCCGCGCTTGCCCACGCTGGACGAGACGCCGAGGCGCATGAGGCGGCAGCGCGTTTGCTTGAGCTCGATCCCGCTTTCACAATATCCACATGGATTGCTCGGGGCGGACAATCGAACGCCAAGACGATGCGCGAAGGGCTCCGCAAGGCAGGGCTACCAGAATAAACCATGCGAAGGATGGCAGCGTTAACGCGCTCGTGGTCACTGCATTCGATGTGAACGAACTGCTGACCTCTGACGCCTTCAAAACGCTGGCTCGCAGATCGGCGGCGCTGCGGTCTTCGGGGTGACCACTACGATCAGGTATTAGGCCGGCGCGGGCCGGCCCAATACGCTCGCTCAGGCCATCGCCGGTTGCGGCTTCGGCTTCGGCTGGCGCGAGAGCGCCAGCACGATCAGGGATGCAAACACGCAGAGCGCGCCGGCGACGAAGAACGCGGGCAGGTAGCTCGCCAGTAACGTCCGCGACAGGCCTGCTCCGAACGCGGCGGTTCCGGCGCCGAGCTGATGGCCGGCAAAGATCCAGCCGAACACCAGGTTGGCGCGCTCGGGGCCGAACTTCTGCGCGGTGAGGCGCACCGTCGGCGGCACCGTCGCAATCCAGTCGAGTCCATAGAACATCGCAAACAGCGACAGGCCGTAGAACGAGAAGTCGCTGAACGGCAGGAAGATCAGCGAGAGCCCGCGCAGGCCGTAGTACCAGAACAGCAGCCAGCGATTGTCGTAGCGGTCCGACAGCCAGCCCGAGAAGATAGTGCCGAAGAAGTCGAAGATGCCCATCGCCGCGAGCAGGCTCGCCGCCTGCACCTGCGGGATGCCGAAGTCGAGGCACATCGGAATCAGGTGCACCTGAACGAGGCCATTGGTCGAAGCGCCGCAGACGAAGAAGGTCGCAAACAGGATCCAGAACGCGCTCGACTTCGAGGCGTCGCGCAGCGTGCCGAGCGCAACGGCCGTGATCGAGCCGTGGCTGACGGGCGGCGCGGGCAGGGGCTCGGTGCCCTCGTCGCCGAACGGGCGCAGGCCCAGATCGCTTGGGCGGTCGCGCATCGCGAGCGCGACGGCCAGCGCGGAGACGCCGAGCATGACGCAGACGAAGCCGAGCGCAAGCCGCCAGCCGAAGCGGTCGGTGAGGCTTGCAAGCAGCGGCAGGAATACGAGCTGGCCGGTGGCGACGCTCGCGGTCATGATGCCGACGACGAGCCCGCGCCGCGCCGCGAACCAGCGCGTGGCAATGGTGGCGCCCAGCACCAGCGCGGTCATGCCGGTGCCGATGCCGATCACGACGCCCCACAGCAGCACGAGCTGCCAGACCTCGGTCATGCCGAGCGATGCCACCAGCGCGGAGACCACGATGAGCTGCGCGGCCAGCGTCACGTTGCGCAGGCCGTAGCGGTTCAATAATGCAGCGGCGAACGGCGCCATCAGCCCGAACAGGATGAAGCGGATCGACAACGCCGACGAGATCTGCGCCGTGCTCCAGCCGAACTCCTTCTGCAGCGGCACGATGAACACGCCGGGCGCGCCGACCGTGCCGGCGCTGATCAGCGCGGCGAGGAAGGTCACGCCGGCCATCACCCAGCCGTAGTGGATATTACGGCGGGAAAGTGCTGCCGCGAGCCAGTTCGAAATCATAGCCCCTCAATCGTGGTTGGCGGGCGCCGGGAGGCCCGCGTCATCATTGCAGTCTGGCACAGGAGTCGGAAGTCTAAAATGCCAGACTTCCCTCAATTTCGGACGTCATCGTCGTTCAGCGCGCGAGCCGCTCCACTGCGATCGCGGTGGCTTCGCCGCCGCCGATGCAGAGCGCCGCGACCCCGCGCTTGAGGTTCTGCGCCTCCAGCGCATGCAGCAACGTCACGATCAGCCGTGCACCGGTGGCGCCGATGGGATGGCCGAGCGCGCAGGCGCCGCCGTTGATGTTCAGCCTGTCGCGGGGAATGCCGAGATCACGCTGCGCCGCCATCGCCACGACGGCAAAGGCCTCGTTGATCTCGAACAGGTCGACGTCGCCGACGCTCCAGCCGACCTTGTCGAGCAGCTTGCGGATCGCCGGGATCGGCGCCGTGGTGAACCATTGCGGCTCCTGGCTGTGGGTGGCGTGGCCCTTGATCTCGGCCAACGCCGGCAGGCCGCCCCGATTGGCGAGCGAGCGCTTCGTCAGCACGAGCGCGGCGGCGCCGTCGGCATTGGCAGAAGAGGCCGCCGGCGTGATGGTGCCGTTGGCGCGGAACGCCGGCTTCAGCCCTGGGATCTTCGTCGGATCGACCTTCAGCGGATGCTCGTCATTGGCGATGACGCGAGGACCTGCCTTTTCGCTCAGCGTGATCGGCGCGATCTCGGCCCTAAACGCGCCGCCCTCGACCGCCTTCCGCGCGCGGGTCAGGGTCTCCATCGCGTAGGCGTCCTGGTCGCGGCGGGTGAACTGATAGGTCTCGGCCGTCGCCTCGCCGAAATCGCCCATCGAGCGGCCGGTCTCGTAGGCGTCTTCCAGCCCGTCCATCATCATGTGGTCGATGATACGGTCGTGGCCGGCGCGATAGCCACCGCGCGCCTTTGCCAGCAGATACGGCGCATTGCTCATGCTCTCCATGCCGCCGGAGACGACGATCTCGGCCGAGCCGGCACGAATGATGTCGTGCGCCAGCATAGTCGCCTTCATGCCGGAGCCGCAGACCTTGTTGATGGTGGTCGCGCCGGTGGCGTCGGGCAGGCCGGCCGCGCGCGCCGCCTGGCGTGCCGGTGCCTGGCCCTGGCCGGCCGGCAGCACGCAGCCCATGAAGACCTCGTCGACCTTCTCCGGCGCAAGCTTGGCGCGTTCGAGCGCTGCTCCGATCACGTGCGATCCGAGTTTGTGCGCGGCGAGTGGCGAAAGCTCGCCCATGAAACGTCCGAGCGGGGTGCGGGCAGCGGAGACGATGACGACGGGATCGGCGGCTTCGGCCATGACGGGGCTCCCTAAAGATGATGCATCTGTAAGATTATGATCATCATATGATGCGACGCAAAAATTGCAACGGCACCCGGCATGAGAAATTGTCGTGACTCGAATGAGATTTTTGTTGGAGTGATCAGCGGAGCTTGCTGCTGTTGGCGCAGATCTTGCCCCATGCGACGCTGTCATCACCCGCGAAGGGGGGTGATCCAGTATTCCAGAGGCAGCGCAAGGATACGGAGAAGCCGCCGCGTACTGGATGCCCCGCTTTCGCGGGGCATGACACCGCTCCCGCGGAGATAGCCTACCGCTTCCGATTGACGAACGCCTGCATCAGCCGGGTCGGCTCATCCTTCAGGAACGACTCGCCGAACACCTTGACGCTGAGGTTCACCGACTCCGTCAGCGGCAGTTCTTCCCACTGACGCAGCAGCGCCTTCTGCGACCGCAGCGCTTCGGGGCCGCATTCGAGCAGGCTTTCGATGGTGTGCTCGACCTCAGCGTCGAGTTCGTCCGGCGCGGCGACCCTGTCCACCAGTCCCCAGGCCAGCGCCGTCGGCGCGTCGATGTTCTCGGCCGTCATCACCAGCCAGCGCGCGCGAGCCCAGCCGATCAAGCGTGGCAGGAGCGCGGCATGGATCACCGAGGGAATGCCGACACGCACCTCCGGCATGCCGAAATGCGCATCGTGCGCGGCGATCCGGAAGTCGCAGGCGGCTGCGACTTCGAGCCCGCCGCCGAGGCACCAGCCCGGCATGCGCGCGATCACCGGGGCAGGGAAGGCGCGCACGGCTTCGCAGAGATCGCGCAGGCGGCTGATGAAGGCTTCGGCCGACTTCTGGTCCAGCTTCGCCATTTCCTTGATGTCGGCGCCGCCGATCATGCTCTTCTCGCTCTGTCCGCGCAGCACCACCACGCGAATGCTGCGGTCGGCGGCAAGCTGCTGCAGGCCTTCGCGCACCGCATCGGTGACGGGCGAGCCGAGGATGTTGAGCGAGCCGGCATTGCAGATTGCAACATGAACGACGTCGCGCCCATCGCGCGCCACGCCGCAGTGATGATTGAGCATTTCCATAGCGGGATCTCGAAGCTTTGTGGACGTGCGCGCCGTGCGCATCGGTCGGATCCACTTCCGGGCTGAAATGCTCCGCTTGTCAAGCGGGCAGGGCGACTGAGTTGCCAACACGAAGTCCGTCAGATAGTATGATGCGTATCATACAAAGAGGCACCCCATGACCGACACGGATCAACTCGACCTGTTCTCGCCCGCGCACCGGCGCGAGCGCGTGGTGGACTGGCAGGTGCCGGCACCGGTTGCGAAGGCGGCCATGGGACTCTCGGGCATGGACGCCATGCTGGGCATTCGCGACGGCCGCCTGCCGCCGCCGCCTTTCGCCAAGCTGATTGGCTTCACCATGGCCGTAGTCGAGCCCGGCCGGATCGTCATGGAACTCGAGCCGCGCGAGGATCTCGAAAACACCATCGGCCTCCTGCACGGCGCGACCGCAGCGGCGCTGCTCGACACCGCCATGGGATGCGCGATCTCGACCAGGCTGGAGGCCGGGCAAGGGTCCGTCACGCTCGATCTAAAGCTGACCTTCCTGCGCCCGCTCTCGATCCGGTCCGGGCTGATCTCGGCCGAAGGTAAGGTGATCAAGTTGGGACGCCAGAGCAGCTACGCCGAAGGCTTCGTTCGCGACGGGAAGGGGGCGCTGGCGGTCCATGCAACTGCAACCTTTTCGATGATCGGCAACAACTTAACTGCGAATTAATGCGCCAATCGGGCAATTGTCGTGTATTAGATGATTTCCGACATCCAATGGGATCAGCATGCGCTACTCCAGGGAACACAAGCAGGAAACCCACGACCGCATCGTGAGGAAGGCCTCCGTACGGCTGCGCGAAAAGGGCGCCCACGGCATCGGCGTTGCCGACCTCATGAAGGAAGCCGGCCTGACCCATGGCGGCTTCTATGCGCATTTCGATTCCCGCGAGGCGCTGGTGATCGAGGCTTTTGCCTACGCCATGGACCGCTCGATGGAGCACTGGCGCAAGATCACGGACGAGGCCGCTCCCGAAAAGCGGCTGGCGCTCATCGCGGAGAGCTATCTCTCGGCGCTTCATCGTGACAATCCCGGGCACGGCTGCTCGATCCCCTCGCTCGGCGCCGAGATCGCGCGCGAGAGCCCGAAGACACGAAAGGCCTTTGCTGGCAAGCTCGACGAGATGATCGAGATGATGGCCGACTTCATCCCCAACCTGCCGCGCAAGGCGGCGCGCAAGCAAGCGATCGCGACGCTGGCGACCATGGCTGGCACCATGCTGCTGGCGCGCATTTCTGGTTCCAGCGAATTGTCGGACGAGGTGCTGAAGGCGGGCAGGGACAGCGCGCTCGATGGCGCCCGCCGCGAGCCGGCGAAGGTATCGGCGAAGAAGCCGCGCGAGAAGCAGAATTAGCGCGAGCTGCCGTAGGGTGAGTTAGCCCCGCGGCTGCGCGAAGCGCAGTCCGTTAGGCGTAACCCACCGCTTCTGTAGCAAGGAGCGAGAGAAGAGGTGGCCCCAATTCATCGCCCCGAAAACAGTCCCCGCTCCTGTTCCACGATCTCGCTGATGTAATCCGCCACCGCGCGAATGCGCGCGAGATCCTTGCTGTCGGCGTGCATGAGCATCCAGAACGTTCGAGTGATCGAGACCTCGTCCCGCAGCACCGGGATGAGCTGCGGATAGTCGCTCGCCATGAAGTGCGGCAGCACGGCAATGCCGAAGCCGGCCAGCGTGGCGTTGAGCTGCGCTATAAGATTGGCGCTGCGGAAGCGCGCCGAAAGGCGCGGCGCGACCTGCGGCAGATAGTCCAGCTCCGGCGTGAACAGCAGTTCCTCGATATAGCCGACGAAGCGATGCTGCGGGAGCACCTCGCGCGAGGTGATCCTGGGGTGGCGGTCGAGATAGGCAGGTGCGGCATAAAGCCCGAGGCGGTAGTCCAAGAGCTTGCGGCCAACGATCCGACCCTCGTTCGGCATGGTCAGGCTGATGGCGATGTCGGCTTCGCGCTTGGAGAGGCTGAACAGCCGCGCGGTTGCCACAAGTTGCAGATCGAGATCGGGATAGCGATCGGCAAAGGCCACAAGCCGCGGCGCCAGGAAGGCGGTGCCGAAGCCGTCGGGGGCGCCGATCCGCACCGTGCCGGTCAGGCGCGCCACCGAGCCGCCGACCTGCTCCTGGTTGGCAACGATGGTGGATTCCATCGCTTCCGCACTGTCGGCGACGCGCTGGCCGGCCTCGGTGAGGAGATAGCCGGTCTTGCGCCGGTCAAACAGCTTTGCGGAGAGGTGCCGTTCGAGCCGGTCGACGCGGCGGATCACCGTGGCATGGTCGACGCCGAGTTGCTTGGCCGCAGCCGAGACCGAGCCGCCCCGCACGATGGCCAGCACGAAACGAAAATCATCCCAGTCGATCGCGCCTTGATCCAGCATTTTCGCACATCTATGGTGCAATATCTCAGACTTGAATCCTATAAAATGCAGGTCAATAGGATTTGTCAAAGCGATCTAACCCGTTCCGTGGGAGGTATTCATGCGCGCAGTCGGACATTTCATCGGTGGCAAGGAAGTGAAGGGCACGTCGGGCCGCACCGCCGACGTCTTTGAGCCGATGACCGGCGACGTCCAGGCCAAGGTGGCGCTGGCGTCGAAGGCTGAAGTCCGCGCCGCCGTCGAGAACGCGCGCGCCGCGCAGCCGGAATGGGCTGCGACCAATCCGCAGCGCCGCGCCCGCGTCATGATGAAGTTTCTCGAGCTGGTGCAGCGCGACTACGACAAGCTCGCCGAGCTCTTGGCCCGCGAGCACGGCAAGACCGTTCCCGACGCCAAGGGCGACATCCAGCGCGGTCTCGAAGTGGTCGAGTTCGCCTGCGGCATTCCGCACCTGATGAAGGGCGAGTACACCGAAGGCGCCGGTCCCGGCATCGACATCTACTCGCTGCGCCAGCCGCTTGGCGTCGTCGCCGGCATCACGCCGTTCAATTTCCCGGCGATGATCCCGATGTGGAAGTTCGCGCCCGCGATCGCCTGCGGCAACGCCTTCATCCTCAAGCCGTCGGAGCGCGATCCCGGCGTGCCGATGAAGCTTGCCGAGCTGATGATCGAAGCGGGCCTGCCGGCCGGCATCCTCAACGTCGTCAACGGTGACAAGGAGGCGGTCGACGCCATCCTCGACGATCCCGACATCAAGGCCATCGGCTTCGTCGGCTCCACCGCGATCGCCGAATACATCTATACCCGCGCCGCGCAGACCGGTAAGCGCTGCCAGTGCTTTGGTGGCGCCAAGAACCACGCCATCGTCATGCCCGACGCCGACATGGACCAGACCGTCGACGCGCTGATCGGCGCAGGCTACGGCTCGGGCGGCGAGCGCTGCATGGCGGTCTCCGTCGCCGTTCCCGTCGGCAAGACCACCGCCGATCGCCTGATGGAGAAGCTGATTCCACGCGTCGAGTCGCTGAAGATCGGCACCTCGATCGATCCGTCGGCCGATTACGGTCCGCTGGTGACGCGTGAGGCGGTCGAGAAGGTCAAGAGCTACATCGACATCGGCCTCAAGGAAGGCGCGACGCTCGCCGTCGATGGCCGCGGCTTCAAGATGCAGGGCTACGAGAAGGGCTTCTATCTCGGCGGTTCGCTGTTCGACAACGTCACCAAGGACATGCGCATCTACAAGGAAGAGATCTTTGGCCCGGTGCTCTCGGTCGTGCGCGCACACGACTACAAGGAAGCGCTGGCGTTGCCGTCCGACCATGACTACGGCAACGGCGTTGCCATCTTCACCCGCGACGGCGACGCCGCGCGCGACTTCGCGGCCAAGGTGAACGTCGGCATGGTCGGCATCAACGTGCCGATTCCGGTGCCGATCGCCTACTACACCTTCGGCGGCTGGAAGAAGTCGGGCTTCGGCGATCTCAACCAACACGGCCCGGACTCGATCCGATTCTACACCAAGACCAAGACGGTGACCTCGCGCTGGCCGTCCGGCGTCAAGGAGGGTGCGGAGTTCTCGATCCCGCTGATGAAGTAATTCTTTTTAGAGCGAGGCGATGATGCAGTTCGCTCTGAACGAGGATCAGATCGCGGTTCGCGACATGGCGTTGGCGTTTGCGGCGGAGAAGATCGCGCCGCATGCGCTGCGCTGGGACGAGGAGAAGCATTTTCCTGTCGACGTGATGCGCGAGGCCGCCACGCTCGGCATGGGCGGCATCTACATCCGCGACGATGTCGGCGGCTCCGCCATGACGCGCTTCGACGCGGCGCTGATCTTCGAGGCGCTCGCGACCGGCTGCCCGACCACCTCGGCCTTCATCTCCATCCACAACATGGCGTTGTGGATGATCGATGCCTACGGCAGCGACAGCCAGCGCCAGAAGTGGCTGCCGAAGCTCTGCACCATGGAGCTGATCGCAAGCTACTGCCTGACCGAGCCGGGCGCCGGCTCGGACGCGGCGGCGCTGCGCACCCGCGCGGTGCGCGACGGCGATCACTATGTTCTCAACGGCCAGAAGCAGTTCATCTCGGGTGCCGGCGGCAGCGATATTCTCGTTGCGATGGTGCGGACCGGCGGCGACGGGCCCGGCGGCATCTCGACTCTCGTCATCGACGGCAAGACGCCGGGCGTCTCGTTCGGCGCCAATGAGCGCAAGATGGGCTGGAACGCGCAGCCGACCCGCGCGGTGATGTTCGAGAACGCGCGCGTGCCGGTGGCCAACCGGCTGAGCGAGGAGGGCGTCGGCTTCAGAATCGCGATGGCCGGGCTCGACGGCGGCCGCCTCAACATCACGGCGTGTTCGCTCGGCGGCGCGCAGGCCGCGCTCGACAAGGCGCGCGCCTACATGAAGGAGCGCAAGGCCTTCGGCAAGCGGCTCGACGAATTCCAGGCGCTGCAATTCCGCCTCGCCGATATGGCGATCGAGCTGGAGGCCGCACGCACTTTCTTGTGGCGCGCCGCGGCGGCGCTGGACCGCAAGGACCCCGATGCCACCATGCTCTGCGCGATGGCCAAGCGCTTCGGCACCGATATCGGCTTCGAGGTCGCCAACCATGCGCTGCAGCTTCACGGCGGCTACGGCTACCTCAGCGAATACGGCATCGAGAAGATCGTGCGCGACCTGCGCGTGCACCAGATCCTCGAAGGCACCAATGAAATCATGCGGCTCATCGTGGCGCGCAAACTGATCGAAGGCGCACGATGACGGCGATGGTGGAAGAAGGCGATCTGGTTGCGCGCGTCGAAGGTTTTGCCGGCGTAATCCGGCTCAACCGCCCCAAGGCGATCAACGCCGTCACGCTGGAGATGTTTCGCGACATCGAAAAGGCGCTCGACCGATTCGAGACCGATCCCGCGGTTGCCGTGATCCTGCTGGAAGGCGCCGGCGAGCGCGGCCTGTGCGCCGGCGGCGACATCCGCGCGCTCTGGGAGAGCTCCAAGGTCAACGGCGATCTCGGCAAGATCCTGTGGCGCGAGGAATACATCCTCAACGCCCGAATCAAGAAATTTCCAAAACCCTACGTCGCCTTCATGGATGGCATCGTGATGGGCGGCGGCGTCGGTCTCTCCGCGCATGCAAGCCATCGCGTCGTGACCGATCGTACCAAGCTTGCGATGCCCGAGGTCGGCCTCGGCTTCTTCCCCGATGTCGGCGGCACCTATTTGCTGTCGCACGCGCCCGGCGAGATCGGCACGTATTTTGGCCTGACCGGCCAGACCATGAACGGCCCGGATGCGATCCACGCGAAGTTTGCCGATGCGGTGGTCCCCGCCACAAAGCTGCCGGCGCTGCGCGAGGCGCTGACGAAAGTTCGCCCGGGCGCGACCGCGGCCGAGGTCAGTAAGCTCATCGACGGATTTGCGACCGGCGGGACCGCCGGACCCGTGGCCGCCAAGCAGGCGACGACCGACGTGCTGTTTGCGTTCGACCGCATGGAAGACATCGTCGCTGCGCTCAAGCGCGACGGCTCGGACTTCGCGATAGCCACGCTGAAGACTCTTGGCGAGAAGTCGCCCCGCGGCATGGTGGTGACGTTGAAGCTGCTGCGGCTCGCACGTCAGGCGTCAAGTCTGGAGGAGTGCCTGGTGCGCGAATATCGCGCCGCGCTCGAAGTCTTCCGCAGCGACGATTTCCGCGAGGGCGTGCGCGCCGCCGTGATCGACAAGGACCGCAATCCGACCTGGTCACCGCCGCGGATCGAGGACGTCACGCCCGACATGGTGGCGCCGTATTTCGCCGAGATCGGCGCCGACGAGCTGAAATTCAACTGACAGAGCGAAACGCGCATCAGCGGAGGAGACGAAGATGGCCACGATCGCATTCATCGGTCTCGGCAACATGGGCGGCCCGATGGCGGCCAATCTAGTCAAAGCCGGCCAAAAGGTCGTTGCGTTCGACCTGGTCGAGGCCTCCCGCAACCAGGCCAAGGCCGATGGCGCCAGCATTGCCGACAGTGCGCCAGGGGCCGTGAAGGGGGCCGACATCGTCGTCACCATGCTGCCGGCCGGCAAGCATGTTCTCGGCGTCTGGAACGAGGTCATTCCCGCGATGGCCAAGGGCGCGCTGATCATCGATAGCTCGACCATCGACGTCGAAAGCGCGCGGCAGGCGCATGCGCTTGCCGCCAAGCACGGCGTGCTGTCGGTCGACGCGCCGGTCTCCGGCGGCACGGGCGGCGCCAAGGGCGCGACGCTCACCTTCATGTGCGGCGGCGAGGAGACAGCGTTTGCGACGGCAAAACCCGTGCTGGAGAAGATGGGCAAGAAGATCGTGCATTGTGGCGGTGCCGGCGCGGGACAAGCGGCGAAGATCTGCAACAACATGATCCTCGGCATTTCCATGATCGCGGTGAGCGAGGCCTTTGCGCTCGCAGAGAAGCTCGGGCTCTCGCATCAGGCGCTGTTCGACGTCGCCTCGACTTCGTCGGGCCAGTGCTGGTCGTTGACGAGCTATTGCCCGGTGCCGGGCCCGGTGCCAACCTCGCCCGCCAACAACGACTACAAGCCGGGCTTCGCCTCGGCACTGATGGTGAAGGACCTGACGCTCGCGCAGGACGCCGCGAAGGCGGCGGGCGCCGCGACTCCGCTCGGCAAGCATGCGCAGGAGATCTATCAGTCTTTCGATGCAGCCGGCCATGGCGGGGTGGATTTTTCCGGAATTATCAAGCACGTTAGGGAGTTGGCCGGGAAAGCTTGATGACGACATTTCAGGAAGCGCGCGCCTTTCTGCTAAAGCACCGCACGGACTACGAGACAGCGGTCAAGGGTTTCCGCTGGCCCGATCCGGTTCCCTTCAACTGGGCGCTCGACTGGTTCGACGCCGAGCTGGCGGCGAATGCGGAGAGCAAGGACCGGCCCGCGCTCTGGATCGTCGACGCGCAGGACCAGCAGACCAAGCTGTCTTTCGAGACGATGTCGCGCCGCTCCAATCGCGTCGCGAACTTCCTGCGCGCGCAAGGCCTGAAGCGCGGCGATCATCTTCTGCTTCTGCTCGGCAATGTGGTTCCGCTGTGGGAGACCATGCTCGCCGCGATGAAGCTCGGCGTCGTCGTGATTCCTGCGACCACGCTGCTCACCGCCGATGAGTTGCGCGACCGGCTCGATCGCGGCAAGGCGAGGGCGGTGGTGGCGGCGCAAGACCAGGTCGCGAAGTTCGCGGGGCTCGGCACCGAAAATCTCGTCCGCATCGTGGTCGGCGCGGCCACCGATGACTGGCGTGCCTACGATGAGGCGGCGAAATCGTCGGAGAGCTTTGTGCCCGATGGTCCGACCAACGCCGACGACCCGATGCTGCTCTATTTCACCTCCGGCACCACGGCCAAGCCAAAGCTGGTGCGACACAGCCAGCGCAGCTATCCCGTCGGCCATCTCTCCACGATGTACTGGATCGGGCTGAAGCCCGGCGACGTTCACCTCAACATTTCCTCGCCCGGCTGGGCCAAGCATGCCTGGAGCTGTTTTTTCGCGCCATGGAATGCGGGTGCCACCGTGTTCGTCGTCAACCAGCCGCGCTTCGATGCGAAAGGCCTGCTCGCCACCATCGGCCGCTGCGGCGTCACCACGCTGTGCGCGCCGCCGACGGTGTGGCGGCTGTTCATCCAGGAGGACCTTTCGTCCTTCAAAGTGGCCTTGCGCGAAGTCTGCGGCGCCGGCGAGCCGCTCAATCCGGAGGTGATCGACCAGGTCCAGGCAGCCTGGGGTCTCACCATCCGCGACGGCTACGGCCAGACCGAGACCGCCGCGCTCGCCGGCAACTCGCCGGGTCAGAAGGTCAAGGTCGGCTCGATGGGCCGGCCGCTGCCGGGCTATCGCGTCCAGATCAGCGACGCCGACGGTCATCCGGCGAAAGAGGGCGAGGTGACGTTGCTGCTCGGCGCGGATCGTCCCGCCGGCCTGATGCAGGGCTACCAGGGCGACGACGGCAAATTGTCGGGCGCCGAAGGCACGCTCTATCGCAGCGGCGATGTCGTTTTCGCGGACGAGGAAGGCTATCTCACGTTCGTCGGGCGGTCCGACGACGTCTTCAAGTCCTCCGACTACCGCATCAGCCCGTTCGAGCTGGAGAGCGTGCTGCTGGAGCATGAGCTGGTCGCGGAAGCCGCCGTGGTGCCGAGCCCGGATCCGATCCGGCTCGCGATCCCCAAGGCGTTCGTGCTGCTGACCTCGGGCGCGGAGCGGACGCCGGAAACCGCGTTGTCGATCTTCAAGCATCTGCACACGCGCCTTGCGCCGTTCAAGCGCATCCGCCGCATCGAGATCGTCACCGAGCTGCCGAAAACGATCTCTGGAAAAATTCGCCGCGTGCAGCTACGCCGGCTCGAACGCGACGACGATCGCACCGATCCCCTGCGCGGTCGCGAATTCCGGGAAGAGGACTTTCCGGAGCTGCCGAAAACCCGGAGTGAGACCTAAGTGAACGAAGTTTGGAAGAAGCCGCCGATTTCCCTTGAGGCCTATCAGGCCCTGGTCGGCAAGGAGGTCGGCGTGTCGTCGTGGCACCTGATCGACCAGCCCCGCATCAATAGCTATGCCGACGTGATCGAGGATCACCAGTTCATCCATGTCGATCCCGAGCGTGCGAAGAAGGAGACGGCTTTCGGCACCACCATCGCGCACGGCTTCCTGACGATGTCGCTGCTGTCGATCATGTCCTACGAGGTGATGCCGGTCATCGCCGGCACCACGATGGGCGTGAACTACGGTTTTGACAAGCTGCGCTTCATCTCGCCGGTCCGCGCCGGAAAGCGCGTCCGCGGCCGCTTCGTGCTGACTGAAGCCAAGCTGCGCAAGCCCAACGAATTGCAGTCCCGCACCAACGTCACGGTGGAGATCGAAGGCGAGGACAAGCCGGCGCTGGTCGCCGAGTGGCTCGGGTTGATCTATTTCGCCTGAGCGTGCCCGTCATTGCCGGGCTTGACCCGGCAATCCATCGCTGCTCAAAAGCTCTCCAATCGATGCACTCGGACCCTCTCCCCTTGGGGGAGAGGGTGCCTCGCGGAACGCGAGGCGGGTGAGGGGTCTCTCTCCGCGAGCGCATCTGTGGAGAGAGACCCCTCATCCGGCGCTTCGCGCCACCTTCTCCCACAAGGGGAGAAGGAAACGGAAGAACAGGACTTCACTCATGGCAATCAGGTTTGACGGACGCGTCGCCATCGTCACCGGCGCGGGCAATGGTCTGGGGCGCGCGCATGCGCTGGGGCTGGCGAGCCGCGGCGCCAAGGTCGTGGTCAACGACTTCGGCGGCGCGCGCGACGGCACCGGCGGCTCGCTCTCGCCGGCTGAGGCCGTGGTCGAGGAGATCCGCAAGGCCGGCGGCACGGCGATGGCCGACGGCGCCGACGTGTCGAATTTCGAGCAGGTCACCGCCATGGTCGAGCGCGCCACCAAGGAGTGGGGCAGCGTCGATCTCCTCTGCGCCAACGCCGGCATCCTGCGCGACAAGTCGTTCGGCAAGATGGAGACCACCGATTTCCAGAAGGTGCTCGACGTGCACCTCGTCGGCACCTTCTATTGCTGCAAGGCGGCCTGGGCCGGCATGCGCGACCGCAACTACGGCCGCATCGTGCTGACCACCTCGTCCTCCGGTCTCTACGGCAATTTCGGCCAGGCCAATTACGGCGCGGCGAAGTCCGGCATGGTCGGCCTGATGAACGTGCTGGCCGAAGAGGGCCGCAAGAACGACATCCGCGTCAACATCATCTCGCCGACGGCGGCCACCCGCATGACCGAGGAGCTGCTGCCGCCGCAGGCGCTGCAGCTCATGAAGCCGAACGCGATCACGCCGGCGGTCGAATATCTCCTCAGCGAGGATGCGCCCACCCGCACCATCATGGGCGCCGGTGCCGGCTCCTTCGCGGTGATCAAGATTTTGGAGAGCGAGGGCATCAACCTGCCGGAGTCCGAATGGACCCCCGACGCCGTCGCCGCGCGTTTCGCCGAGATCAGCGATATGTCGAAGGCCAAGGCGCTGACGGGCGCGTTCGAGCAAACGCAGAAATATGTGGCGCAGGCCGCGGCCCGCGCCGGCATCAAACTCTAACCGCCGTCGTTCCGGGGCGATGCGACGGGACTGCGCGAGAGCGGCCCGGAGCATCGAGCCCGGAATCCATCGTGCCGCACAGCGCGTTGCCTAGTGGATTCCGGGCTCGTGCCCAAGCGGACGCGCCCGGGAATGACGAGCCTGTTTGTGGCGCGAGAATCTGGCCTAAACTCACGCCATGACCTCAACCGAAAACCACGTCGCCGTCATCGGTGCCGGTCCCGCCGGACTGATGGCGGCGGAGGTGCTGGCGCAAGGCGGTGCTTACGTCACCGTCTACGATGCGATGCCGTCGGCTGGCCGCAAATTCCTGATGGCCGGTCGCGGTGGGCTCAACCTCACGCACAGCGAGCCAGTGCCGCTGTTCATGGCGCGCTATCGCGAGGCGACGGCGAACCTGCAAGCGGCGATCGAGGCCTTCCCACCGGATGCGTTGCGTGCCTGGTGCGAAGGGTTGGGCGAGCCGACCTTTATCGGCTCAAGTGGCCGCGTCTTTCCGAAGGCGTTCAAGGCATCGCCCTTGTTGCGGGCCTGGCTGCGCCGGCTTGATGCCAGCGGCGTGCGCTTTGCCTTTCGCCAGCGCTGGACCGGCTGGGATGATGAGGGACGGTTGCTGTTTCGGGCACCCGGCGGCACGTCCGCTGTTGCAGCCCGCCTCACCGTGCTGGCGCTCGGCGGCGCAAGCTGGCCGCGGCTCGGCTCCGACGGCGGCTGGACGCAAATCCTCGTCGACAAAGGGCTTGCGATATCGCCGCTGCGGCCCGCGAATTGCGGCTTCACCATCGCCTGGTCCGATGTCTTCCGCACGCGCTTCGAAGGCCAGCCGCTCAAGGGCATTGGCCTGAGCTGCGGCCCGCACCGCGTGCGCGGCGAGGCGACCATCACGCGCACCGGCATCGAAGGCGGCGCGATCTATGCGCTGTCGGCTGAGTTGCGCGAGGCGATCGCGGCGAGAGGCGAGGCTGCTCTCGAGGTCGTCTTGCGGCCTGACCTCGATCGCGCCGAGCTGGTCCGCCGTCTGTCCGTGTCGCGCGGCAAGCAGTCGTTCTCCAACTTTCTGCGCAAAGCCGTGCAGCTTTCGCCCGTTGCGCTCGGATTGTTGCAGGAAGCGGCGATCGGGGCAGGCCAATCATTATCGGCAATGCCGGCCGAGCGATTGGCCGAGCTCGTCAACGCCGTGCCGATCAAGCTCACCGGCGTTGCGCCAATCGCGCGCGCGATCTCGAGTGCCGGAGGCATTTCCTTCAGTGAGATCGACGCGAGCTGGATGATCCGCAAGCTGCCGGGCGTGTTCGCAGCCGGTGAGATGCTCGACTGGGAAGCGCCGACTGGTGGCTACTTGCTTCAGGCCTCGTTTGCGACTGGCGCCGCCGCGGGGCGGGGTGCGTTGGAGTGGCTGAAACGTTCCTAGAACGCCGCCGAGGCCTTCGCTGCGAGCCTCGAAGGATGGCGCGGGCGCGTCATGACGTACCGGTCCTGGTCATGAGATCGGTGAGGAGACCGAGCACGCCAAAACTCGCGGCGACGACACAGACCATGGTCCAGCCGCCGTAAGTCCAGGCCAGCGACGCCGCGGCAGCGCCGACGCCACCGCCGATGAAGAACAGCGCAACGAACAGGCCGTTGATGCGGCCGCGCGCTTCGGGACGCAGCAGGTTGATGGCGCGGCGGCCCAGCGTCTGGTCGGTGGTGATGCCGACATCGAGCAGGATCGTGCCGAGGCTCAATACAAGCAGGGCGACTATTCGTGATTCCATCACACCGGCCCAGGCACAGAGCGCGAGCGAGGCGATGATGAGCAGATGGGCCGCAAGGAACATCGGGCGCGCCCAGCCTTTGTCGCCCCAGCGGCCGGCCAGCGATGTCGCGGCTGCGCCGGCCACGCCGATCAGGGCGAAAGCCGCAATTCCCTTGGCGTCGAGGGCGAATGGCACGTCCGGCAGCCGCAGCGCGACCGCGGCCCAGAACGCAGTGAAGGACGCCATGACCAGCGCCGCGGTCCAGGCCCGCACGCGCAGCACAGGCTCTTCCCGCAGGAGCCTTGGGAAGGAACGCAGCAATTCGCCGTAGCTTTCACCGGCCGCCGGTTGCAGCGTCGGCAGATAGCGGCCGAGCGCGCCCAGAAGTAACGCCATCAGGATGGCCGAGAGGAGGTAGTAGGCACGCCAGCTCCAGAGATCGGCGATGAGGCTCGCCGCGGGGCGCGACAACAGGATGCCGATCATCAATCCGCTCATGACCTCGCCGATGGCTTGGCCGCGACGCTCCGGCGCCACCATGGACGCCACGAGGGGGACCATCATCTGGATGGCCGCGCAGGAGGCGCCGAGGACGAAGGTGGCCAGCAGCAGAAGCGACGGCGTCGGCGCGAGCGCCGTCGCAAGGGCAGCGAGAATGGCGCAGCCGAGTGTCCGCAGGATCAGGCGCCGGTTCTCGATGAGGTCGACGAGTGGCACCAGTAGTAACAGGCCGAGCGCATAGCCGAGCAGCGTGAGCGTGCTGACGAGGCCCGCCTGCCAGGCGGTCATGGCCAGCGACCGGCCGATCAGGCCAACCAGAATCTGCGGCGCGAACAGGTTGGTGACGACGACGCCGGTGGTGACGGCGCCGAGCCAGATCAGGGATCGCTCGGCACGCTGCTTTGCGGGCGCAAGCTTGGTGGTTTCGAAGATGGTCATGGGACCTCGCAGGCTGTGATGCGGGTCCTTTAAGCGGGCTCCCTAATATGCTACAATTCAAATAAGCCTATAAAGAATATGCGAGTTCGTTATGAACACCCATGACCTTGTCGCCTTCGTCGCAGTGGTCGAGACCGGATCGATCGTTGCGGCCTCAGCGCGCCTCAACCTCACCCAGCCCGGCGTGACACGGCGCATCCAGAATCTCGAGGAGATGCTGGGTGCGCAGCTCCTGGATCGGCTCTCGAAGCCGCTGAAGCCGACGGCCGCGGGCTATGAGGCCTATGAGCAGGGCCGCCGCCTGCTCAGGATGCTGGACGATCTCAAGTCGGGAGTCGCCAATGACGGCGTAGTGCGCGGCGAGTTCAGGCTGGGGCTCACGCCGTTTCTCTCCGAGGCCGGGCTCACTGCACCGCTCGATGCCGTGCGCGCCGAATTTCCGGCGCTGAGCGTGCGCATCGTCTCGGGCTGGTCGCCCAACCAGGTCGAGCGGGTCTGCCGCAACGAACTCGACGCGGCCGCGATTTGCCTGCCCGATGGCGCAGTACCGCCAGCCGACCTCGTCGCAGACGATCTCGGCGCGCAGCCGGTGGTGTTCGTCGTTGCGCGCGACATGAAGATCCCGCGCATCGTCGATCTGGAGCGCCTGTCGCAAATATCATGGGTGATCAACCAGGACGGCTGCGGCTTTCGCGACACGCTCAAGCGCCGGTTCGATGCCGAGCATCTGCCGTTCAACATTGCCGTCGAGGCGCTCGACAGCGAGCTTCGCCTGTCTCTGGTCGCGCGCGGCCTCGGCGTCGGCCTTGTGACGCCGATCGGGCTGAAGCGGAGCGCGTTTCGCGACAAGCTCAAGCCGGTCGCGGCGCGGGATTTCAATCCCGCGGTGCGCGCGTGGATCGTGCATCGCCCGCCCGCCGGCCGGCTGGCGCGTCCGATCAAGCTGTTCCGCGACGGGCTGGATCGCGAACTGCAGGCGCTGATCGGCGCCTAGCGCAGCTTGCCTCTTGCCGCCACCGGCAGTGCGCCGATGATCTCCTCGCCACGGACCATCACCACCTCGTCCATCATGTTGACGACGACGCAAACGTGATTGGGCACGATGCGCACGACGTCGCCGACGTTCGGGCGGGTGTTGCTGCGGGAGAGGTCGAGGAAGCCGTGCTCTTCGGCGAAGCGCGCGATCCTGGCTTCGGGATGCTCCAGGATCAGGCCGTGGCCGTCGAGGCCGCCGGTGTCCGTCGTCAGCGTCTTCGAGCCGGCATCGAGGATGCCGCGCTCGGGCGCCGCGCGGCTGACGACCGTCGAATAGATGTGCAGAGCGCAGTCGTCCCAGGTGGCGGAGCCGGCCGCGACCTGCATGCGGTCGTTGTAGATGTAGGTGCCGAAGCGGTGCTCGGTGCCGCCCTTGAGCTTGCCGAGATTGACGAGGTTGGGCGTGCCGCCGGTCGACACGATCGGGGCCTCCAGCCCGTGCGCGCGCACGCCCGCCAGCGCCTCATCGTAGAATTTCTGCGCCTCGGCCCAGCCGGTCTCGGTCGGGTACATCATGAACCCGGCGAATTGCAGCCCCTTCGATGCCGCGATCTCGCGTGCCAGCGCCACCGCCTCGGCCGGCGTCTCGACGCCGGCGCGCTTGCGCCCCGTGTCGCATTCCACCACGACCGACAGTGGACGGCCGGAGGCGGCCGCAGCCTTGGGCAGGCCGGCGACCACGGTCGAATTGTCGGCGGCCACCGTCATGTTGGCCTTCGCCTGCAGCGCGCCGAGACGCGCCATCTTCTCCTCGCCGAGCAGATTGTAGCTGATCAGGATATTGTCGATGCCGGCATTGGCCATGATCTCGGCCTCGCCGAGCTTCTGGCAGGTGATGCCCTTGGCCCCCGCCGCGATCTGCATCTTGGCGAGCGTCGGGTTCTTGTGTGTCTTGATGTGCGGCCGGTTGGCGACGCCGGCCTCATTGCAGGCCTTCTGGATCCGCGCGATGTTGCGCTCGACCTTGTCCATGTCGATGACGGCACAGGGCGTGCCATATTCACGGGCGATCTTGGCGGCGAGAGTCGTTGTCATGGTTAAGCCTGTTCAATCTCTTCGCGGAGCATTTCAAGTTCGAGCCAGCGGTCTTCAGCAGCGGAAAGTTCTTCGTGGGCCTTGGCGATCGCGGCGGACGTATCGTCGAATGTCTTGCGATCCTTGGCGTAGAGACCGGGATCGTCGAGCACGCGCTGCAGTTTTGCAATATCGGCGTGAAGCGTCTCGATCTTCTTGGGCAGCGTTTCGAGCGCGTGCTTCTCGTTGAAGCTCAACCGGCGTTTCGGCGCCGACGTCGGAGCAACGGGCCGCTCTTCCTTCTTTTCCGCGACAGGCTGCCCCTTGACCGTCTCGCGCTTCAGGTCGGCGCCGCGCTGCGCCAGCATATCGCTGTAGCCGCCGGCATATTCGATCCATCCGCCGTCGCCATCGGGTGCGATCACGGAGGTGACGACGCGGTCGAGGAAGTCGCGGTCGTGACTGATCAGGATCACCGTGCCTTCGTAGTCGCCGAGCATCTCTTCCAGCACGTCGAGCGTCTCGAGGTCGAGATCGTTGGTCGGTTCGTCCAACACGAGAAGGTTCGAGGGCTTGGCCAGCGCGCGCGCCAGCATCAGCCGGCCGCGCTCGCCGCCCGAAAGCACTTCGAGCGGCGTGCCGCGCTGCTCCTGCGCGAACAGAAAGTCTTTCATGTAGCCGACGACATGCTTCGGCTTGCCGCCAACCATGACGTGGTCGCCGCGGCCGCCTGTCAGGGCTTCGGCCAGCGTCGATTTGGGATCGAGGCTTTCGCGGTGTTGGTCGAGGGTCGCCATCTCCAGATTGGCCCCTAACCGCACCGTCCCGGAGTCGGGCTGCGCGCCGCCGGTGAGCAGATTGACCAGCGTGGTCTTGCCGGCGCCGTTCGGCCCGATGATGCCGAGGCGGTCGCCGCGCTGGATCCGGGTGGAGAAATTCTCGACGATGTTGCGCTCGCCATAGGCCTTGCTGACGCCCTTGGCTTCGATCACCAGCTTGCCGGACTGCTCCGCTTCCGCCGCCGCGAGACTGGCGCTGCCGGCCGTGCCGCGATAGTTGCGCCGCTGCGCGCGGAGCGCGTGCAGATTGGCGAGCCGCTTGACGTTGCGCTTGCGCCGGCCGGAGACGCCGTGGCGCAGCCAACGCTCCTCGTCGACGATCTTGCGGTCGAGCTTGTGCTGGTCGCGCTCCTCCTCGGCCAGCACCCCGTCGCGCCAGGCCTCGAATGCGGCAAAGCCGCGGTCGATCTGCTTGATCTTGCCGCGATCGAGCCAGGCCGTGGAGCGCGAGAGGTTGGTGAGGAAACGGCGGTCATGGCTGATCAAGACCAGCGCGCTGCGCCGGCTGTCGAGCTCCTTCTCCAGCCATTCGATGGTGGTGAGGTCGAGATGATTGGTCGGCTCGTCCAAAAGCAGGATGTCGGGCGAGGGCGCCAGCACGCGCGCGAGCGCCGCGCGCCGTGCTTCACCGCCGGAGAGATTTGCGGGAGTCTCCTCGCCGGTCAGCCCGAGCTGCTCCAGCAGATAGCGCGCCTGGTGATGGTCATCGCCGGGCGCGAGCCCGGCCTCGACGTAGGCAAGCGTGGTTTTGTGGTCGCCGAAATCCGGCTCCTGCGGCAAATAGCGAACCGTCGCGCCCGGCTGCACGAAGCGCGTGCCGGCGTCGGCCTCGACGAGTCCCGCCGCAATCTTCAGCAGCGTCGACTTGCCGGAGCCGTTGCGGCCGATCAGGCAGACGCGCTCGCTTGGCGCGACGTTGAGCTCGACGCCGGTCAGAAGCGGGGTGCCGCCAAAGGTCAGCCTGATGTCCTTCAGTTGGATCAGCGGCGGCGCCACGATCAGCCCTCGCTCGCTATGGCCTGCTCGGGGCGGCGACGCTGAATCCGGCGCAGTGTCTGGTCGAGCGCCGAGAGGAACGCGGAGCGGTCGCGCGGCGCGAAGGATCTGGGACCGCCGGTGACTTCGCCCGCCGAGCGGAGGTCAGTCATCAGGTTGCGCACCGCGAGCGTCATGCCGATCGACTCTTCCGTGAACGGCTTGCCGTTCGGCGCGATGACGTCCGCGCCCGCCTTCACGCAGCGGCTTGCCAGCGGAATGTCTGATGTCACGACGACGTCGCCGGGACCGGCGCGCTCCGCGATCCAGTCGTCGGCCGCATCCATGCCGGCGCCCGCCGCGACACGCTCGATCAGCGGATCCTGGGGCACGCGGATGAAATTGCCGGCGACCACGCTCACCGGCACGCCGTGCCGGATCGCGACGCGATAGATCTCGTCCTTCACCGGACAGGCGTCGGCGTCGACATAGATGCGGGTGGTGGTGTCAGTCATCGGCGGCGTGGTACCCCATTCGGGCCGCAAAGGCGAGGGGATTGACCCCGGTTCCTCAGGCCCTACCATCGCGCCCGAAACAACAAGAATTCAGGGCAAGAAATTAGGGAAGGTGAACCCCATGCCGAACCGGCTCGAAACCTATCGCGTGCAGGCCTACAACACGGCCAAGCAGTCCGAAAACAAGATGCATGACGATACGGTGGCGCGCCGCTTCGGCTTTTCCGGTGGATTGGTGCCCGGCGCCGATGTCTTCGCCTACATGATGCATGTGCCGATCGCCCGCTGGGGCCGCGATTTCCTTGCGCGTGGGCTGATCGAGGCGCGCTTCATCAAGCCGGTCTATGACGGCGAGGCCGCCGATATCGATGCGACCGAGCACAACGAGTTGCTCACGATCGAGGTGTTCAGCCGCACCGAGCTCTGCGCGACCGGCACCGCCTCGCTGCCGGCTGCCGCGCCGGCGGTGGCTTTGAACGACTATGTCGCGGTCCCGGCCGTGACCGAGCGCAAGCCGATCAGCCCCGCGACATTCGAGGCGGGCAAATGGCTCGGGACAGTGCCGCGCCGCTGGGCCGGGCAGGACGCTGCCGACTATCTCGCCGACATCCGCGAGGCCGATCCGATGTTCGCGCGCGAAGGGCTTGGCCATCCAGGCCTGATCCAGCGGGTCATGAACCGCGTGCTGGTCGACAACACGATTTTGGGCCCGTGGATCCATGTCGGCAGCCGCATGCAGCTCTTGTCGGCCGCGCGTGCCGGCGACGAGATCACCGCGCGGGCGAAGGTCATCGCGAACTACGAGAAGAAGGGCCATCGCTTCGTCGAGCTCGACGCGCTGGTCGTCGCCAACGGGGAAACGCCGTTGGTGCACTGCCACCACACCGCGATCTACCAGCCGCGCGAGCAGGCGGCGGCGTAGGGCGGTAAGGGGCACGCGCGTCGCCGCAAACACGGTGTCATGCCCCGCGAAAGCGGGGCATCCAGTACACCGCGGCTTCTCCGTATCCCTCCAACGTCTCTGGAATACTGGATCGCCCGCTTTCGCGGGCGATGACGATTGCGGGTGTGGCGGCAGCGAGCGCGTCTAACCCAAATTACGGTGTCATGCCCCGCGAATGCGGGCCATCCAGTACGTCGCGGCTTCTCCGTATCCCTCCAACGTCTCTGGAATACTGGATCGCCCGCTTTCGCGGGCGATGACGATTGCGGGTGTGGCGGCAGCGAGCGCGTCTAACCCAAATTACGGTGTCATGCCCCGCGTAGGCGGGGCATCCAGTACGCCGCGGCTTCTCCGTACCCCTCCGACGTCTCTGGAATACTGGATCGCCCGCTTTCGCGGGCGATGACAGTGATGATTGTGGAAGCAGGAAGTCGCCCCTACGCCCCGCCCTTCGCCTGCTGGATCGCGCGCCAGACGCGCTCCGGCGTCAGCGGCATGTCGATATGCTTGACGCCGTAGTCCGAGAGCGCATCGAGCACCGCGTTCACCACCGTCGACATGCTGCCGGCGCAGCCCGCTTCGCCGCAGCCCTTGGTGCCCAAGGGATTGCTCTTGGCCGGCACCGGGTGATCGCCGACCGTCATGAACGGCGCGTCCTCGGCGCGCGGCAGCGCGTAGTCCATCAGCGAGCCCGTGATCGGCTGGCCGCTCTCGTCGTAGCGGATCTGCTCCATCAGCGCCTGGCCGATGCCCTGGACGACACCGCCGTGGAGCTGGCCCGCCACAAGCATCGGGTTGATCACCGTGCCGAAATCGTTCACGGCGCTGTAGCGCACGATCTGCACCACGCCGGTGTCCGGATCGATCTCGACCTCCGCGACGTGGCAGCCGTTCGGGAAGGCCGACGGCACAACGTCGCTGGTGTGATCGACGTCGAGCGAGTCAGGCACGCCCTCAGGCACCTTGCCCTCATGCAGGCGCTTTGCGAGCTCCATGATGTCGATGCTGCGGTCGGTGCCGGCGATGGTGAAGCTGCCATCGGCGAACTCGATGTCGACCTCGGAAGCTTCCAGCATGTGCGCGGCGGCGCGCTTGCCCTTCTCGATCACGAGCTTGGAGGCCTCCACGATCGCCATGCCGCTCGCCGTGATCGAGCGCGAGCCGCCGGTGCCGCTGCCGGTGTGGACGATGTCGCTGTCGCCCTGCACCAGCCTGACGCTCTCGAAGGGGATGCCGAGCTGCGCGCACAAAACCTGCGCGAACGGCGTCGCGTGGCCCTGGCCGTAGTCGAGTGTGCCGGTGATGAGCTGCACGGTGCCGTCCGGATCGAACACGATCTTGCCGAGTTCGACGCTCGGCGGCGCGGTGACCTCGAGATAGGAGCCGACCGCGATGCCGCGCAGCTTGCCGGCTTTCTTACTCTCCTTCTTGCGCTTGGCGAAGTTCTCGTGGTCGGAGATCTCGAGCGCCTTGTTGAACACCGACTGGAAGTCGCCGCTGTCATAGGTGACGCCGGACGAGGCCGGGAACGGCATCTGGTTCGGCTTGATGAAGTTGCGCTTGCGCAGCGTCAGCCGGTTGATGCCCATCTCGTCCGCGGCGCGGTCGATTAGGCGCTCCATGTAGTAGTTCGCCTCGGGCCGGCCGGCGCCGCGATAGGCGCCCATCAGCGTGGTGTTGGTCAACACCGTCTTGATGTCGACCGCCATCAGCGGCGTACGATAGACGCTGGAGAAATTCTTGCCGGTGTTGAGCGAGAGCGGGCCGGGCGCAACGCCGGTGATGTAGGCGCCGAGATTGCCGTAGCCTTCGAGCTTTGCCGCGAGGAAATGTCCCTCGGCATCCAGCGCGAGCTCGGCATGGATTTTTTGCGCGCGGCCGTGGCTGTCCGAGAGGAAGCTGGTCGAGCGCTCGTCGAGCCACTTCACCGGGCGGCCGAGTTCCTTGGCCGCATAGAGGATGCACATATATTCGGGGTAGTTGATGTTCTTCATGCCGAAGGAGCCGCCGACATTGGCGGTGAGGATGCGCACCTTTTCGTTCGGTACTTTCAGGTTCTTGGCGAGGTTGGCGCGGTTGCCAGCGACGCCCTGCGTCGGCACCTGGATGGTGTAGCGCTCGGTCTTCTTGTCGTAGGACGCGAGCCCCACGCGCGGTTCCATCGAGACCACGGCGACACGGGTGTTCTCGATGTCGAGCTTGGTCACATGGGCGGCGCCGGCGAAGGCGGCGTTCACCTTCTCCACATCGCCATAGTGATAGTCGAGTGCGACGTTGTTCGGGATGTGGTCGTAGAGCTGTGGCGCGCCGGGTCTTGCGGCCTCCTCGGGGTCGGTCACTGCCGGCAAGGGCTCGACATCGACCTCAACCGCTTCGGCCGCGTCGCGCGCCTGCGCCAGCGTCTCCGCAACCACGAAGGCGACGGGATCGCCGACGAAGCGGACCTTGTCGGTCGCGAGGGGCTGGCGGTTGGTCTGGAGCAGGGGCGAGCCGTCACGGCTCTTCAGCGGCAGGCCGCAGGTGAAGGGGCCGTAGCCGGCGGCGTTAAGGTCGGTGCCGGTCCACACCCCCAGCACGCCCGGCATCGCTCTGGCGGCCTCGGTGCCGATGCCGCGGATCACGCCATGGGCATGGGTCGAGCGGACGATCACGGCGTAGGCCTGGCCGGGCAGGTTGAAATCGTCGGTATAGCGGCCCTTGCCGCGCACCAGCGTGTCGTCCTCTTTACGGCGGACCGGTTGTCCAACGCCGTATTTTTGCAGTGCAATAGCGTTTTCGAGCGTCGACGATTTGGTGTGTTCTTGCATGGAAATGTCCTGAAAAGCCGGCATTTGCGCGGGTTTCGCGGGCGCCTGAAGGACCGACCCCGTTCAGATAACCCACGGCCCCGTTCACGACAACGCACGAATGGGCATGGTCCTATGTGATGCGTTGTTGCGCAGGCCTAATGCGCTGCTAAAGTTTCAGGCGAAAAAGCAATTCCAGATCGGCCCAGCGGGCCGCGGAAAGACGTTTGTATGAATGACCACACGCGGCTCCACAACGGCCATGCGCCGGACGGGGGCCTGGAGGGGTCGATGGCGACGGTGGCGCTTGCCGCCGCATCGGCCGTCCCCGCGCCGGCGCCGGGAACCGGCGTCTATGCGGCGCTCGACCTCGGCACCAACAATTGCAGGCTGTTGATCGCCTGTCCGACCAGCGATGGTTTTCGCGTGGTCGATTCCTTCTCGCGCATCATCCGGCTCGGCGAGGGCGTCTCGGCGACCGGCTGCATCAGCGAGGCGGCGATCGAGCGCGCGATCGCGGCGCTCAGCATTTGCCGCGACAAGATCAACCTGCGCAAAGCAAGACGGCTACGGCTGATCGCCACCGAAGCCTGCCGCGCGGCCTCGAACGCGGAAGGCTTTCGCAGCCGCGTCGCGGCCGAGACCGGCATCGAGCTCGAGGTGATCGACCGCGAGACCGAGGCGGCGCTGGCCGTGCTCGGCTGCTCGCCGCTGGTCGATCCCAGGGGGCGCGGTGCGATCCTGTTCGACATCGGCGGCGGCTCGACCGAGCTGGTTCGGATCGAGCGCGATCCTACGGACGAAAATCCCCAGCCGCGCATCAAGGCCTGGATGTCGATTCCGCTCGGCGTGGTGACGCTGGCCGAGCATTTCGGCGGCCGCGACGTGACGCCGGAGATCTATGCTGCGATGGAGCAGGAGGTCGCGAACCATGTCGCGCCGTTCGCGGAAGAGCACGGGCGCGATCTCGCCGACATGCACCTTTTGGGTACGTCCGGCACCGTGACGACGCTCGCCGGCATCCATCTCAACCTGCCGCGCTACGATCGCCGCCGCATCGACAGCATCTGGATGAACGATGCCGACATCACCGCGACCATCAATAAGCTGCTCGGCATGAGCTATGAGCAACGCGCCGGCAACAATTGCATCAGCGTCGAGCGCGCCGACCTCGTGCTGGCCGGCTGTGCCATCCTCGACGCCATCCGCCGCGCCTTTCCGCTGCCGCGCCTGCGCGTTGCCGACCGCGGCTTACGCGAAGGCATGCTGGTCGAGATGATGCGCGAGGACGGCGCGCTCAGGAGCTGGTGAGATGGCGAAGGACACCACCGGCCGCTTGCACGTCCAGGTCAAGACCGGCGGCAAGCGCAAGCTGTCGTCAAAGCTCTGGCTGGAGCGGCAACTCAATGATCCCTATGTCGCCAAGGCCAAGGCGCAAGGTTATCGCTCGCGCGCCGCGTTCAAGCTGCTGGAGATGGACGACAAGTTTCGTCTGCTGAAGCCCGGCATGGCGGTGGTCGATCTTGGCGCTGCGCCCGGCGGCTGGAGCCAGATCGCGGCGAAGCGCGTCGGCTCGGTCGACGGCAAGGGCAAGGTCGTCGCCATCGATCTCTTGGAGATGCCGGAGATCCCCGGTGTCGATTTCGCGCAGCTCGACTTCATGGACAATGACGCGCCTTCGAGGCTCACCGCGATGTTAGGAGGCGGCGCCGACGTCGTGATGTCCGACATGGCCGCCAACACCACCGGCCATCGCAAGACCGACCAGCTCCGCATCGTCGGCCTGGTCGAAACCGCCGCAGCCTTTGCCTGCGACGTGCTCAAGCCCGGCGGCACGTTCCTGGCGAAGACGTTCCAGAGCGGTGCTGACGCCGAGTTGCTCGCCCAGCTCAAGCGCGACTTCGCCACCGTACGTCACGTCAAGCCGGCCGCGAGCCGGCAGGATTCCTCGGAGCGCTATGTGCTGGCGACGGGATTTCGGGGGGAGGCGAAGGCCTAGCCCCAAACTCCGTCATTGCGAGGAGCGAAGCGACGAAGCAATCCAGAGTCTCCGCGGAAAGATTCTGGATTGCTTCGCTTCGCTCGCAATGACGAGGCGAGGCACTACCCCAGCCGCTGATCCCGCATGTCCTGCGTATCCTCAGTCGCCGCCTTGACGGCGGCGCTCGCCGCACTCTTTGCCGCGCCCTTGCGGCTGGAGATCTCGACCGCCTTGCGGCCGGAGATCTCGTGGCCCGCATCATGAGGCATCTGCCAGAAGAACCAGCTCGAGGCCGCCGAGGTCAGCGCGACGACGACGAAGGCCGGTGCGAACATGGTCGCGTCGAGCTCGCTGACATGGCGCAGCCACATCGTCGTCTCCACCGAGGCGGCGCCGACGGCAACGCCGGCGGAGACCGCGAGCTGCTGGTTGACGCTGACGAGCGTGGTGGCGCGGCTCATCTGCGCGGTTTCGACCTCGGCATAGGCGACCGTGTTGATCGCGGTGAACTCCAGCGAGCGGAAGAAGCCGCCGACCACCAGGATGACCATGATGATGAGCAGCGGGGTCGTCACCGTGAACAGCGCGCACACGCCGAGGAAGAATGCGCTGACGATCGCGTTCACCGCCATCAGGTTGCGGAAGCCGAAGGTGCGGATTATCCGCGCGGCCAGCGTCTTCATGCCCATGGCGCCGAGTGAGGAGGCGAAGGTGACGAGGCCCGAATGGAATGGCGTCAGCCCGAACCCGATCTGCATCAGAAGCGGCAGCAGGAAGGGCAGCGCGCCGATGCCGAGCCGGAACATGAAGCCGCCGAGGACGGCGGCGCGTAAGGTCGGCAGCTTTAGCAGCGAGAAGTCGAGCACCGGCGATCCCGTCCGCCGGGCGTGAAGCACATAGAGAGTCATCGAGATCGATCCGCCCACGACGAGGGCCGCGACCGTGCTCCACGGCAGCAGGTTGAGCCCGGCGACCGACAGTCCGAACGCGATGCCGGCGAGCCCGATGCCCGCCAGCACCATGCCGTAGAGATCGAACTTCTCCTGCGTCTCGCTCTTGATGGGATCGATGAAGCGCAGGGCCATGAAGATGCCAAGGAGTCCGATCGGGATATTGATCAGGAAGATCCAGTGCCACGACGCGTAGGTCGTGATGAAGCCGCCGAGCGGCGGCCCGATCACGGGACCGATCAGGGCAGGGACCGTGACCCAGGCCATGGCATTGACCAGCGCGCTCTTGTCGACCGAGCGCAGCAGCACCAGGCGTCCGACCGGCGTCATCATCGCGCCGCCCATGCCCTGGAGGATGCGCGCGAACACGAAATCGGTGACCGAGGTTGACAGCGCGCAACCGACCGAGCCTACCATGAACACGCAAACGGCGATCGCAAAAACCAGCCGCGCGCCGAACCGGTCGGCGGTCCAACCGCTCGCGGGGATGAACACCGCGAGCGACAGCAGATACGAGGTGATCGCGAGCTTCAGCGTCAGGGGGCTGGTGCCGATGTCGGCGGCGATCGCCGGCAGCGAGGTGGCGATGACCGTCGAGTCCATGTTCTCCATGAACAGTGCGGTGGCCACGATCAGCGGAATCACGCGTTGCTTGTCGATCGACATGACGGATTGGTAATGGAAATCAGAAGGAAAGGTGGGACTTGCGGCTTATCACCGCCGCCGGGCCGAGACCATTGCGGAACCACGCATAGCACCTAAATCCCGCGTAACAACGGTGTGACCCGTGGTTGCGCCGGACGCCGGAGGTCCCGTGATGATCTACATCCTTCGCGCTGCTGGGCGCGGCGAGGCGTGAGCTGGCAGGGACTCTCGCTCCCTCGTCATTCCGGGGCGCGCCTCTTGGCGCGAGCCCGGAATCCACTAGGCCGCAGAGACCGCTGCCGGATGGATTCCGGGCTCGCGACTTCGTCGCGCCCCGGAATGACGGTGGTGGTCCGCCGCCGGGCTGTCCACGCTGATCTGACGCAAAAAAAGCCTGTGCATGGCTGGCAACCGGTCCGAATTGCTTTGATTCGTCACCCGGTCGTGCTATCGACCGGCGTCAACCCCACCGATGGGCTCCGATTCGACGGCGATGCCGCAAGGTACGCCGAGGGCGGCGCTCATCCATAAGCATTTGCGGCATGGCCGCAGGAAGGAGTTGGCAGATGGCCACGGTGCAAGGTCTTCAAGGCATCCGCGAAGCCTTTACGTTCGACGACGTGCTGTTGAAGCCGGGCCTGTCGGACGTGCTTCCCTCCGAAGTTGACATCCGCTCCCGCGTCACCCGCGCCATTCCGCTCAACATCCCGATCATGGCCTCCGCCATGGACACCGTCACCGAGGCACGGATGGCGATCGCGATGGCGCAGGCCGGCGGCCTCGGCGTCATCCACCGCAATTTCGATCCCGAGGGCCAGGCCGCGCAGGTGCGGCAGGTCAAGAGATACGAGTCGGGCATGGTGGTGAATCCGCTGACCATCAGCCCGGAGGCGACGCTCGACGATGCGCTCAAGCTGATGAGCGATCACGGCATCTCCGGCATTCCCGTCGTCACCGGCGCAGGCAAGGCCACGCCGGGCAAGCTGGTCGGCATCCTCACCAACCGTGACGTGCGCTTTGCGACCGACCGCCGGCAAAAAGTCTCCGAGCTGATGACGCACGAAAACCTCGTCACGGTACGCGAGCATGTCAGCCAGGACGAGGCGAGGCGGATGCTGCACAAGCACCGCATCGAAAAACTGCTCGTCGTCGACGACCAGTATCGCTGCGTCGGCCTGATCACCGTGAAGGACATGGAGAAGGCGGTCGCCCATCCGCTCGCCTGCAAGGATGCGCACGGCCGCCTGCGGGTCGCCGCCGCGACCACGGTCGGCGACACCGGCTTCGAGCGCAGCGAACGGCTGATCGATGCCGGCGTCGACCTCGTCGTAGTCGACACCGCGCATGGTCATTCGCGGCACGTTTTGCATGCGGTGAACCGGATCAAGCGCCTCTCCAACTCGGTGCAGGTCGTCGCCGGCAACGTCGCCACCGAAGACGGCGCGCAGGCGCTGATCGACGCGGGCGCGGACTGCATCAAGGTCGGCATCGGCCCGGGTTCGATCTGCACCACGCGCATCGTCGCGGGCGTCGGCGTGCCGCAGCTCACCGCGATCATGGATGCGGTGGAGGCGGCGAAGAAAGCCGACATTCCCGTGATCGCCGACGGCGGCATCAAGTTCTCCGGCGACCTCGCCAAGGCGCTCGCCGCCGGTGCCGACATCGCCATGGTCGGCTCGCTGCTCGCCGGCACCGACGAGACGCCGGGCGAGGTGTTCCTGTTTCAGGGCCGCTCCTACAAGGCCTATCGCGGCATGGGCTCGGTCGGCGCGATGGCACGCGGATCGGCGGACCGCTACTTCCAGCAGGACATCAAGGATACCTTGAAGCTCGTGCCCGAAGGCATCGAGGGCCAGGTGCCCTACAAGGGCCCGGTCGCCAACGTCATGCACCAGCTCGCCGGCGGCTTACGTGCCGCGATGGGTTATGTCGGCGCGCGCGACCTCAACGAGCTGCATGCCAAGGCGCAGTTCGTCCGCATCACGGGCGCGGGCCTGCGCGAAAGCCACGTCCACGACGTGACCATCACGCGCGAGAGCCCGAACTATCCCGGCGGGGGTTAGGTCGGCTCATCCACACTCTGCTGTCATGCCCCGCGAAAGCGGGGCATCCAGTACGCCGCGGCCGATCCGTATTCGTCGCCGTCTCTGGAATACTGGATCGCCCGCCTCCGCGGGCGATGACGGCGAGGGGGCGGCTCGTTCGTGCCGCCTCTCTTCGTTGCAAGAAGCATCTGCGGCCACGCACTCCAGTGCTTTTGTATTGACGCGCTCCGCTCCCTCCGCTTCCGTTCGCGTCGAAAGACAATTCGGAGGAAGCCCCTATGCCCCAAGGCAAACGCATCGTTCTCGCCGCGCGTCCTGTCGGCGAGCCCAAGCCGTCTGATTTCCGCATCGAGGAATTCGCGATCCCGACGCCTGCGGCAGGTGAAGTCCTGCTGCGCACGATATGGCTGTCGCTCGATCCCTATATGCGCGGACGCATGAGCGAGGGACCATCCTACGCCGCACCCGTGCCGGTCGGCGGTGTCATGGAGGGCGAGACGGTCAGCGAGGTCGCGGCTTCCAACAATCCGGACTTCGCCAAGGGCGACATCGTGCGCATCCGTGCGGGCTGGCAGACGCACGCGATCTCGAGCGGCAAGGGATTGATCAAGGTCGATCCGAAGCTGGCGCCGATCTCAACCTCGATCGGCGTGCTCGGCATGCCCGGCATGACCGCGTACACGGGCTTGCTCGACATCGGCAAGCCGCAGGCAGGCGAGACCGTCGTCGTCGCCGGCGCCTCTGGCGCGGTCGGCTCTGCCGTGGGCCAGATCGCCAAGATCAAGGGCGCACGCGCGGTCGGCATCGCCGGCGGCAAGGACAAGTGCGACTACGTGGTGAAAGAACTCGGCTTCGACGCCTGCATCGATCATAGCGACGCTGATCTGGCGGCCAAGCTGAAGGACGCCTGCCCGAAGGGTATCGACGTCTATTTCGAGAATGTCGGCGGCGCCGTGTTCGAGGCGGTCTTCCCGTTGCTCAATCCGTTCGCGCGCGTACCGGTGTGCGGCCTGATCGCGCACTACAACGACACCGAAGCCAAGCCGCCGAAATGGGCCGCCAGCATGATGCGTGCAACGCTGACCAAGCGGCTGACCTTCCGCGGCTTCATCGTCAGTGATTTCGCGGCACGCCATGGCGACTTCCTGCGCGACATGTCGACCTGGGTCCGCGAGGGCAAGGTCAAGTACAAGGAGTTCGTCACCGAGGGCCTGGAGAGCGCGCCTGTCGCCTTCATCGGCCTCCTCAAGGGCGCCAATTTCGGCAAGCAGCTCGTCCGGGTCGGGCCGGACAAGACGTAGCCGGCGTCTTTCGCTCCCGAGGGGCCGTCTTCGGCTCCCTCGGGGTAGAGCGAGTGGTTAAGAAGGAGTCACTGATCGGCAACACCCGGCCCGTAAAAGCTCCGGGTGTGACCGTCAGTTCATTGACCTCTGAGCGAAGGCATTGAATCATCGCGCATTTTCAGGTGCGATGATGTTAGAGACCGGTATTTTCTGCGTAATATTGCTGGCCGTCGGCTATTGGACCGCGATGTATGTCATGGGCCGTCGTGCCGACGTGATCCATGGCAAGTTCGTTCATGCCGACGATGAGGCCGAATTCGCGCCGGCACAGATGCCGACTCCGCCACCGCCATTTCCGCAGCGTCCGGTCAAGACCATCAGGCCTGCCGATGTCCAGCCTGTAAATGATGAGGCAAAGCCGGTGAGCAGTGCCACCCTGCAATCGCTGTTGGCAGCGATCCAGCAGGATTTGAAGGGCGTCGCCTGACGCTCATCGCTAGTGTCCGCCCATCTGGGCGAGGATTTCCTCGATGTCGATATCGACCTGGCCCGGCGCCCGGACGTGGCGGACCTCGAGGCTGTCGGGCTGGAAGCGGTATTCGACGAGGCCGACTTCCTTGATCGCGATCCGCTGTTGGCGCTTGTCGTTGATGACAAAGCCCGCCGACGGCGCCCAGACGTGACGGGTGTGGCGATAGGTGAAGTCACGCCGCTGGTGCACGTGGCCGCTGGCGATGAGGCGCAGATCGACGCCGGAAAACATCTCGATCAGGCGCGCGCGGGCCGGCTGCGGCACGTAGCGGATCGAGGTTTCGGGTGCTTCAGGATCGTCGGGCAGGTTGAGAAACACCGGCTTGTGCAGGAACAGCGCGACCGGCTTGCCGTCTATGCGCGCGATCTCGGAGGCGAGCCAATCGAACTGCTCGGCCTCGAAGGCGAGGCCAGAATTCATCACCAGCGAGTTGAGGCCGATGAAGCGCCAGCCGGCCGCTTCGAATGCCCAATGGTCCTCGCCCATGACCGAGCAGAACTGCTGGCGGTGCGCCTCGCTGACCGGCGGCTCGGGCGCAGGGCCGATCGCGGTCGGATTGTCGCCGATGTCGTGATTGCCGGGCAGGTAGCGGCAGTCGACGGGCAGGGCGTCGTGCAGGCTTTTGGCGAACGCGACGTCATCCGGCTCGCTCGGCCCGTCGAAGGCGACATCGCCGGTGTTGACGACGAGATCGGGCCTGTCGGCGTCGATATGCTCGCTGATGCGGTGGAAGTTCGCGACCAGGCCGGGAAAGCGCCGGCCAAGATGCGTGTCGGAAATCTGCGTCAGGCGGAATTCGGGCATGCTCCAAGCATAGCCCGACCGCGAGACCGAACGATGACGCTAGGAACCATGCCCGGATGAGGGTGAAATCCCTTTAACTATAGGTAGTTGGGCGTTGCGCCGGGAACGCCGCTTCAACTCGTTGATTGTCAGGAACAACGGTGACGGCTAATTGACGGAGTGGCGGCTCCCGCCGGTTGGGAAAATTTCAATGTCCGTTCAGATGGTTCTGCTGCCGGTTTTCGTGCAGGTCGCCCTGACCTTCGCGCTCCTGATCTGGATGGTGCTGGCGCGCCGGCGCGCGCTGGTCTCTGGCGAAACCAAGATCCGCGACATTGCGCTGGGCGAGCCGAACTGGCCGAAGGGTGCCACACAAATCGCCAATTGCTACCGCAACCAGTTCGAGCTGCCGGTGCTGTTCTATGCCCTGATTGCGCTGGCGCTTCCCTTACGCCATGCCGATCTCTTCATCGTGCTGATGTCCTGGGTGTTCGTGGTGGCGCGCTTTGCCCATGCCGCCGTCTTCGTCTCCACGAACGATCTCGGCCGGCGCTCGACGATCTGGCTTGCCGGCGTGCTCGTGCTGCTCGCGATGTGGATCTACTTCGCGCTGCGGATTTTGTTGCTGATCTGAGCGCTTAAGCGCCAATTCTTATCTGAAAGCTTCAAATGACCCCCGCTGCCCGGCTGTCCGCGGCCATCGAACTGATCGACACCATAGAGAAAGACCGCGTGCCCGCGGCCAAGGCGCTGAAGGAGTGGGGCACCGCGCACCGCTTTGCCGGCTCGGGCGACCGCGCCGCGATTGCCGGCCTCGTCTGGGATGTGCTGCGCCGCTACGCCTCGAGCGCGTTCCTGATGGACGCCGACACCGCGCGGGCGCGGCTGATCGGCATGCTGCGTCTCGAGCGCAACGTGGATACGGCGACGATGGCCGCGCTGTTCGACGGCAGCCGCTTTGCGCCGGCGCCGCTGACGGAGGCGGAGCAGGCGGCGCTGGCCTCGCGTTCCCTGAAGGGTGCCCCGGCCGCGGTCGCCGGCGATTATCCGGAATGGCTCGACCCGCATTTTGCAAAAGTGTTCGGCGAGGACCGCGCCGCGGAAGCGACCGCGATGGCGAGCCGGGCGCCGCTGGATCTGCGCGTCAACACGCTAAAATCCAATCGCGACAAGGCGCTGCGCGCGCTTGCTCATCTTCATGCGAAGCCGACGCCGTGGTCGGCGACCGGCCTGCGCATCGAGCTTTCGGCCGATTCGCGCAATCCCGGCATCCAGGCCGAGGAGGATTTCATCAAGGGCGGCATTGAAGTGCAGGATGAAGGCTCGCAGCTTGCGGCCGCTTTCACCGCGGCAAAACCCGGCGAGCAGGTGATCGATCTCTGCGCCGGTGCCGGCGGCAAGACGCTGGCGCTCGCGGCCCTCATGCAGGGCAAGGGCCGGCTGATCGCGACCGACCGCGACAAGCGCCAGCTCGCCCCGATCCACGAGCGGCTGTCGCGCGCCGGTGTCCACAACGCCGATGTCCGCACGCCCAAGGGTGAGGCCGATCCGCTCTCCGACATCCGCAGCTCGGCCGATCTCGTCGTGATCGACGCGCCCTGCACGGGAACCGGCACCTGGCGCCGCAACCCCGACGCCAAATGGCGCATGCGCCCCGGCGCGCTGGAGATCCGCCTGCGCGACCAGGCCGAGGTGCTGGAGCGCGCCGTGCCGCTGGTGAAGGCGGGCGGCCGCATCGCCTACATCACCTGCTCGGTGCTTTCAGAGGAAAACGGCGAGCAGGTGAGGGCGTTCGTCGAACGCCATCCCGAATTTTCCGTCGTGCCACCGGAGCAGACCGCAAGCGTGCTCTGGGACAAGGCCGAGGATTTCGCGAAGGCCGCGCTGCAGTCGGGCGAAGGCTGGCTGATGACGCCGCGCCGGACGGGGACGGATGGGTTCTTCGTCTCGGTGATGAAGAAGGCTGGTTGATCGTCCATCGTCATTTCCGGGACTCACTACGCGCCCTGGAATGACGAACTCGTAGGGTGGGTTAGCCGACTACATCTGCCGTAGCTTCCACGAGCGAGGGCCGAAGGCGTAACCCACCACTTTTCTCGCGGCGACAGAAGTGGTGGGTTACGCTTCGCTAACCCACCCTACGGCAGCGCGGGCCAGGCCACGCTGTCCCACTCAAGCAAAAGCCCCGCGCACCGAAGCTCGGTCGCGGGGCCTGTTAGATTGCGCCCTGCCAGTACGTCCGTGGTCAGAGCGTGGCGCGGCGGATTAGCCGACGCGGAGATTGTCAGCGGAGGACTTGCCGCTCCGGCGGTCTGCGACGATGTCGAACGAGATCTTCTGGCCTTCGTTGAGGGTGCTGAGGCCGGCGCGCTCCACCGCGCTGATGTGGACGAACACGTCCTTGTTGCCGTCATCTGGCTGGATGAAGCCAAAACCCTTTTGGTTGTTGAACCACTTCACGGTACCCATAGCCATAATGTTTTCCTTTCCATGACAATGTACGCACGAGGACTCGCGCGCGAATGCTTCACGCCCAACGTCCGATTGGTCGATTTTGGAGAAATCTCTGAAACGTGCGCGCCCGTCAGGGACGAGGCGAAGCGGCCCAGTCGTTTGGCCAATGATCGATGTTCACAATCTAGAGAGATAATGGGGCTACTTCAAGGCACTGCCCGCACATCGCGACATCGCATCAGTTTTCTATTTTGCGCTGCAACTTCGCCTCATAGGCTTCGCGGCGTGCTTCAATCTACGATGAACAGCGTCGCGCCGGTGGCGGTCGACGAGCGATGCGCGGCATCGCCGAAATCCGAGACCTGGTAGCTCATCCCCGCCGTGAGCTTGAACCTGCGCCCGTCGCGCAGCTCGGTGTCGAGCTCGCCCTGCACCACGTAGAGCACGTGCCCGCGGTCGCACCAGTGATCGGCGAGATAGCCCGGCGAAGGGGGAGGTCGGGAGTTTCATGGCGGTGATCCTGTTCCGACGGCGGCCGTGCTGCTGTTATGGCACGCCGCCGCCATAGTTTCCGTCGTTGCAATGACAGTGTGCGGAACGACCGTACCTCACTCTCGCTGTCATCGCCCGCCTTGTGCGCAATTGCGCACTGGGGCGGGCGATCCAGTATTCCAAAGGCAGCGATGGGATACGGATAGGTCGCGGCGTACTGGATTCCCCGCTTTCGCGGGGAATGACAGCGGTGGGTGGGAAGGCGCCTCCCGCGCGTGTACATGCACGACAGGCTAGCCGCCGACGTAGCGGCAAAAAATTAGGTCAATAATATTGCCCTATTGCTGCTGTGTCCATGCCCAAAGAAGAATGTGGGCGTGCCCGCCCGCGCTGTTGCGGGGAGGGCCCTCGTCGCGTATCTGCTTGCCATGACAGCAGCACAGAACGCCCGCGAGTCGTCGACGCCCTCGGTGGCCTCGGCGCACGACAAGATTCTCATCATCGATTTCGGCAGCCAGGTGACGCAGCTCATCGCCCGTCGCGTGCGCGAGGACGGCGTCTATTGCGAGATCGTTCCGTTCAACAAGGCCGAAGAGGCCTTCAAGGAGATGAAGCCGAAAGCGGTGATCCTCTCCGGCGGCCCGGAATCGGTGCATGAGGCCGGTTCGCCCCGCGCGCCGCAGCTCATCTTCGCCTCCGGCGTGCCAGTGATGGGCATCTGCTACGGCCAGATGACCATGGCGGCCCAGTTAGGGGGCGAGGTCGAGGGCGGCCACCACCGCGAATTCGGCCGCGCCGACGTCGAGGTGAAGGCCGAGAGCAAGCTGTTCGAGGACATCTGGTCGCTCGGCGGCAAGCATCAGGTCTGGATGAGTCATGGCGACCGCATCACCAAGATGCCGCCGGGCTTCACCGTCGCCGGCACCTCGCCGAACACGCCGTTCGCGGTGATCCAGGACGAGCAGCGCAAATATTACGGCCTGATGTTCCACCCCGAGGTGGTGCACACGCCCGATGGTGCAAAACTCATCCGCAATTTCGTGCGCAAGATCGCCGGCCTTTCCGGCGACTGGACCATGCGCGCCTTCCGCGAGGAAGAGATCCAGAAGATCCGCGCGCAAGTCGGCAAGGGCAGGGTGATCTGCGGCCTGTCCGGCGGTGTCGATTCAGCGGTCGCCGCCGTCTTGATCCACGAGGCGATCGGCGACCAGCTCACCTGCGTCTTCGTCGATCACGGCCTGATGCGCCTCAACGAGGCCGAGACGGTGGTCGACCTATTCCGCCACCACTACAACATCCCGCTCGTGCACGTGGACGCCTCGAAGCAGTTTCTCGGCGAGCTCGAAGGCGTCACCGATCCGGAAGTGAAGCGCAAGACCATCGGCCGCCTCTTCATCGAGGTGTTCGAGCAAGAGGCGAAGAAGATCGGCGGCGCCGACTTCCTCGCGCAAGGCACGCTCTATCCCGACGTGATCGAGAGCGTCTCCTTCACCGGCGGTCCCTCGGTGACGATCAAGTCGCACCACAATGTCGGCGGTCTTCCCGAGCGCATGAACATGAAGCTCGTCGAGCCCTTGCGCGAGCTGTTCAAGGACGAGGTGCGCAAGCTCGGTCGCGAGCTCGGCCTGCCTGAGATCTTCGTCGGCCGCCACCCGTTCCCGGGCCCGGGCCTTGCCATCCGCTGCCCCGGCGAGATCACCAGGGAGAAGCTCGAGATCCTGCGTCAGGCCGACGCCGTCTACATCGACCAGATCCGGAAAGCAGGTCTCTACGACGAAATCTGGCAGGCTTTTGCGGTGCTGCTCCCCGTAAAAACCGTCGGCGTCATGGGCGACGGCCGCACCTACGACTACGTGGTCGGCTTGCGCGCCGTCACCTCGACCGACGGCATGACCGCGGACTTCTACCAGTTCGATATGAAGTTCTTAGGTGAGACCGCGACACGCATCATCAACGAGGTGAAGGGCGTGAACCGGGTGGTGTACGACGTGACCAGCAAGCCGCCTGGGACGATTGAGTGGGAGTGAGGGGGAGTGCTGTAGAGTAAAATCGGACAGTGCAGAGTACAGCAGGCGATGCTGTCTCACCGATAGTAGTCGATAGTTTCGGACGGCTGACAGCGTGTTAGCTCGAACGCTCACGTTCACTATCCCTGGAACAAGGCTCTCTGGGTTCGGCGAAGGGTGAGTGCGATTAAGAGACCTCCCAGCGAAGCGGCTCCGCCAATCAGGAAGACACTGCCATATCCGGCCCTGTCTGCCAGAAGCCCAGCCAAAGGTCCGGTCAGGCCGTAGGCGAGATCCTGGAACGCCGCGTACCCGCCGAGCGCAGTGCCGCGCAGATGCGGTTCGACAAGATGCACGACCTCCCGCCCCATGGCCGGCCATGGCCGGAAAAATCATCGAGCACCCGAGCCCCGTCAGGAATGCGCCGATGAGGGCAAAGGCCGGACTGGGGGCGCTCCAGATCAGGGCTTGGCCGATGGCCTCGATCGCGAGCGACCCTATCGCCACTGGCAGGCCGCCAATGCGATCCGGCAGGTGGCCAAACAGCACGCGAACCAAAACAAATCCGCCGCCGAAGGCGGTCAGGCCTAGCCCGGCATAGCTCCAGTTTCGGTTAAGGAAGTAGAGCACGAAGAACGCGCCGATTGCGGCGAAGCCGATGCCTTGAAGACAGACAATCAACCCGTGCCACCAGATCCTTCCTATCACGCTCCGGAACGACAGCCGTTCGGCATCCGGATGCGCGGCAACACCGGCCATGGGCCAGATCGCCAGCAGCCCAAGACAAGGCAGAACCGCACTGATCGCCATCGCGCCGACAAAGCCGAATCGCTCAAGCAATATGAGGGCGATCGGACCACCGACGGCGAGTGCGCCGTAAATTGCCGTGCCGATCAGCGCCAAGACCCGGGCCGAGCGAGCCGGACCGACCAGCCCGATGCCCCAGGCAATCACGCCGACTCCAACGAGACTTTCACCGAGTCCGACGAGCAGCCGGCCGGCGAGGAGGACCAGGAAAGAGACCAGGGGCGTCTGCGATAGAAGGCCTGCTATCAACGAGATCAGCGCTCCTGCCACGTAATAGGCGAGACCCTGCGCTACGGCGATTTTGGCGCCACGACGATCAGAAAGCGTGCCGGCGTAGCCCCGCGTCACGATCGTCGCGAAAAAGGCGATGCCGACGCCGAGCCCGGCCCAGGCGTTGCCGAGCCCAAGCTGCTCGGCCACATAGACCGGCACGATTGGAAGGGGCATCGCAACGCAGAGATAAGAAACGAAGAGAATGGCGGTCAGCAGCAGCAGGCGAGCCTGCGCCGGGTCGCGTGTCGATTGGAGAGACATGGTTATTCTCCATGTTGTTCCTCAATCGACGGCGTGCGGAAATAGACGCACTCCGATCGACGAGGATCGTTGAGTGCGTTGGCTGACGTGAACGCTTACGGCCAGTGCGACTGGCGGAGTTCCTCACCCGGCTTAGTATCCGGGGTCAGCGATGTCGTTGAGCAGGTCCGGACCGGTCGGTCTCCAGTCGAGCAGCGCGCGTGTATGCTCGCTCGATACAGACATCTCGGCGCCCGCCATGTTGGCGAACCAGCCAAAGTGGTCGCGCTCCCGCGGCTCGACCGGCAGACCAAGCCGACGGCCGATCACCTCGGCGATTGTCTTGAATGGCACGCCCTCGTCCGCAACCGCGTGGTAGACCCGCTCCGTTACGCCCTTCTCGAGCGCAAGCCGGTAGACGCGTGCAGCGTCCGCTCTGTGTACACCGGACCAGCAGTTCAGACCCTCGCCGAGATAGGCTGACACGCCCTTCTCGCGCGCCATGCGGATCACAATGGGGATGAAGCCGTGGTCGCCGAGACCATGGACCGATGGTGCGAGCCGGACCGTGGCTGTGCGCACGCCGCGCTCCACCAGAGCTTGTGCGGCCGCTTCTGATTTCCGCGGCGAAGCCGGGTTGGGCATGTCAGCCTCGGTCGCGCCACGCGGCAGTCCTGACAGGCCCGATGTGACGAGCAGCGGTCGGCCCGATCCTTCGAGGGCGCTTCCGAGCGTCTCGATCACGCGCTGGTCTTGAGCAGCACTCTCGGGGAACTTGGAGAAATCGTGATTGAATGCAGTGTGGACCACCGCATCCGCTGCTGACGCCGCGCCGTGCAAGGCGTCGAGGTCGTCGAGCGTGGCGCAGAGCGGGTCCGCGCCTGCCGCGGCCAGCGCGGTCGCCTTTTCCTTACTGCGCGCGAGGCCGGTGACTTGGTGGCCGGCGCTGATCAACTCGTTGACCACGGCGGAACCGACCCATCCGGTGGCGCCTGTTACGAAGACACGCATTTCGAGACTCCTTTCCTGTGCCCGGCCCAGGGGGCTCGGCATTGGCTCTGTCGATCGTTGGGTTTGCTCGGCGGCGCAGCCGCCGACGGCTGGCGCTAGACGGTCCGCATCGATAGTTCGACATCCTCGCCGAATGGCACGGACAAGTAGCCGGCCGCGCGCGAGCGGACGCGCGCCAAGTATTCGGGAGAAAAGTCGGCGTTGTCGGCGACGATAAGGGCGCCCTGCCGTAGGCGGCTCTCCATCAGGGCCAAGATTTCGGGATAGAGCGCCTTGGCGCCGTCGAGCAGCAGCAGGTTGATCGTCTCAGGAAGATCGACGCTCAGCGTCTTGAGCGCGTCTCCCTCCCGGATCTCCACTAGGTCGATGAGACCGCCGTCCGTCAGGTGTCGACGGGCCTGCGCCACCTTGGACGGCTCGAACTCGCTGGTAATGAGACGGCCGCCGCCATTGTCCCTGAGGGCCGCGGCGAGGTGCAGGGTCGAGATGCCGAACGACGTTCCGAACTCGACGATCGTCCGTGCGTGGCAGGCCCGCGCCAGCATGTAGAGCAGCACGCCCGTCTGCGGTGAGACGGGAAGCCAAAGATCTTTCAGGCGTCCATAGAGGTCGAGATATTCTGTCTTGCTCCGGATCAGGCGCGCCTGTTCATCGGACGACAAATCAGCCATTGCCGGGCTGGTCGCCGCGGCCGCCTTTTCGAACAAGCCAGCGAGCAGCGGCGCGACCGGCGTGGTGGTCAAGGTGGTCATGGAGGTTCTCCGACTTGACTTGAGTTGCGTTCTTCCGTTGGAGTAGAAATACGACTAATTCGTCGTGTTTCCTATTCGCATTGCCAGGCGCCGCCATGCCCAATCGTCGAAGAGCCCAGATTTCCTCACGAAAACAGCCCAAGCAGGTCCGTTCGAATGAGCTCGTCGCCGCGGTTTTGGAGGCTGCTGTTCAGGTTTTGGCGAAGGAAGGCGCGCAGCGTTTCACCACCGCACGGGTGGCCGAGAAAGCCGGCGTCAGCGTCGGATCGCTGTATCAATATTTCCCGAACAAGGCGGCGATCCTCTTCCGACTCCAGAGCGACGAATGGCGACAGACGACGGAGTTGCTGCGCGGCATACTCGAGGACGTCCGGCGACCGCCGCTCGAACGGCTACGCACACTCGTTCACACTTTCATCCGCTCGGAGTGCGATGAGGCCGCGGTGCGCGTCGCGCTCGGTGATGCCGCGCCCCTTTATCGTGACGCGCCCGAAGCGCGGGAGGCGACGGCTTCGGGCGAGCGTATCGTCCAGGTTTTTATGCGAGAGGTCTTGCCCAAGGCCTCGGAAGCGACCCGCGCATTGGCCGCCGACCTGATCACGGCGACGTTCAGTGCGGTTGGAAAGCAGTTCTCGGAGGCTCCCCGAACTCCCGGAGAGGTTAAAGCCTATGCGGACGCCATGGCTGACATGTTTTGCGCCTACCTGAGAGACCTGCAGCGCGTCTGAGCGTTGCCAGAGGCGGTCTGGCGATACGGCGAGACCGCGTGTCCCGCGAATTCTCATTCGGCGGCTGCGGGACGGTAGGCGCACTCCCTGAGATCGGCGACAAGACTCGGACCGGCGGGTTGCCAGCGGAGACGTCCACGCGTCCATGTGCTCGACGCCGGCATATCGAGCCGGGCGAACATCGCCAGCCAGCCGAAGTGGTCCGCCGCCGCCTCCTGCGACAGCGACACGACCGGCACACCGAGCCCTGCGCCGACAACTTCGGCAATTTCACGCATCGGCACACCTTCCTCGGCGACCGCGTGGTAGCGCGCGCCGGCCTCGTGTTGCTCCAGTGCCAGGCGATAGAGGCGGGCTACGTCACTGACGTGTGCTGCCGGCCAGCGGTTCGCGCCATCGCCGACATAGGCGGATACGCCCTTTGCGCGCGCGACTTCGATCAGTGGTGTGATGAGTCCCTGTTTCGCAGTGTCGTGCACCTGCGGCAGGCGTATCACCAGCACCGAAACACCCTTTGCCGCCATCTCGGCACCCGCCTGCTCGGATGCGGCGCGGGGATTGGCATGGTGCCAGTCGACCGTTTGCTCGATCGCGGGCTCGCCAAGTCCTGTACTACCCATCCCGATGACCGACGTGATGATGAGCGGGCGGTCCGAGCCGGCGAGTACGCCGCCCATTGCCTCGATCACCCGCCGATCCTTTTCGCAATTCTCGGCGTAGCGCGAAAAATCATGATCGAAGGCGGTGTGGATCACCGCATCCGCCTGCGCAGCACCACGAGCGACGCGGTCCGGATCCTCGATCGTACCGCAGTGTGCCTCGGCGCCCGCTTCCTCGAGCCAACGCGCACCGGCGTCGGAGCGGGTCAACCCGAGCACCTGATGGCCGGCGCCGATGAGTTCGGGCACGATGTGAGAACCAATGAAGCCGGTCGCGCCGGTCAGGAAGACACGCATGGGAAGTCTCCTAATTGTTCGGGTCATGTTGCTTGCGATCCGGCGCCGGCACGGCAGGGCCTTTCTTCGGCGAGCCTCATGTGCACGGCGCCAGCGTCACTTCAGTCCGGCGCCTCAGGAGCGGTTGGAGAAGAAGCGGGCGACGTGGGGCACCACCTGATCGATGGTGATCGGATCCTCATAGAACTGGAGCTGGTTCTGCGATCCCAGCCAGACGAGTTCCTTGTGGGCCGCCGGAATGCTCTCGAAGAGGTCTCGCGGGATCTGCGGGCCAGAGGCCGCGCGATCGGCATGGACCATGAGGGTCGGCGTGGTGAGGCGCGCCATCGTCGTGCGTACGTCGTAGCTCCAGATCGCCGCCTCGGACATGGCGGTCATCCGGTTCTCCCACAGGCCGTGGAAATTCCAGAACGGGCCGCGGTCCGCCCAGCGGATGTAGAACTGGTGGATCGGAGGCGCGGTCAGCAGCGCGGTCGGATCGGGCGGCGTCGGCTGAGCCGAGACGACGGGAATATAGGAGACTTCGCCCGTTGCCTTGAACCGGGCCTCGGCCTCGCGAGAGCGGCTTATGCGCGCCTCCGCCGTATCGCCCACATACATCCTCGCCACCTCGGGCGTCAGATAATGTCCGGCAACGATGGCGAGCGCCTTCACACGCGGGTCGAGGCTAGCGGCCTCGATACCCCAGTTCACGCCCTGGCAGATGGCGAGGATGAAGATGCGCTCCGGGTCGACGTCGCCGCGGGCGATCAGGAAGTCGACGGAGGCGCGCAGGTCGTCGATCTTCGCCGCCCCGCTTTCGTGCCGGCGCGGCTCGCCCCCGCTCTCGCCGTGGTGGCGCGGATCGAAGACGAGGGTGACGTAACCGTCGCGTACGAGGCGTGAGGCATACTGGATCGGGGACTGCTCTTTCACGAAGGCGACCGGGCCGATGACAATGATCGCTGGCTTGCGGCCGGGACCGGCTGGCGTGAACAAGTTGCCAACCACCTCCGTACCCTCGCTCAGGTATGTAACGCGCTCGACCGAGTAGCGTGGGGTCTCAAGCCGTCGATGCGGCCCCCAAGGTTGCGTCTCGAACGGACCGCTTAGGGTGGCGGCTGGACGGCTCGCGGCCGGTCCGCCCGCCTGAGCGAGAGCAGGCACGCTCGCGAGTGTGGTGGTCGTGGCGATGGCAAGGGCAAGTGCGGGGGCGGTGTGCATGGGGCATCTCCTGGTTGGCCCCCAACTTATCCATGCGGTTGTATTCGGAAAACGCCGCAGCTAGCATGCTCAACATGCGCGAACCGGATGCACAACTCGACCAGATTGACTTGAAAACCCTGCGCATGCTCGCGGCACTCCTCGACACTGCGAGCGTCACTCAGTCCGGTGAGATGCTGGGCTTGAGCCAGCCTGCCGCGAGTCGTGCTGTTGCGCGCCTTCGGCGGGCGCTGGGCGATCCGCTGCTCGTTCGCACCAGCAAGGGGTACGCGCTGACTGCCCGAGCCGAGGCGCTCAAGCCCCGCGTGGCCGACGCTCTGGCTGCGATCGGGCTGATGTTCGAGGGAGGCGGCTTCGATCCTGCAACGGCGCGGCGCACCTTCCGCATCGCCGCAACAGACTACGGCTCAGTGACAGTGTTGGGCCGGCTTGCCGCGCAGGTCGCGCGTGATGCGCCGCGCGTGTGCCTCGACGTGGTGCCCTTCGGATCCAACACGTTTTCGGACCTTGAGAGCGGCGGCCTCGACTGTGCACTCGATGCCGACGAGGATCTCCCGCCGGACTTTCACTATCGCGAGTTGTTCCGGGACGATTACGCCTGTCTTGCCCGGCGAGGTCATCCTGCCCTTTCGAAGCGGGGAAACATTCTGGAGCGCATTGCCGCGTCGCCCCAGGCAATCATGATGTATCCCGAAGGCAACCGATTGCTTCCCGACGAGGTGCTGCGGGAGCTTGGGGTTGTGCCGACCATGACAACTTTGCGCACGCCTTACTTCTTGTCGATACCCTGGATAATCGCCGAGACCGATCTCGTCATTTGCGTCCCCCGGCGCGCGGCCGAGAGGCTTGCAAGTATCGCGGGACTTGAAGTTCGGCCACTGCCGAACAGCCCAAGCATCTCTTTCCGCCTGATCTGGCACGAGCGGATGCACCGTGACCCTGGCATGCGATGGATCAGGAGCCTCATCCGCTTCTAGGGCGCAGTTTCGTTCACGTTACTCGTTTCCGCTATCGAAGCCTTCTCGATCTCGTGCTTGAGGTCGCCCCGGGCGACGTGAACCATGGAGGCGGAGGGGCTGCGCGTCATGCGCTACAGCGCTGACGGTCTTTTTTTCAGCCGGTCGGTGATGCCACTATCATTGGAGATTGCAAAAATATCGACCGATCGTTGTCGATAGTCGCTGAAACCGGACAGAATCCAAATCGGCGAAATTTGCTTTTGAATTCAAGAGCGCGAATTTCTGACGGATCGGTGAGACGGTTCTTCATCGGGCACAGAAAAAATTGCGGCGAAAATTCAGCGCGTTATCATCATTTAAAACAATCGAGTGGGAGTGAGGCAGGACGATGCAATACTTCGCGCACCTAAGTCGGGGTGAGGCTGCCGTGCTCCAAAATTCGTCTCTGGCGGCGGAACGCCTCGGCGATTGCGCTTGAGACGGCTCTGATGCGGGCGGCGCGCCGCATGTCCTGATGCACGATCAGCCACAGCACGCGTCGTGCCGGCGCCCTGTCGGGCCAAACGCGGACCAGATCCGGCGCGGAATCGCCGAGAAAGCAGGCAGCTTCGGCAATGCCCGCTTTGCTCGCCGCGGCTCGAAGCTGGATGAGAGGGTTGTCGCAGCGAAGCGCTATCCGCGCACCTTCGAGCGACTCGCCCATGAAAGGCTTCATCGCGGTTGGCGGCGCTGTGAAGGTGATCAGGTCGAAATCCGCCAATCCCTGGCCCTGCTTCGGGACTCCTGTGCTCGCCAGGTAGTGCTTCGACGCGTAAAGTGAGAAGGCGACTTCGCCTAACTTGCGACAAACGAGGTCCGAAGCCGACGGCCGGCTAAATCTGATCGCAAGGTCGGCCTCGCGGCGCGCGATGTCGAGCGAGCGAACGCCGGCGATCAAATCCACACGCAGCTCTGGATGGGTTTCGCGCAGCGCCGCAATGGCAGGCGCTACCAACTGATAGGCGAGCGCCTCGGTCGTGGTTATCCGAACCGAGCCCGTGAGCAGCGCGTCGCGTCCGGCGACAATGCGCTCAAGATCCATGGCGGCGCTCTCCATTGTCGCGCATTGGCGCAGGATGGCCTCCCCGGCCGACGTGGTCACAAAGCCATCCGGGGTCCGGTTCAGCAGTGTCACCCCGAGCCGCTCCTCGAGCAGCGCAACCCGCCGCCCAACCGTCACATGACCCACGCCCAAGGCACGGGCAGCTCCCGACAGGCTGCCGGCGCGCGCTACGGCCAGGAAGAAGCGTACGTCATCCCACTGCCAGGTCATGGGCATCATCATCCCTGTTCATTTGTGAACACCATATGTGAACAAATCGATGAGGCAAACGACATCTCGAGCTTCTATGTGAACGGCCAGAGCTCGGACGCCAAAACAGCGCAAGTCACCAAGAATGCAGCCAGCGAGCGGCCACCTGGAAGGAAGCCCGCAATGATCGCAGAAAAGAGAACGGCGAACCCCCTCCGTCACGTCGTCTTTGCACTCGCCCTGACGCTGATGGGAGCTACGTCCATCACATCCGCTGTCAAGGCTCAGACCTTCTCGCCCACAGCCACCGGCGTGATCGTCATCCTTGGCGTGAAGGCCGGTGTCGCGCGCGAACAGGTGATGGCCGTCATGCCTGCTGAAATCCGGGCGACCGTGCAGCTCTATCTCAGTGGCAAGATTCGCCAATGGTATTCGCGTGGCGATGGCCGTGGAGTCGTCTTGTTGCTGGATACGAAGGACGTCGCCGAGGCGCAGACGATCATGGAAGGCCTGCCGCTGGGCAAGGCAAATCTCATGGACCAGGAGTACATCGCAGTCGGTCCACTCGTGCCGCTCGGTTTGCTCATGGCCAATCCCGCACCAGCGCAATGAAGGAGTCATGGTGATGCCGAAGCTGCAGCCGAGCGACGATGAAGGGAGCAGCGCAATACGAGACACGACGCTATCGCGACGCGACATGCTTTGGGCGGCAGGCGCGCTCACCGTCGGTGCCGCGTTCGCGGAGCGGTCAAGCGCCGCCACCCCCGAATCGAGCGGGGCCAGCGCTCAGTCGACATCTTGGCCGGATTCGACGATGCCCGAGGTGACGCATCGCATGATCGAGACGAACGGCATCCGTTTGCACGTTGCCGAGCAGGGTGACGGTCCGCTCATCATCCTCTGCCACGGCTTTCCCGAGTGCTGGTATTCCTGGCGGCATCAGCTCCCGGCGCTGGCGAAGGCCGGGTTCCGTGCGGTGGCACCCGACTTGCGCGGCTATGGGCACAGCGACCGTCCGGAGGAGGCGGAGAAGTATACGATTCTCGATGACATCGGCGACATCGTGGGTCTCGTCGATGGTCTGGGTGCTAAGCAAGCGGTGATCGCCGGCCACGACATCGGCGCCGCGATAGCATGGCAAACGGCGCTTCTGCGCCCCGACATCTTCCGGGCCGTCATCGCTCTCAGCCCACCGTTCCGGCCGCGCGCGTTTGGCAGTTCGGGGCCACCAACGACGCTCATGCCGCGGACCAAAGATGCGGTGTTCTACCAGCTCTTCCTCCAAACCCCCCAGGCTGAAGTGGCTCTCGGGAAGGACTTGCGGCGCACATTCCGTGGTCAGTTCTACTCGCTCTCGGGTGACAGGCCGCCGGGCGGCGGGTTTGCTGGCGGGATGATGCCCCGCCAGGGTGCTTTGTTATCCGATCCGGCATCCTTGCCGGCTTGGATCACGGATTCGGACATCGATGTTTATGTCGAAGCATTCACGCGGAGCGGGTTTCACGGTCCGCTCGCCTGGTGGCGCAACATTGATCGCGGCTGGGAGCTCATGGCCCCCTTTGACGGGACGGCGGTATCTGTCCCGGCGCTCTACATCGTGGGCGACCGCGACTTCGTTGCTACTGCGTTTGAACAGGCCATAGCCAAGCAGTCGAGCTTCGTTCCCAAACTCCGACCGCCAGTCATGCTCGCGGCTTGCGGCCATTGGACCCAGCAGGAACGTGCGGCTGAGGTCAGCACCGCGATGATCGACTTCCTTCGGAGCATGTAGGCGAAGTTCGCGAAAACCGCCTGAAGGCTGAGAGTAACCTTGCAATGACCGATGCACTTGAATCTCCGGCCGTTGGAGGTTGTCGTCGGTAATTTTTCCGTCGTGAGGACGTAATCCAGCATCTCTCTCATCGCGCCGCGCTCATAGATAGCGGGTTACGCTTTTGCCAACCCGCCCTACGAAATTACGATGTTGAGCCGCTTACCGCATTTCGCGCCAGCGCATCGGCAGGATGCCATTCTGCCTGAAACTGTCGAGGAAGCGGAAGCGAGCGGCTTGCGGATTGGGGCGGGCTTGGATCGTTGTGTCGAGGATCTGCACGACGTCGTTCTCATCATAGAGGGGCCAAGCTGGCAGACCGGATCCGTTCGGATCCCCGTGCGTCGCGAAATTCACCCAATAGCTCATCATCGTCCGCGCCAGAGCGCGGTCCTCCTCAGCCGGTGGCGTTGTACTGCCGATCACTTGTTGCGGTGTCAGTGTGCCGAAGACGAAGGGGATCTCGGTGACGTGCGAGGCGATGGGCGTGTAGGGCGACGTATAGCTGAACAGGTAGCCGTAGACGGGCGCACGCCTGCCGCGTCGATGTAGCCGCAGCCATTGCCAGACCTGCTCGCTGATCACATAGTCGCCCGTGAGTGCAGCCGCGGAAGCCTTGGCCTCCGCGTCGGTCCCGGCCGGGTAGACCTTCAGGAAATCGGCCATGCGCTCCTTGCCGAACATCTTCTCGGCCGCGGCGAGAAAGGCGGGCGCCGACTGATCGGGGAGTGATTGCGCAGGGAAAGGGAATTCCTCGGCGATATTCCAACCCGCCAGCAAGGGGATGTGCATCTGTTTGCCGCGCAGGAATCGCCGAGCAGGCACGTCCGGCACCACATAGCGATCGATACTCGGTGAGAATGCCGCAACGACGGGGCTGGTCTTGAAGCTCCACGGCGCGGCTGCATTCAACAGGGCGGCCGGCATGGTGCGCAAAGCTGCGATGGATGCATCGCCCTGTTGCCGGGCGAAAGCGATGCCGCGCGCGCGGGATTCTTCGAAACCCTGGAGTGGTCCGTGTTTGCCATCCCAGAATGCGCCGCTCTGTCCAATGGCCTTGTGAAACAGTCCATGTGCGAGCGGGGAGGCCATCAAAATGCCGACGGCCATGGCACCGGCGGACTCGCCGAACAGGGTGACGTTGTCGGGATCACCGCCGAAGCCGGCGATGTTGGCCTTGATCCAGCGTAGTGCTGCCAGTTGATCCTGCAGGCCGTAGTTGCCTGACGGCGCCTCCGTATCGAGATAGGGATGGGCGAAAAAGCCGAAGACGCCGAGGCGATAATTGAAGCTGACGACGACGACACCCTCGGCTGCCAACGCGCCGCCGTCGGTGGCGGGGTTGGCCGAGGAGCCGAATTGAAAGCCGCCGCCATGAATCCACACCATCACTGGCCGCTTCTCGTCCGCGCGCTTCGCTGCGGTCCAGATGTTGAGATAGAGGCAATCCTCGTCGCGCGGTCCCGGCCGATGGTCATTTTCGAGTGCTGAAAGACACCCCGCGCCAAAGACAAGCGCATCGCGCACGCTGCCCCAGGGCGCCGGGGGCTGCGGTGCACACCAACGCAGAGGTCCGACCGGGGGTGCTGCGTAGGGAATGCCCTTGAACGCCAGCACGCCGCTCGCATCCCGTCGGAGACCTCGCACGAGACCTGCTTGCGTGCGGACCTCACGTCCGAGCTCGGCTGCTTTCGAGGTCATGAAGCCATGCATGGTCGTCTCTCTTGATCGCGTGAGCGCCTGGCCGCCGCCAGACAGGTTCAGGCGGCAACCTATGGACTTTCGCCCCTGCTGAATTTAGATATTCAGCCAATCAATTACTAGAAACATGCAATCGTCATGCGGCAGCCTCTTCGCTTTCCGTGGCCGAATCTCGATGTGGACGATCTCTCCGCGCCGGTTATCGCCGTGCGCGTTGACGTTCTCGGATCCAGGGTGGAGGTGCCCGATCACAGGCACCGCAAGGGGCAACTTATCTTCGCGCTGGGAGGCGGCGTCACCTGTCGCGTTCCCAGTGGCCTATGGATGGTGCCACCTCATTGCGGGGTGTGGGTTCCGGGCGGCATGCAGCACAGCAACCTCGCGACAGCCAATGCCCGGCTCTTTTTCGTCTACATCGAGCCGGATATTGTCGACCTGCCGGATCAATGCTGCACGCTTTCGATCTCGCCGCTACTGCGTGAATTGATCGTCGAGTTGTCCGATCAGGTTGCAGATGATGAGGCGAGGGTGGACCTCCTGGCGAGCGTCCTTCTGCGTGAGCTACCCCGCATGCCCGTTCAGCAGTTACATCTGCCGCTCTCGCCCGAGCCGCGGTTGAAGCGGATTGCTGCAGCGCTGGCGGAAGACCCGTCCGACCGCAGCACCCTGGCCGAATGGGCCAATCGCGTCGCCCTCAGCGAGAGCAGCCTCGCACGCCTCGTCGCCAAGGAAACGGGGCTGACCTTCGGGCGCTGGCGTCAGCAACTGCACCTGATCGTAGCTATACGAGAGCTGACCTCCGGTGCGAGCGTGCAGCAGGTTTCGGCCGATCTCGGTTATGAATCCGTCGCGGCCTTCATCACGATGTTCAAGAAGGCGCTTGGGAGACCGCCGGCAAAATATCTCGCCAGTATCGCTGATGCCGGTTCTGCGATCGTCGATTGAAGAGGGGGGCGACAATCAACAGTGAATCGAACCCATTGCGATTGAGAAGCGGAATCGATGGTTATCGCTTCGCTCCACCCATCCTGCGAGCTTACATACCGAGTGCCATCGCGATGCGCGATGCGAGTAGCTTAAACATGAAGCCTGGAGAATAGCCGCGATAGCTTGGCAAATCGTCTGCAGGTGCAACGCCATCCGGCTTGAATTTCGTGCAAATCCGGAGCTGCAGTGGCGGGAGTTCTCCTTGAAATCTCGCTCTGTATGCTGAGACCCAGTGCGGGCCTGTATCGAAATTCATGAACATCGCCGAGTTGCAGCACGCAGCGACAACCCTGTTTGTCGCCGAACTTTGCTTGAGTTTGTAACGCCTCAGCAGGTCGGCTCCCTTGGAGCACTCGATGCGGTCTTTTCGATAGAGGATATATGCCGTCCCGCCATCGGGATCGCGTACGGCGCCAGCATTTGGCAAAGCTTCGATCTGTTCGGCTCCCTTTTGGCAGTCGTCGCAATAACACACGTTGCTTACGATCGGGCTGCCGAACGCTTTGAGTTCGACGCTGCCGCAGGAGCACGTTGCGATCATGGTGGGGGAGCGTGTCATCTGCTGGCGATCACCATACGGTTGCCCTCGCAGTCGCGAAATTCAGCGACCGTGCGCCCGGGTTGCCAGGGAGCCTCCATTGGTTCCGTGACGATTTCCACGCCGCGCGTCTTGAGTCTCTCGACCGTCGCTTCGACGTTTGCATCCACCAGCACGAGCACGGGTTCGGCGGACGGCGCCGGATCCTTGCGCCTAACGAAATGCAGCGTCGTTTCGGCGTCTGCAAATTTAAGTTCGATCCATCGCCATCCGTCCCGTCCCATGGGCTGATCGGCGACGGCGCGGCAGTCGAAATGAGCGACGTAGAAGGCTTTGGCCCGCTCCTGGTCTAATACTGGAAGCTCGGCAAACTGAACGTGCATTATCGACCCCTCACATTGCGTCCGGGCTGCAGGCAAACTAGACTGTCTAGTACCGATATCAAACTAGACTGTCCAGTTCCATACGTCAATCGAGCAAATGGGTATGACCACGACGCCGTCAGCAGGTGCTTCAAGAGAGTTCGAAGAGCAGGGCCGCTCGGCGCGAAAGCGGCGGGCGATCATCGACGCAGCTACGGAAGTCTTCCTGCAAAAAGGCTATCTGGCCACGAATATGGATGAGATCGCGGCGCTCGCGGCCGTATCGAAGCAGACAGTCTACAAGAATTTTCCCGGCAAGGAAGCGCTGTTCGTGGAGATCGTGAGAAGTGTGAGCACCCGAGCCGGGGATAAGGTCCACAACGAGATGCCGGACATAGCCGCGGGCGAAGATATTTCCGAATATCTTGAGCGCTATGCGTACCGACAGCTTACTGTCGTGCTGACGCCGCGCGTCATGCAACTACGCCGTCTGGTGATTGGTGAGGTCGGCCGCTTCCCCGAACTGGCGAAGACTTTGTTCGATGACGGACCCAGGCGCGCGATGGCGGTGCTCGCATCGTTGTTCAAGCGCTTGGCCGATCGTGGCCTGCTGGCGATCGATGATCCGGCTGTCGCCGCCTGCCAGTTCAATTGGTTGGTTATGGCGGAGCCATTGAATCGGGCAATGCTGCTCGGTGACGAGGCGATTCCCAAGCCGGCGGAGCTCCGACGTCACGCTGCGGCCGGCGTGCGCACGTTCCTCGCAGCATACGGCAAGACGCGCGGGCGAAAGCGGTGAGCGGATCCGGTTGTGACTGGAAGCATGTAGGACGGGTAGAGCGAAGCGAACCCATAGACGCGGCAGCTTCGGCGTGAGAGAAGAATTGCGGTGACGGTGCAGTCAGCCTCCGTGGATCGGGAATGGTAGTGCCGAGGGTGTTACGGTAACCCGGATGAACTTGCTGAATCTGTGATGGGAAAGGTGCCTTGAAATGTCCACGAATAGCTCTGCCGATCTGAACAGGCCCGGAGGAAACTATGTGCCGGTCATCATTCACAATGGACTGGCCTATGTGAGCGGCCAGTTGCCGCGCCGTGGCGAGGATCTCCTTTGTTCCGGCAAGGTCGGTGCAGATGTCGATGTTAAGGCTGCCCAGGAGGCTGCCGCTTTCTGCGTTGATCTCTGCATAGCCGCCGTCAGCCATGCCGCGGGCGGCGAGGAGAAGATCGTTCAGGTCCTGAAGGTCGTCGGATATGTCGCCTCGGCACCGGGATTCATCCAACAGTCGCAAGTCATGAACGGAGCTTCGGACCGACTCATCGAACGGCTCGGGGAGCGGGGTCGCCACGCGCGCACCTCTATCGGGGTCGCCGAGTTGCCGAGAGGCGCGCCCATCGAACTGGAGATGGTCGTCGCCGTTCGATGATGAGGCCTAAGACCAGCCGCCGTTTGAAAGCAGCGAGATATCTGACGGCGGGCGGTCGAAATCGCTTCACTCTACCCATCCTGCGATCGCCAACTATCCCCGCGAGGTCTTCTCAAACCGCTTGATCAGTCGCTCTCGCTTCAGCCGCGACAGCCGCTGGATCCAGAACATCCCGTTGAGCTGATCGATCTCGTGTTGGTGGCAGACGGCGCGCAGGGCCTCCGACTCCTCGGTCTGCATGTTGCCGTCGAGATCCTGATAGCTGATCCGCAAGCGGGCGTGGCGCTGGACCTCGTCGTTGACGCCGGGCATGGAGACGCTACCTTCGCGATGCAGGATCATCTCGGGTGACGCCCATTCGATCTGTGGATTGACGTAGGTCCGCGCGCCGTCCTTGGGGTCGAGCTCGAGCACCACGACGCGCAAGGGGATGCCGATATGCGGCGCCGTGATGCCGATGCCGGGCGCAGCGCGCATCGTCTCCAGCAGATCCGCTGCAAGCTCCCGCAGGCCGGCGTCGAAAGCGGTCACGGGCCGGGCCGGGATCGCGAGCCGGCGGTCGGGATAGCGGACGATGGGACGAATGGTCATGCAGGCTCCTAACACTTGCCGGCGTCGATCAGCGAACAACATCGCAGGCTATGCTGCGGTCGGTGCACTTTACTTTTTCGTCTCGGCGGCATGGCTCGCTGTCAGCGAGTGGCGCCGCAGCGCAGCGATGTGAGGCCTCGCCGTTTCCGTTCACTGGCCCGGATACGGCGTGCCGTCCTTGTGCAGGAACCGGCCGTCGGACGCCGGGCTCATCATGTCGATGTCGGAGCAGGTGATGAGATCGTCGGGCGAGCGCGAGCCGACTTCGAGATAGACCGCCGTCGCGTCCGACCTGTTGATCATGTGATGGCCGTTGCCGCTGCCTTTCGGGAAAGCGGCGCAATCGCCGGCGCGCAGCACCGTTTCGCCGTCATCTTCGATCAACGTTACTTCGCCTTCGAGCACATAGACGAACTCGTCCTCGTGCGAGTGCCAGTGGCGCTGGCTCGACCAGTTGCCTGGCGGCAGACGCATGAGATTGATCCCGAAATCCCTGAGTCCACCGGCATTTCCGAGCCGCTGCCGGATGCGGTCGGCGCATGGCGCGCTGAATTCAGCCGGATATCCGGATCCCTTGCGTTGCGGAACAGTTGAGATGTCGATCTTGGGCATGGTTTCTCCTGCCGTTTCGTGCCGACTTATCCAGCTTACTCGCCCTTGATGAAGCTGCAGCGGTAACAATCAAGACCTGCGTGCACGCTGGGTCTTGCTCGATCCCCGCGGGTTCGCTGCGCCTCGCGGTACATCGGCGCCGCGATATCTCACGTGCTCGATAAACGCGCGCAGTTTGGGCAGGACCTGACGTTTCCCCGGATAGTACAGAAACACCCCTGGCCCGGTCACGGCAAACGGCGTCAGCAGCGCCTGCAGCCGTCCCTCGGCAATCGGCGCCCTCGCGAGCGGACCGGGCACCTGCGCAAGGCCAACGCCTTGGATTGCGGCGCCGAGCAGCGTGGCATAGTCGTGCGCGATGAGCGGGCCTGTCACGATCGCCTCGACGGACTTGTTGCCATCCACGAAAGGCCAGGGTGCGATCGATCCGTTGGCGCGGCGCAGGCGCAGGCAGGCGTGCTGGCGAAGATCGTCGATGCGTTGCGGCCGCTTCCGCCCGCGCAAATAGTTGGGGCTGCCGACCACCATGAACGGGAACGGCTGCGTCAGCCGCACCGCGATCATGTCGGGCGCGATGAGCTGGCCGAGACGGATGCCTGCATCGAAGCCGGCTGCGGCAAGATCCACCATCTCCTCGCTTGCGGCGATCTCCACCTCGATCTCGGGATAGGCCTGGCAGAAGGCAGCGATCACCGGCTCGAGGATCAGTGGCACGACCGATCGGGGCACGGCGAGGCGTAACAGCCCGGCTGGCCGCTGGCCGAGGTCGCGCGCGGCTTCGCTGGCGGCAACGAGCTCCTCGAAGGCGGGTTTTGCGCGCGACAGGAAGCGCTCGCCGGCCTCGGTCAATCCGACGCTCCGCGTCGTGCGGGTGAACAGCGCCGCGCCGATGCGGGCCTCGAGCGTGCGTACCGCCTGGCTCATCGCCGAAGGTGTCACGCCGAGCTCGGCGGCCGCGCGCCGAAAATTGCGGTGCCTGGCAACGGCGAGAAAAGCCTCGACGCCGTCGAGCGCACCCTGCCTGATTGTGAAGTCTTGCTTCATAGCCCGTCGACATTATCGCGGATAGTCGCGCGGCGGAAGCGGCCGTATGTCTGGGACAGAACCCAAGGAGGGTCGCGACATGCCCCGAGTAGAACACCATCAGCAGTCCCCCCGGCAAGCTTCCGAGAAGGATGTGATCGGTATGCATCGCCGAGCCTTTCTGGCTGCCGGCGCAGCCGCGACAGTGCTCGCCGGCAGCCGTACAGCCCTCGCGCAGAACCAGCCGGTGGATGCGCCCGCTCCGATGAGCGAGGCAGCGATGCCCAGCACGGTCAAAGTCGACCGGCTGGATGGCTCAATTCTGCTGATCGGCATCGATCGGCAGCAGTCGAACCGTATCGACTTTTCAGCCTTCATCGGCTTGGGCCGTGCGTACTATTTGCTCGATCACGATGACGCGTTGCGCGTCGGGGTGCTCTATGCCCAAGGCCCCGACTTTGTAGGAGGGATCCTCGATCCCGCAACCTGGGCACCAGTCCTGCGCACCGGTCGCTTCCCGGAAACCCGCGAGTTCGTCAATCCGATCGGTACGGTGCCACCGCGCCGGGAGAAGCCGGTCGTCGTCGCCGTTCAGGGCAAGACCCAGGGGGCAGGCCACGAGCTTTTCCTCGCGGCCGATGTCCGGGTTGCCGCCAGCGATACCGTATTCGGCCAGGGAGAAGTGAACCGAGGTCACTTCCCGGCCGGTGGCGCAACAATCAGATTCGTCCGCGAGGCAGGTTGGGGCAATGCGATGCGTTACATGTTGACCGGCGATGATTGGGGGGCCGACGAAGCCTACCGTCTCGGTCTCGTTCAATACGTGACCCCGCCCGGCAAGCAGCTCGATCGCGCGATCGAGGTGGCGCGCAGGATCGCTACGGCAGCCCCGCTCGGCGTTCGAGCGACCCTCGGTTCAGCGAATCGTGCCCTCTTCGATGGTCAGGAAGCCGCCTTCACGGCGCTGCTCCCCGAACTTGGTCGACTGGCGCAGAGCGACGACCACCAAGAATATTTCCGAGCGCTGCAGGAAAAGCGCGCTCCCGCCTACCGTGGCCGCTGATGGCGGTCGAGGAAACCCCGACGCGAGGAGCTTCGCAATGACAGAAGTATTGGATGGCGTGCGCGACCACTATCGCGCAATCGGCCTCACCGAGCGGCTGAAGACAGCGCTCGCATCCTTCGGGCCAGAGGAACAGCGGCTCACGCCGCAGCAACTCGCTGCCCTCGACCAGTTTCACACGCGCGGGCTCGCAGCGACTGCCGACCTTGCGAAGCTCGCTGGAGTCACGGCCGAGATGTCGGTTCTCGACGTCGGCGCGGGCATTGGCGGGCCGGCACGCTTTCTCGCGTCAGCTTATGGCTGCCGGGTGATCGGCGTCGATCTCAGCGATCCCTTCATCGATGCCGCCCGCTATCTGACAGCGCGCACAGGACAGAGCGAGCGCGTGTCGTTCGAGATCGCCAGCGCGCTGGAGCTGCCGTTTGATGACGGTCGTTTCGACCTCGCATGGCTCCAGCATGTCGCCATGAACATTCCTGACCGGACGCGGCTTTATCGTGAGATACGGCGCGTGCTGAAGGTTGGGGGTAGGTTTGCGACCTTTGACGTGGTCGTGTCGGACAGCCGCGAACCGCACTATCCGGTGCCGTGGGCGCGAACGCCGGCAACGAGCTTTCTGCTGTCGGCCGTTGCCACGCGCGAGGCGGTCGAGGCGGCCGGCTTCCGCACGCTTGTCTGGCTGGACGACACCGAAGCCGCCAAGGCTTGGGCTGCCCAGCTCCGCGCGTCCGGGCCGCCGCCGTCGCCAAATCTCGGCGTGGTCATGGGGCCGGACTTCGCCCAGCTCGCCGCCAACCTGGGACGCAATATCGGGGAAGGCCGGCTCGGCATCCTGACTGCTGTGTTCGAGGCCGCACCGACCGACTCCTGAGAGGATGCCAGATGTCGCCGGCAACCATCTTCCAAATCCATCTCGCGCTTGGTTACGTGCCGTGGCTGCTTCTCTTCGGTGCGTATGGGTGGCCCTGGCTCAAGTCGATGGAGCCGGTCGAGGCGCAGCGCGCCATTGCCGCTCTTCACAGCTTCCGCTTCTTTGGGCTTGTCTTCCTGGTCCCCGGTGTGGTCGGGCCGCATCTGCCCGCCGGGTTCGCCACCACGGCCGCCTACGCCGATTTCGCAACCGGGCTATTGGCCATGCTGGCGTTTGTCACGGTAAGGCTGCGTGCGCTGTTCTGGCCGTTCGTCGTTGCCTTCAATCTCGTCGGGGCAGGCGACATCCTCGTCGACTACTATCATGGCATTCAGCTTGGCCTTCCGCCGCAGGCGGGGGAGTTGGGGGGCGCCTACGCGATCCCGATCATCTATGTGCCGCTGCTGATGATCACGCACGCGGCTGCGTTCTATTTGCTGGTGTATTCCGACGATCGGCAGGCGTCTGCGGCGTGATGAGATCGCGTGCGGCTGATGATGACATCGTGCCGGTGTTTTGTCCGACGTGTCAAATTGCTTCCAGCCATCGTAAGTCGTTGATCCGGCAGATGCCGGCTACTTTGCATGGGGTTGTTTTCGAGATTTTTGTCTGGGGCCCAAAGCCTCAAGTCGGCTGGTTCATCCGCAGTCCTGGACATCGATCCATCATTGACAATGAATTCGGTTACAAGAAATCCGAAATAGTATGGGTGTTTCGCCTGACCCCCGCGGAACCCGCGCACAAAATTATTTCGTGTCCGATTGTTGCCGGTGTCGGCCCCCGCCGTTCCCATTCGTCTTCCACCCAGACAGACCTGACGGGAGACCAAAATGACCCCTTTCCCTTATCGCTGGGTGATCGTCGCCGCGGGCGGCTTGCTCGGCTGCGTCGCCATCGGCGGCATGTTTTCGCTACCGGTGTTCCTCCAGCCGATCGCCAAGGATACCGGCTGGTCGGTGACCGGCATCTCCAGCGCGATGACGATCGGCTTTCTGGCGATGGCCTTCACCAGCATGGTCTGGGGCACGCTGTCGGACCGGTTCGGACCGCTGCCGGTGGTGCTGACGGGGTCGACGGTGCTGGCCCTGAGCCTGTTCGCGGCGAGCCATGCGACGTCACTGCTCGCGTTCCAGTTCGTCTTCGGCCTTTTGGTCGGCGCCTCCTGCGCGGCCATCTTCGCGCCGATGATGGCGACCGTCACCGGCTGGTTCGATACCCATCGGAGCCTCGCCGTGTCGCTGGTGTCGGCCGGCATGGGCATGGCGCCGATGACGATGTCGCCGCTCGCGGCCTGGCTCGTCTCCAACCATGACTGGCGCACTTCGATGCAGATTGTGGCGCTGGTGGTCGGCGCCATCATGATCCCGGTCTCGCTCCTCGTCCGCCGTCCGCCCGCGCTCGCGCATGCGCCGGCCGCGGTGTCGGGCGAGGGCGCGCCGCAAGCCGAGATGTCGATGGGCGAGGCGCTGCGCTCGCCGCAATTCCTCATCCTACTCGCGACCAACTTTTTCTGCTGCGCCACTCATTCCGGTCCGATCATCCACACCGTCAGCTATGCCGTGAGCTGCGGAATCCCGCTGATCGCTGCGGTGACGATCTACAGCGTCGAGGGTTTTGCGGGCATGGGCGGCCGCATCGCCTTCGGGCTCCTCGGCGATCGCTTCGGCGCCAAGCGCGTGCTGGTCTCGGGTCTGCTGTTGCAGGCGTTCGGCGCGCTCGCTTATGTCTTCGCGCATCAGCTCACCACGTTCTACGCGGTCGGGGCCGTCTTCGGCTTCATCTATGCCGGCACGATGCCGCTCTACGCGGTGCTGGCGCGCGAAAACTTTCCGCTGCGAATGATGGGCACGGTGATCGGCGGCACGGCGATGGCCGGCAGCCTCGGCATGGCGACCGGTCCGCTCGCCGGCGGCCTGATCTACGACGCGTTTTCGAGCTACGCCTGGCTCTATATCGGCTCCTGGGCGATGGGCCTCGGCGCGTTCCTGATGGCGATGATGTTCAGGCCGTTTGCGAAGCCGCAAGGCGAAGTGGCGCCGGTGGCGGCGTGAGAAAGGAAGCCGTCATTCCGGGGGCGATGCGGAGCATCGAACCCAGAATCTCGCGGCACAACTTGTGGATTCCGGGTTCGCGCTGTTGCGCGTCCCGGAATGACGGGAAAGCGACGCCGAACTTCAAAGCCGCTTTTCGAAGAACAAATCCGGGTAAGGATCGTCGTTGAAGCGCGGGATCTCGCTCCAGCCGGTCCTGCGGTAGAGCTGGCCGGCTTCCGGCAGCGCGCTGTTGGTGTCGAGCCGCAGCAGCGCGATGCCGAGTTCGCGCGCGGCTGCCTCAGTTGCATCCATCAGGCGCCGGCCGAGGCCGAGTCCGCGCGCAGCGGGCGCGACCCACAGCCGCTTGATTTCCGCGTAGCCGTGGTCCGTGCCCTTCAGCCCGACACAGCCGATCGGCAGCGTGTCCGACATCGCGACGATGAACGTTCCCCGCGGGCGGCGCATGTCGGCGGCATCGGGATCACGCGACAGCGTGACGTCAAAGCCCTGTTTGAAGCGGCGGCCGAGCTCAGCGTAGTACTCGCCGAGGCAATAGCGTGCCTCATCGCTGCGCGGATCGATCTCGTCCAGCGCGATGCGGTCGCGCGTCAGCGCGGACGCGATCAGGTCCATCGCCGCGAGCAGGGCGTCCGCTTGCGAATGACGGCCTATGAAGTCCTCTGCCTGTGCATTCGAGAGCGCCTCATAGGCGGCGAACTCGCGCCGGCCCGCGCGCGTCAGCTTCGCGACGCGGCGGCGTGCGTCATCCTCATGCGCCGTGGTCTCGATCAGCCCTTCGTCCTCGAGGCTGCGCAAGAGCCGGCTCATCAGCCCGGAATCGAGGCCGAGATAATCGCGGATCTCCGCGACGTCGAAGCGTCCATGCCCGATCGCGTTCAGCACGCGCGCCGCGCCCAGCGGCCGGCCGCGCCCGAGGAACGACGTATCGAGCGCGCCGACGGCGGAGGTGACGGCACGGTTGAAGCGGCGAACGCGGGAGACGGGGTCGAGCATATATCTGACTTTAGTCAGATATTATTTTCAGGTCAATCGGGCTGGGGCGGCGCCTCAGCTCGGTAACGATGCACCGGCCTGTTCCTTCACGATGTAGTCGGCATACCAGTCCGGCCAGTTGTCATCGTACTTGCCGCCGGTGCGCTTCTCGTGCTCGCCATGCGCGACCGCCGCGCGGCGCAGCGCGCCTGCGAGATCGGCGGTCGATTTGAATGTCGTGTCGGCCTCGACACGGCCGGGCAGGCGCGTCGTGATCTCCTGAAGCAGCCAGCCATTGCCGTCGGGATCGCGGAATGAGGCGAAGGAGCGATAGCTGCCGCGCGCAGGATCCGGGCCGCTCACGCGACGCGAGCCGGAGATGTAGGGTTCGTCCGGGCCAGTATGCGTGTCGCCGCTGCCGTGAAAGACCTCGCCGACCTCGATGCCGCGGGCAACGAGCTCGTCACGGGCCGTCTGGACGTCGGACACGATCAGGTACAGGCCCTGCGCGGAGCCGGGCGCTGCCGCCGTGACGTTCCTGCCGAAGATGACCGAGGCGTTCGAGCCCGGTGGGGTGACCTGGATCACGCGCCAGCCGTCGTCCGAGGCGAAGTCGGCATCGAGCCGCCAGCCGAGCTTCGCGTAAAACGCCTTGGCGCGATCGACGTCGGACACCGGCACGACGACGATCTCGAGCTTGAAGTCGATGCTGCCCGGTTTCGGCGCCTCGGCAGCCTTGCTGTTCTCGGTGATGGCCATGGAGTCCTCCCTGATGTCGGTGAACCGGCGATGCGCATCTTGCGCGCCAAATGTGTCAGCTTGCGTGATGCCGCAATCAGAATAGCGCGCGCGACGCCGTTCGTCCGCAAAGCTGGAGTGCTTCTTGGGGGCGGTCTCTTCGCCACATCAACGGTCGGATGCTACCGCGTCGCCGACAATCAGTGCGCGATCAATGCGTTGCTACGTCCGTGGGACGGGGACGCCCGCCGACCGAGGGCGGCACCGAGCTGTCGCTGAAGGTGGCGCAAAGGCCTCTTCGCTAAAAATGATGCACGCCGAGCGCGGAGAACGCGCCGTCATGGACGTCGTGGCCTTCGCTCGTCGGCTGGCCGAGAAAGCCGAGATGCAGTGTGAGTGGTGGCAGTGCCGCCATCGGTACCGCGCCGGCGGTGTCGAGGCCGCCGATATCGACATCGTGTGTCGCCGCACCGTCATGCGCTGTCGCCAGCGGCGAACTCACGATGTCGGTGACGAGCGCGCTGACCAGATCGGTGGCTGGCGCATGGTCTGCACCGCCTCCGACGGAGTGCAGCAGACCGCCGACGATGCCGGTGACACCATCCACGAGTTGTCCGACTGTCCCGGTCACCGTGGACGTCAGCTCCGTCACGGTCGTGCTCAGGCTGTCCAGCGTATGCGACACCGCCGCGAGCGAGGTGTCGACGAGGTTTGTGATGGTATCGCCAAGCTGGTGGAGGGACGTCGCCGGATCGATCGCGGTGGATATCGCAGCATCGGCGTGGGTGGAGGCGTCTCCGGCGCTCACGGCGTGATCAGACGCGTGGGGAACGCTCGTGGCGTCAGCGTGACTTTCAGCCGCGACCGGCGCGGAGTCGTGGCCCTGCGTTCCGACCGCAACGTCCGCGCCTCCACGGGCGTCCGAGGCGCCGCTGCCCATCGTTGCGTCGGTGTGCAGCACCGGCGCGACATCGTGCGATGCCGGATCGGTCGCATCGGCATGCTGATCGCCGGATGCAGGTTGCTGTTCACTCGGAGCCATTTCGGCGGGCGCAGGCTCGGTCGGGTGCTCGGGTGTCGAGTGGGAATCCGTCGGAAGCGGCTGGGCAGCGATGGCGTCGTGAAGCCGACCCGCGTGAGCCTCGTCCAGGAAGGCGATCAGCGCGGTCATGAACGCGACGGTCTCGTCCGTCGTGATATGGCGCGCCAGCTCCGCCTTCTCGGCGCGGCGGTTGTTCTGCTTGGATGCAGACATCGACCTTGCTCCTCGTCAGCGTTCGCGGAAGGCGCGCGTCAGCTCGTCGCGCAGCGGACCGAACAGATATTCGAACAGCGTCCGCGGGCGCGTCGGCACGATCACCTCGGCCGGCATGCCCGACTGCAATTCGATGCGCGACTTCTTCACGTCCTCCGGCTCGAGCGAGACTTCGACGGCGTAGTAGCCGGGCCCGGACTTGTCGTTGGTGACGCGATCGGCCGAGACCGTTCGCACGATGCCGTAGAGACGGGGACGCTCGATGTAGTTGACGCCGGTCAGCCGGACCTCGGCGCGGCGCCCGACCGTGACGTCGTTGATGTCGGAGAGTTTTAGCTGCGCATCGACGATCAGCGGATTGTCCGACGGCACGATGTCCATGAGCTTGGCGCCGGGCTGGATCACGCCACCTTCGGTGAACACGTCGAGCCCGACCACCGAGCCGGTCGCGGGCGCCCTGATCTCCGTGCGGGTCACGACGTCGGTCGCGGCCTCGATCTTCGGTGCAAGCTCGGCGAGCTTGTTCTCAGTGGAACGGAGCTGATCGGTGATTTCGCTCATCCTCGCGCGTTCGGCCTTGGCGATCTCGAGCTCGTTCTGCGAGATCTGCTGCTGCATGCCGGCGATGGTGGCGCGCTGTGCGCCGATATCGGCCTGCAGCTTGGCGTCCTCGCGCTGGAGCGCCAGGATTCGGGTCTTCGGCGTATAGCCCTGTTCGTACAGGCGCTGCGCACCGCCCATCTCGTCCGACAGCAGCTCGCGCTGCTTCTCGGTGCCGGTGAGCTGGGCCTGAGTGCCGCCGATCTGGGCGTTTAGTTCCGCGATCTTACCCTTGAGCACGGCGGTCTCTGCCTCGAATTGGTGTCTTCGCGCGGCCATCATCGCGATCTCGTTCGCCATCGCCTGGCGCAGCGCGGGCTTCGCGCCTTGCGCATCGACGCCGAAGTCCGGCGCAGTGCGGCCGTCGCGCTCGGCGATCAGCCGCGCCTCCGCAGCGCGTGCCGCATCACGATCTGCAACCAGCACCTCCAGCTTGGCGCGCGGATCGCTGTCGTCGAGCGCAACGAGGAGCTGTCCCTTTTCGACGTGGGCGCCGTCGCGGACTAGAAGCTGGCGGATCACGCCGCCATAGGGATGCTGCACGCTCTGCCGCCGCCCCTCGACCTGAAGATTGCCGCTGGCAATCGCGGCCCCCGAGATCGGAGCAAGCGTGCCCCACAGCGTCATCGCGGATGTGAACGCGCCTACCACGATTGCTCCGACCAGCGCCGGCCGCCCCGGCCGCGCATAGAAGGCGCGCTCGCGGCTGGTGACATAAGTTGCGCCGAGCGTGCTCATGACGCGGTGGCCTTTGCAGCGGCCTGCTGCTGCAAGGCCTGATAGACCTCGCCGGGTGGCCCGAGCATGTCGAGCATGCCGCTGCGCAGCACCATCATGACGTCGACGATGTCGAGGATCGTGGTGCGGTGGGTGATGACGATGACGGCGGCGCCGTCGGCCTTGGCCTGGAGCAGGGCGGCCTTCAGCGCTTCCTCGCCGGGGCCGTCGAGATTGGCATTGGGTTCGTCCAGCACGAGCAGCGGTGGCCGTCCGAGCAAGGCACGCGCCAGGCCAAGCCGCTGGCGTTGTCCGCCCGACAGCCCGACGCCGCCGACACCGAGCCGCGTGTCGTATTGCCGGGGCAGCTCGAGCACCATCTCGTGGATGCCGGCGCGGATGGCGGCGTCGATGATCTCGTCGGTCGAGGCGTCGCCGAAGCGCGCGATGTTCTCGCGCACGGTGCCGGCGAACAGGCCGACGTCCTGCGGCAGGTAACCGACATGGCGGCCGAATTCGACCGGGTCCCAGTGATTGTAGTCGAGGCCGCCGAAACGCAGCCGCCCTGTGGCGGGCGCCATCGCGCCGACCAGGAGGCGCGCCAGCGTGCTCTTTCCGGATCCGCTCGGACCGACGATGCCGAGGGCCTTTCCACCGGCGAGCTCGAAGGACAGGCCCTTGAGCACCGGCTCTTGCCGCGACGGCAGCTCGCAGACGAGCTCGCGCACCTCGACGGTGTTGCGCTGCTTCGGCACGATGGTCTGAGGTGTCGTCAGATCGATGGTGGCGAGCAGGTCTCGCACTTGCGTGTAGGCGTCGCGCGCACCGATGAACTGCTTCCAGGTGCCGACCGCCTGTTCGACCGGCACCAGCGCGCGACCCATGACGATGCTGGCGGCGAAAATGGTTGCCGGCATGATCGCGTGGTCGATGGCGAGCCAGGCGCCGGTGCCGAGCATCAGGGATTGCAGCAGCAGGCGGAAGAAGCGGATCGACGACGTCATCACCGCGTTCTTGTCGCTGGCGATCGCCTGCTGGACCAGCATCGCGGAACGCTGGCTCTGCCAGTTGCGCTCGACCGCCGGCTGCATGCCCATGGCGCGGATCACGTCGGCGTGGCGCAGAACGTTCTCGGTGAAGACGTAGGACTGATTTCCAGACGCCTCAGCCTGCTTCATCGGCGCGCGGGTCAGAACCTCGTTCACGCCGGCGAGCCCCAGCAGCAGCAATGCGCCGATGGTCGCGACGAGACCGAGCAGGGGATGGATGAAGAAGAGCAGCAGCAGGTAGATCGGGATCCAGGGCAGGTCGAACGCGAAATAGATGCCAGGCCCCGTCACGAAGGTGCGGAACTGGTCGAGATCGCGGAGCTGTTGGGCGCCGCGCGAGGCACCGCGCTCGGCCGACCGCACCACTAGCGCCTCGAACACGCGCGTCGACAATTCCATGTCGAGCCGGATGCCGCAGCGAATGAGGATCCAGGAGCGCACTGCGTCGAGCCCCGCCATGGTCAGCAGCGCGATGGCGAGGATCAGGGTGAGAAGGACGAGGGTGGAGATGTTTTCGTTGAGCAGGACGCGGTTATAGACCTGCATCAGATAGAGCGGCGAGCTGAGATAGAGCAGGTTGATCGCGCTGGAAAACAGTCCGGCAAAGAGGAAATGCGGCCAGAGTTTGAGTAACGCCTCGCGAACGTCGTCGCTGTGACGACGAGACGACCCTGCCGCCTCATCCGCGACCGTCAAAGCCCCTGCCGCCATATGTGTGATCCCTGGAAATAAAGAGTGCGCGCCGAGACGCTGGCGGGCTTACGCGTTGAATTGCGTGGGGCTGTCGCCCCACGCCACGCATCGTCATGAAGTGAGGGAACAGCGACTCAAACCAGGCCGTGAAGGAGCCCACCGACGTCGAGATGGCCGACGTCTGCACTGAGGCCGACCGCGGTTGGTGCGGAGATCGAGGCTTCGATGCCGCCGGTTCCCGCGAGGCCCGACGCGGATACGTCAATGCTGGGGTTGGTTTCGATCAGCGCGCCGAGATCGAGCGTGTGCGACAGATCGACCGCGCCGCTGGCGCCGGCCGTTGCACTTCCACCTGCATCGACACTGCCTGTAGCTGTTCCAAGCAAGCCATCGACCGTGCCGAGCAGGTTTCCGAGAAGAGCCATGTGAACTCCTTTGGTTGGCATTTGAGATCGCGACAGAAGAGTCGCTGCCCAAGAAGTCATGCCGCCGCGAAAAGTTGCGGACTCACATGAGGCCATTTCGTGCTGATTTCTTGGACGCGGAACTTCGGAGGCCCGCGCGAGACGAACAGCGCATCTCACTCGCGGCGAGATTCTGGATTGCTTCGCTGCGCTCGCAATGACGGTGTTTGTTGAGGTAGAATACAGACCATCTCCCGACGTCGTCCCGGCGAAGGGCGGGACCCATTACCCCGGTCAGCGTTGTCGAAGCTCGCTGGGCCACCGAACAACAACTGCCTGTGGTTATCGGTCCCGACCTTCGCCGGGACGACCATGTTAAGCGAGCTCTAGAGCTCCTCACGCGCCGCTTTGTGAGTTGTGCCGGCGCCTCGGGCGGCTACGATGCGTCTGCTACAGCGGTGCGCGGGAGCCGAAATATGCTGGAGGCGACATGAGCGGGCAGGAGCGCAAGGTGAAGGGATCGGATCTGCTTGTCGCGGCGCTGGAGAACGAAGGCGTCGACCGCATCTTCGGCGTTCCCGGCGAGGAAAATCTCGATCTGGTGGAATCGTTGCGCAACTCCAAAATCGAACTGATCCTGACCCGGCATGAGCAGGCCGCCGCGTTCATGGCCGCAACCCATGGACGGCTGACGGGCAAGCCGGGCGTGTGTCTCTCGACGCTCGGCCCGGGCGCGCTCAACCTGTCCACCGGTGCGGCCTATGCGCATCTCGGCGCGATGCCGATGATCTTGATCACCGGCCAGAAAGCGATCATGAGCAGCCGTCAGGCGCGTTTTCAGATCGTCGACGTGGTCGCAACGATGAAGCCGCTGACGAAACTGTCGCGGCAGATTGTCAGTGCCTCCAGCATCCCGACGGTGGTGCGCGACGCCTTCCGCGCGGCGATGGAGGAGCGGCCGGGACCGGTACATCTCGAGCTGCCCGAGGACGTCGCGGGGGAGGAGGTGGCCTCCGTCCCGGTGGTGCCGACCCATCCGATCGAAATCCCCGTTGCCCATCGTGCCGCACTCGACCGTGCCGCCGCGATGATCTTGGCCGCGAAGCGGCCGCTGGTGATGATGGGAGCGGCGACCAGCCGGCCGAGGTCGACCCACGGCATTGCGAGCTTCGTGCGCCGCACTGGCATTCCGTTCTTCACCACCCAGATGGGGAAGGGCACGGTACCCGGCGGCACCAACCTCTATATGGGCACTGCAGCGCTGTCCGAGCGCGACTACGTCCATGACGCGATCGATGCGGCCGACCTGATCGTCGCGATCGGTCATGATCCCGTCGAGAAGCCGCCCTTCATCATGGGGCCGTCGGGTCCGAAGGTCATTCACGTCAGCTACACGCCCGCCAGCGTCGAGCAGGTCTATTTTCCGGATGCAGAGGTCGTCGGCGACGTCGGCCCCAGCCTGGAGCTGCTCGCCGACCGCGTCGAGGGCAAGCTGCCGCACGCGGCGGCGCTGTTGCCATTGCGCGAAAAGATCCTCAGCCACATCGCCGATCGCGCCACCGAGGCACGCTGGCCGCCGACACCGCAGCGGATCGTGCACGACATCAGGCAGGTGATGCCGGAGAACGGCATCGTCGCGCTCGACAACGGCATGTACAAGATCTGGTTCGCGCGGAACTACCGCACCCGCGTCGCCAACACGCTGCTGCTCGACAATGCGCTGGCGACGATGGGCGCCGGCCTGCCGTCGGCAATGATGGCCGCGATGCTCTATCCCGATCGCCGCGTGCTCGCGGTCGCCGGCGACGGCGGCTTCATGATGAACAGCCAGGAGATGGAGACGGCCGTCCGCCTCAAGCTCAACCTGGTCGTGCTGGTACTGGAGGACAACGCCTACGGCATGATCCGCTGGAAGCAGGCAGTCGATCACTTCGCGGATTTCGGCATGACCTTTGGCAATCCCGACTTCGTCATGTACGCCAGGGCCTATGGCGCGCAAGGGCACCGGATCGCGAGTATCGACAGCTTCGTGCCGACGCTCGATGCCGCATTCAAGGACGGCGGCGTGCACCTGATCTCGATCCCGATAGACTATTCCGAGAACGTGCGGGTGCTGGTCGACGAGCTGCGGGCCCGAGACAGGCAGGGCGGTGGCCATTAACTTTTGCGGCCAACCGGCTTTTTCAAAGACAACATCTGCCTGATTTAGAGGCAGGGCGAATACCAGCCATTCCTTGAAATATATCGGGTCACGATATATTGGCAGGCGCGAGAATTCTCCCGACAAGAGCAAACATGCGCCAGACCCTGGACATAACCGGCGGGCTTCCGCGTCATCGCGGCAAGCCCGGAGACTTCACCGCCGACCGCCGTGTGCTGATCCTGATCGGGATGGCCATACTGGTCGGGAGCCTCGGGGCCGGGGCAGCATGGGTGCTGCTGAAGCTGATCGCGCTGGTTACGAACCTGGTCTGGTTCGGCCATGTCAGCACCGAGAACGTCGCGCTGGCGAATGCCCATCCGGGAATCTGGATGGTGCTGGCGCCGGCGCTCGGCGGACTCGTGATCGGGCTGATGGCGCGCTTCGGCTCGGAGAAGATCCGCGGGCACGGCATTCCCGAGGCGATCGAGGCGATCCTGATCGGCGGCAGCCGGATGCAGCCGAAGGTGGCGATCCTGAAGCCGCTGTCCTCGGCAGTGTCGATCGGCAGCGGCGGTCCGTTCGGCGCCGAAGGGCCGATCATCATGACCGGTGGTGCCATCGGCTCGATCTTCGCCCAATGTTTCCATCTCACCGCCGCCGAGCGCAAGACGCTGCTGGTCGCGGGCGCGGCCGCCGGCATGACGGCGATTTTCGGAACGCCGATCGCGGCAGTGCTGCTCGCGGTCGAGCTGTTGCTGTTCGAATGGAAGCCGCGCAGCTTTCTGCCCGTGGTGACGGGCGCCGTGGTCTCCGCGGCCTGGCGTCCGCTGCTGTTCGGAACGGGACCGCTGTTTCCGTTCGCGGAGCGGCCGGACCTGCCCTGGTGGGGACTGGCGGCTGCGATCGGCGTCGGCGTCGTCGCCGGCCTGCAATCCGGATTGATGACGCGGCTGCTCTATGCGGCCGAGGATCTGTTCGATCATGTGCCGCTGCACTGGATGTGGTGGCCGATGCTGGGCGGGCTGGTGGTCGGCCTCGGAGGTCTCGTCGATCCGCGCGCGCTTGGCGTCGGTTACGACGTCATCGCCGATCTGCTGTCCGGCCACATGGTGCGCGAGGAGGCGATCCGGCTGTTGCTGGTCAAGTCCGCCATATGGGTCGTCGCGCTGGCCTCGGGCACGTCGGGCGGCGTGCTGGCGCCGCTGCTCATTCTCGGGGGCACGGCGGGCTGGATGGAGGGGTTGGTGCTGCCCGGTGGTGCCTCGTTCTGGGCACTGGTCGGCATGGCCGCGATGATGGGCGGCACGATGCGCTCGCCGCTCACCGGCGTTATGTTCGCAATCGAGCTGACCGGCAACATCGACATGCTGCTGCCGCTGCTGGCGGCGACAGGAGCCGCGCACGCCGTCACCGTCCTGCTGCTGAAGCGCTCGATCCTCACCGAGAAGATCGCGCGCCGCGGCCAGCACATCACGCGCGAATATTCGATCGATCCGTTCGAGCTGCTGCGCGCCGCCGACGTCATGGTGAAGAGCGTCGACACGCTTCCAGTCGACTTGCCCATCGACGCGGCCGTTGCCTTCTTCACCTCGGAGGAGCGGCGTCACAAATCCTATCCCGTCGTCGCCGCCGATGGCCGGCTGACCGGGATGGTCACCCGTGCCGACGTGCTGCGCTGGCGTACCGAGGGCGATCACCAGGCCGCGACGCTCGACGACGTCGTCTCGGATACTTCAGCGGTGATGGCGCATCCCGACGATGTGCTGGGGCGGGTGGCCGATCTCATGGTTGCCTCCGACCTCGGCCGCCTGCCGGTGGTCGACCGCGCCAGCCATCGCGTCGTGGGTCTGGTCGCGCGCAAGGATCTGTTGCGTATTCGCGCGGTCGTGATTGCCCAGGAGGAACACCGCAACGCATATTTCCTGCGTGAAAAGACGCTTGTGCCGGAGGCGCGGATCGCGGAAGGTCAGCCCCTCTGAACTCCAGCATTCACAGGAATGGAAATGACCCGCGTTCGCTGCGTTACCGAGATGGGCATGGGCGTCGACGTCCACGGCAGGAATGCGACCAAGGCGGCCAAGCGCGCCGTCTCGGACGCGATCAGGCATTCGAGCCTTGGATTCTTCCGGATGATCGGGAAGACCGCGAACGACATGTTCGTTGAGGTCACCATCGCGGTGCCGAATCCCGAAGCCGTCGACAAGGACGCGGTCGCGAAGGAGCTTCCTTACGGCACGGTGACGGTCAATGCGGTCAAGGGCGGGCTGGAGATTCCCTCGGCCACGGAGCAGGCCAACGACCCCATCCTCATCGCCAACGCGGCCGTCATCGTCAGCTTCGACAAGGAGTAGGACGAGGTGTCCGACGGCGACGAAACGCTGCTGGATCGTCCGATCTGGAGCGCGCTGACGACCCGCCAGAAGCATCTGGCGGAGGGCGGGCCTCAAGCGTTGCGCTACCCCGTGGCGATGACGCCCTTTGCCGACATGGTCGACATGTCGGCGGCAAGCTTTGCTGATCTCGGCGGCTTGATGTCACCTTCACAAGTGGCCGTGCTGTTTACGCCGGACGTCGTGACACCGCCCACGGGCTTCAAGGTCGTGCTCGCGGAGACCGGCGAGCAGATGATCGGTGCGCCTGGCGACAGCACATTGCGGGGCGCCGAGATCGTGACGCTGGGCGCCGCCGACGTTCCCGCGATGACGGCGTTGACCGCGCTGACGAAGCCCGGTCCGTTCTCGGCGCGAACGCATGAGCTCGGCACGTTTCTCGGCATCCGTGTTGGCGGTGAACTGGTTGCGATGGCCGGGGAGCGGATGAAGCCGGGCAATTTCACCGAGATGACCGCGATCTGCGTGCATCCTGCTCATCGTGGACGGGGTTACGCGCAGGCGCTGCTCGGGGCCATCGCGCGCCAGATCGAGGCGCGCGGCGAAGTTCCGTTCCTGCATGTCTTCTCCAACAACGCATCAGCGATCGCGCTGTACCAGAGGCAGGGGATGCGGATTCGGCGCCGCTTGCACGTTACTGCGCTGATGAAGCAGGCGTGAACGTCGCACATCGTCGTTCGGTCGCCAGCGGGCCTTCATATCCGGCAAATTCGCGCTATATCGTCCGCAGCCACATTGGGGAGCAGCAGATGGACGCGAGGGTCAGCGATTTTTCCGCCGTGCGGACGGCGATGCAGCGCTATGTCGATCAGGAGATCATCCCTGGCGCATCCTGGGCAGTGCTGCGCGGGGGCGATGTCGTCGATCAGCAATGTGTCGGCTTGGCCGACCGCGAGGCGAACGTCGGGCTCCGTCCGGACCACATCTTCCGCGCCTTCTCAAACACCAAGATCTTCGTCACCTGCGCGATCATGCTGCTGGTGGAGGAGGGCCGCGTCGGGCTTGACGACGTCGTCGAAAAATTCCTGCCGCAGCTCGGCAATCGGAAGGTGCTGAAGCAGGGCGCGGCGAGCCTCACCGATGTCGAGCCGGCGAGGGGGCCGGTCACGATCCGCCAACTCCTGACCCACACCTCCGGCCTGAGCTATGGCATCTTCGATCCCGGCACGGTGCTGTTCAAGGGCTACAACGAGGCACGCGTTCTCGATCCGCTGACACCGCTCACCGACATGATCGACAAGCTTGCCGATCTGCCGTTGTCCTATCATCCCGGCACCGCCTGGGAATATTCGGTCGCCACCGACGTGCTCGGCCGTGTCGTGGAGGTCGTTTCGGGCAAGTCGCTCGATGCCTTCCTCAAGGCGAACATTTTCGATCCGCTTGGCATGGCCGACACCGGCTTCCACGTGCCCGAGGCTGCACAGGGCAGGCTGGTCGGTCTCTATAATGGCGCCGACGTGCTTGACCCGATGAAGCCTGGCCTCACGCGCGCCGACAATCTGCCCTATCCGCAAGCCTATCGACGGCTATTTCCGCGGCTGTCGGGTGGCGGTGGCTTGGTCTCGACCTTGCCGGACATGCTCGCGCTGGTGCGCGCGCTGCTGCCGGGGTCGGACGCGCTCCTCAAGCCCGAGACGCTGCGGCAGATGATGACGAACCAGCTCCCTGCAGGCCAGACGATCCGCTTCGCCAATCTCGGACCGATCCCCGGCAAGGGATTTGGCCTCGGCGGCGCCGTCACCTTCGCTCCGACGCCCTTTGATCCCGTAAACTCGGCCGGCGAATTCCAGTGGGGTGGCCTTGCCGGGACCCATTGGTGGATCTGTCCAACGGCCAATACCGCGGGCGTCCTGATGACCCAGCGCTACATGGGCTTCTGGAATCCCTTCTTCTTCGAGTTCAAGCGTCTGGCCTACCAGGCGGTCGGAGGCTGATCTCAAGAAATTGCGTGCCCACCTATCTCGGCCTCGATGGATTTCGTTTCGGCTGGGTCGCGGCCTGGATCGACGATGGCGGCGATCACGGCTTCGATTACTCGCCGGGTCTGACCCGGTTGCTCGCGATGCCGCATGCGAGGGCGATGATCGACATGCCGATCGGCTTGAAGCCTGACGGTTATCGCATCTGCGACGTGCGCGCCCGCGCGTTGGTCGGCGCAGGCGTGTTCCTCGGTGCGCGGCGAAACCTCTGGGCGTTTCCCGACATGGCTACGGCCAATCGGCACTACTGGGAGCACGAAGGCAAGGGCAGGGGCGTGTCGGCTCAGCTCTGGAATATCAGGGACAAGATCAGGGAGGTCGACGATGTCATGACGCCCGCGCGACAAGCGATCGTCGGCGAGGCGCATCCGGAATTGATCTTCTGGAATCTCGCTGGCCGCATCCGGCTCGAGCGGAAGACGTCGGCGCGCGGCCGGAAGCAGCGCATGGCGCTCCTGAAGCAACGAGGATTCACAAAGCTCTCGAAATGGCTGACGCAGCGTCATGGCACCGGCATCGGCTGCGACGATCTCATCGACGCCTGCGCCTGTGCGGTCGCGGCGCGCGACAGCACCGAGCGTGTCGACGGTGGCGAGATCGATCCGCGTGGCCTTCGGATGGAGATCAACTATTGAGCCCATCGGCGTCGGCAGGCACGGCGAGATATTCCGGGAAAAAACGGCAACTTTCTTCGAAATGGACAGGAACTGCGACTGGTTGCGCGCGTTCACGTTGCGAACTGAACAGACGGAAGTCCTCGCGATGAACCATGCCAGTCAATTCGCGACCGCGATGATCGCACTCGTCTTCACCGCAACACTGCTCGTCACCGGGCAGCTCTTCATCGAGCAACGCGCACAGCGCGATATCGTTTACACGACGAGCCATTTGTTGCGGCCACTGTGAAAGGGCTTCGATTACTGAAGTTGTATGATGGTCGCTCGACCTTGCGCCATTCGACGGCTCGCCTAGATTAGGCCATGTCTCACGAATGAAGCCGGGGTCCCGATGTCCGATCTGTCCGCCTTTCCCATCACCAAGCGCTGGCCGGCCAAACATCCCGAGTTGCTTCAGCTTTATTCCCTGCCGACGCCCAATGGCGTGAAGGTCTCGATCATGCTGGAGGAGATCGGACTACCCTATGAGGTCCATCTCGTCGACTTCGGCAAGGACGATCAGAAGACCGCGGAGTTCGTCTCGCTCAATCCGAACGGCAAGATTCCGGCGATCCTCGACCCCAACGGTCCCGGCGGCAGGCCGCTGCCGCTGTTCGAGTCCGGTGCGATCCTGCAATACCTCGCGGAGAAGACCGGCAAGCTGCTGCCGCAGGATGCCGCGCGGCGCTATCAGGCCATCCAGTGGCTGCACTTCCAGATGGGCGGCATCGGGCCGATGTTCGGCCAGGTCGGTTTCTTCCACAAATTCGCCGGCAAGGATTTTGAGGACAAGCGGCCGCTCGAGCGCTACGTGGGCGAGTCCAAGCGTCTGCTCGGCGTGATGGAATCACATCTCGCCGGCCGGCAATGGTTCATGGACGACGACTACAGCATCGCCGACATCTCCATGCTCGGCTGGGTGCGCAACCTCATCGGCTTCTACGGGGCAGGCGACCTCGTCGCGTTCGGCCAATTCAAGTCGGTCGCTGCCTGGCTCGAACGTGGGCTGGCGCGTCCGGCCGTGCAGCGCGGGCTCAACATTCCCAAGCGGCCGTAAGATCAGCTCAGCGCCTTGTAAGTCATGTAGAGAGCCATCAGCGAGACGAAGCCGATCATCATCCGCCGCAACGCCGGTTTGCTGATGCCATTGGCCATTCGTGCACCGAGATCCGTGCCGACCCAGAGGCCGGCAAGGATTCCGATGATGGCGGGCCAGCCGACCACCAGGCTTTTGCTCCAGTAGATTGAAGCCGGCAGAATGGTGGTCGGGATCACGGAGAAGATGAGGCTGACGAGCTGGGCCTGATGCTGCGGAACGCGCAGGCCCGCCGCGAGGCCGACCGTGATCGCAAGTCCGCCGCCAATGCCCATGAAGCCCGAGGAGAAGCCGGCGAGCGTGCCGACGAGGAGCAGTGGCAGCCAGGGCAACTCGCGCGGCTTGCCAATCTCGTCCGTCCCATCCTCGCGCTCGCGGCGCAGGATCAGCGCTGCGATCAGCGCAGCGAGGTAGACGACATAGGCCCATTGCAGGAGGGAGTCGGAGACCGCGACCGCCGCATAGCCGCCGCTTACGCCGCCGACGAGAAATCCGAGTCCGATCCAGATGATCCATCGCAGCGGGCTGCGATTGCCGCTCTGCCAATAGCTGCGGACGCCGGCAAGGCCCGTCGGCGGTACTTGCGCGATCAGCGAGGTGCCTTGCGCCACGTGCTGCTCGGCGCCGAGCAGCAGTACGGAGAAGATCACGAGGCCGCCACCCGGGCTCACGCCCATGAAGCCCGATGTCAGTCCTCCGGCAAGACCGACGCCGATGCCGGCGAGCAGTTCATGGATCCAGGACATCGCTCATGCCTTGTCGTTCATGCCTTGGTCCGGCGCCTGACGTCCGGCTTGGTCGTGCGAAATCCTTCGATCATGCCAGCGACAGCCGTCATGCAGGCCCCGACGTTGATCTCCTCGCCCCAGCACTTCTGCAGCACAAAGCCCTGAAAGATCGCGATCAGCACGCGTGCGGTTGCCTCCGCGCTGATGTCGCGCTGGATGAGGCCGTCGTGTTGGGCGCGTTCGATCAGCGCCACGATCAGCGCGCGCGGCATGTCGATGCCTTCGACGACGCTGGTGCGGACCCGGCGGTTGCGCAGCGCCTCCGCCCAGCCATGGATTCCGACGCGTCGCCGCGCTTCGCCCACGGGATCGGTGAGCCAATGTCCGTAGACGCGGACAAGCGCGTGAAGCGCTTCGAGCGGATCACCGGAGGCCTGCGCCACCGAATTGAGCACGGCCTCGCGGCGATGGCGGTCGTCCGCCAGTGCCTCGATCAGATCGTCCTTGCTCTGGAAGTAGAGATAGACGGCACCGTGGCTCAGTCCCGATCGCTTCACGATGTCGGCCATGCCGGTCTGGTGAAAGCCGTTTTCGGAGAAGCAGGCGAGTGCAGCGTCGAGAATCTGCTGGCGGCGGCCTTCACGTTTTTTCTCGCTGATTTTCGGCACGGGTCGCTCCAGGGATAAGTGACCAACTGATCGGTTTAATCTCGGCGAAGCCAGGAATGATGGGTGGCACAGTTAAATAAAAAACGATCGATCAGTCAGGTTTAGGGGCAAAGATGTGGTTCGTCAAGGCGTCCGCGTGGTCGGCGCGGTGCAAGCGGAGGGAATTATCGGGCGCCCAACGGTGCCCCCGGTGCCCGGAGCCGCAGCGCTAGAACAGCCGGCCGCCGTTGGGCACGGGCTTGCTCGGCTGCATCAGCACGACCTTGCCCTCGGCATCCGGGAAGCCGAGCGTGAGCACGTCGGACACGACCGGTCCGATCTGGCGCGGCGGGAAATTGACGACTGCCGCGACCTGTTGCCCCACCAGCGTCTCCAGCGGATGATTTTCTGTGATCTGTGCCGAGCTTTTGCGCACGCCGATTGCGGGACCGAAGTCGATCCACAGCCGCCAGGCCGGCTTGTGCGCCTCCGGGAACGGCTTGGCATCGATGATGGTGCCGACGCGGATGTCGACCGCGAGGAAGGTGTTGAAGTCGATGGTCGGCGATGCGGCCGCGGCGGGATCGTGGGTGACGTGCATGGTATGTCCGTTCGAGAATTCACAGCTTCGCTCAAAATATTGTGGCGGGAACCGGAGTTTCGTACAACGCCACGACTACAGCATCACACCACGCATGCGCGAGGATCGAGTCTTGCCCAACATCATCTACGGCATCAAGAACTGCGACACCATGAAGAAGGCGCGCGCCTGGCTCGAGACTCATGGCGTTGCCTATGAGTTCCACGACTACAAGACTGCGGGTGTGGAGCAGGACAGGCTCAAGCAGTGGAGCGACGAGGTTGGTTGGGAAGCGCTGCTCAATCGTGCCGGCACGACCTTCAAGAAGCTGCCCGATGCCGACAAAGAGGGTCTGAACGAGAAGAAGGCGCTGGCATTGATGCTAGCGCAACCATCGATGATCAAGCGGCCCGTCCTCGAGATCGGCCGCAAGCTCCTGGTTGGCTTCAAGCCCGACATTTACGCGAAGGAAGTCGGCGCCAAATTGCGCTAGAGGCTAGTTCAGTTCGATGATCTCGGTGGCGACGCCGGAGCTGGACTGGTCGGCGAATTCGACGACATCCGCAGCGGCGATGCGGCCGGGTGCGCGGTGGAAGAGATCGCGGTCGATCACGGCGCGCAACTTCGGGCGAGGCAGCGCGTCATTTCCGCGCATCAGGTTCTTGATCTCGAATCCGCCGTCCTCGCAGAACGTCTTTAGCGATGCGATGACGTGGCTGATTTTATCATCAGTCAGGAACGGCAGCAGCAGCCGTTCATAGGCGACGACACGTCCGTAGATGTCGTCGACATCGGCAACGCTGTAGACCGGAAGGCCGCGCGCCACGCATTCGTGGTAGATCGGCATCACGAAGGGCGCGAGCCGCGGCCCGACATAATCGTCCAGAAAAACGCCCTTGCCGGTATGTCCATAGGCGCGCGAGATGCGCGAGCCGTCACTCTGGATCGTCAGACGCGGCGTCGGCGCCGACGTATCCACCGTGTAGTAGATGAGATCAGACAGCTCTTCCTCGAGCCGCGCGGGCTGATACTCCCAGATCGCCGGCGCGACCTGCGCGCGCGCATAAAGTCGCAGCCACGAGTTCAGGAGATCACGCTGCTTGATCGACTTGACGATGGAGGGAGCGGCGCTTGCGAAATCCAAAGCAATATTCCCGGCGAACAGAAGCTCGCGCATGATCGTTGCTGCGGGAAAATTTTCTATGAAGGCTGGCGCGCCGCACGAAAGACCGTTAACGACAGCTTGATGACCGGTGCTTTGCGAACCGGGAAGCCGGGCAGGCGCGACATCAAATCTCTCCGACTAAGGGAGCATGTGTATCCCAGGCGGAGCCTTGATCTGCTCAGCTTTCCGCCTTGCCTAACCCCCGTCACCTCCGGCATATTCCGCGCCCGGAGGCGGCGTTCCGGGATGGGTCCAATGCCTCCGGAAAGCCGAAGTAACAAGGACAGCCACGCGCGACCTACGCGTCGTGCGGGCAGGGGGAAATCTATTTGGCCGATGAGTTCATTCTCGAGACGGAAGGCTTGACCAAGGAGTTCGCGGGCTTCTTTGCCGTCCGCGACGTTGCGCTCAAGGTCCGCCGTGGGAGCATTCACGCGTTGATCGGTCCGAACGGGGCCGGGAAGACGACGTGCTTCAATCTGTTGACCAAGTTCCTGAAGCCGTCCGCCGGGAAAATCCTGTACAAGGGACAGGATATCACCGCGATGGCGCCGGCCGACGTGGCCCGCATGGGACTGGTGCGTTCGTTCCAGATTTCGGCGGTATTTCCGCATCTCACCGCGCTCGAAAACGTCCGTGTCGCGCTTCAGCGCCAGCACGGCAGCTCGTTTGATTTCTGGCGCTCGAAGTCCGCGCTCAACCGCTTCAACAATCGCGGGCTCGAGCTGTTGAACGATGTCGGCCTCAGCGAGTTTGCCAATACGCCCGCGGTCGAGATGCCCTATGGGCGCAAGCGCGCATTGGAGATCGCAACCACGCTGGCGCTCGACCCGGAGATGATGCTGCTCGACGAGCCGATGGCCGGCATGGGCCACGAGGACATCGACAAGATTGCGGCGCTGATCAAGCGCATCTCGGCGAAGTACACCATCCTGATGGTCGAGCATAATTTGAGCGTCGTGGCCAACCTCTCCGACATCATCACCGTGCTGACGCGCGGACAGGTTCTTGCGCAGGGCAATTACGCCGATCTCACCAAGGACGAGCGCGTCAAGGAAGCCTATCTGGGAGCCGGTCATGCCTGAGACTGCGATTGCGGAAGCTCCGGCCAGGTCTGCGGCGGGCGGCAACATCCTCCAGGTTCGCAACCTGGAAGCCTGGTACGGCGAGTCCCACATCCTGCACGGGATCAACTTCGACGTGAACGCGGGCGAGGTCGTCACCCTGCTCGGGCGCAACGGCGCCGGCAAGACGACCACGCTGAAGTCGATCATGGGCATCATCGGCAAACGCGCCGGCTCGATCAGATTCAACAATCAGGAGATCATCCGCGCGACATCGGACAAGATCGCGCGCATGGGCATTGCCTTCTGTCCGGAGGAGCGCGGCATCTTCTCCAGCCTCGACGTGCGCGAAAATCTGCTGCTGCCGCCGGTGGTGCGGTCAGGGGGGCTGCCGCTCGATCAGATCTTCGACCTGTTTCCGAACCTGAAGGAACGCCTCGCCAGCCAGGGCACCAAGCTGTCCGGCGGCGAGCAGCAGATGCTCGCGATCGCGCGCATCCTGCGCACCGGCGCAAGCTTCCTGATGCTGGACGAGCCTACGGAAGGATTGGCCCCGGTCATCATCCAGCAGATCGGGCATACCATTGCACGGCTCAAGAAGGAGGGCTTTACGATCCTCCTCGTCGAGCAGAACTTCCGCTTCGCATCCACCGTTGCGGATCGCTACTACGTGGTCGAACACGGCAAGATCATCGACGGATTTTCCAATGCGGAGCTTGCCGCCAACATGGACAAGCTCCACACCTATCTCGGCGTCTAGAACTGCCAAACGAGAAACTTCAAAAAAGGAAAGTTGCATGAAGACCAGGTCGATTGCGTCGTTTCTGTTGACCACAGCTCTGACGTTCGCTGCAGCAGGCGTCGCTTCCGCGCAGGACAAGACCGTCAAGATCGGCGCGCTGTCCGATCAGTCCGGCCTCTATGCTGATCTCGGCGGACCCGGCTCGACCCTGGCCGCGCAAATGGCTGCGGAAGACTCCGGTCTCACGGCGAAGGGCTGGAAGATCGACATCGTCTCGGGCGATCATCAGAACAAGCCCGACATCGGCACCGCAATCGCACGGCAGTGGTTCGACGTCGACAAGGTCGACGTCATCGTCGACGTCCCGAACTCCGGCGTGGCGCTCGCCGTCAACAACGTCGTGAAGGAGAAAAACGGCGTCTACATCAATTCCGGCGCGGCGACCTCGGATCTCACCAATGCGCAGTGCTCGCCCAATACCGTGCACTGGACCTACGACACCTACATGCTCGCCCACACCACAGGCCAGGCGCTGGTGAAGGCCGGCGGCGACACCTGGTTCTTCCTGACGGCAGACTACGCCTTCGGTGCGGCGCTGGAGCGCGACACCACGGCGGTCATTACCGCCAATGGCGGCAAGGTGGTCGGCGGCGTCAAGCATCCGCTCAACACGCCGGACTTCTCCTCGTTCCTGCTCCAGGCGCAGGCCTCCAAGGCCAAGATCATCGGCCTTGCCAACGCAGGCGGCGACACCACCAACTCGATCAAGCAGGCGGCGGAGTTCGGTATCGTCAAGGGCGGCCAGAAGCTTGCGGCGCTGCTCCTGTTCCTCACCGACGTCAAAGCGATCGGTCTCGAGACTGCACAGGGGCTGAACTTCACCGAGACCTTCTATTGGGACATGAACGACCAGACCCGGGCGTTCTCGAAGCGTTTCGCCGAGCGGATGAAGAATAATGCGCCGCCGACCATGGTGCAGGCCGGCGTCTATGCGGGCCTGCGTCACTATTTCAAGGCGCTGGAATCGCTTGGCGGCAACCCGCATGACGGGGCGAAGGTTGTCGAGAAGATGAAGTCGATGCCGACGCAAGACGAGCTGTTCGGCAAGGGCGAGATACAGCCCAACGGCCGCACCATCCACAATGCCTACCTGTTCGAGGTGAAGAAGCCCTCCGAGTCCAAGGGGCCGTGGGACTTCTACAAGCTGGTCGGCACTGTGCCGGGCGACCAGGCCTTCACGCCGCTGTCGGAAAGCAAGTGCGCGCTGTTGAAGAAGTAAGCTAACAGCCCGCAGGCCTTATCGGCCTGCGGGCAACTCCAGGGAACGCCGAAGGGACTGGGTGCGGGATCGATGCAGGCTCTCTATGCACAGCTACTGGTGGGACTGATCAACGGCTCGTTCTACGCGCTGCTCAGTCTCGGGCTTGCCGTGATCTTCGGCATGCTCAACATCATCAATTTCGCTCATGGCGCGCTCTATATGATGGGCGCGTTCGTCGCCTATTTCCTGTTGGACCTTGGTGGCATCAACTATTGGTGGGCGCTGCTCATCGCGCCGATCATCGTCGGCATCTTCGGCATGATCCTGGAACGGACCATGCTGCAATGGCTGACGGGTCTCGACCATCTCTACGGATTGCTTCTGACCTTCGGCATCGCGCTAATCGTGCAGGGCGTGTTCCAGAACTACTTTGGTTCGTCTGGTCTGCCCTACGCGATTCCGGACCAGCTCAAGGGCGGCATGAATCTCGGCTTCATGTTCCTGCCCGTCTATCGCGGCTGGGTCGTTATCTTCTCTCTGGTCGTGTGCCTGGCCACCTGGTTCCTGATCGAGAAGACGCGGCTTGGCGCTTACCTGCGTGCCGCAACCGAGAATCCGACGCTGGTGCGCGCCTTCGGCATCAACGTGCCGCGTATGATCACGCTCACTTATGGCCTGGGCGTCGGCCTTGCTGCGCTGGCCGGCGTCTTGTCCGCGCCGATCAACCAGGTGCGGCCGCTGATGGGCGCCGACCTCATCATCGTCGTGTTCGCGGTGGTCGTGATCGGCGGCATGGGATCGATCATGGGATCGATCATCACCGGTTTTGCGCTCGGCGTGATCGAGGGCCTGACCAAGTATTTTTACCCCGAGGCCTCCAACACCGTCGTCTTCGTGCTGATGGTGCTGGTGCTGCTGGTGAAGCCGACGGGACTGACGGGAAGGGCGGCCTGATATGACAGCCTTGACAGACGATACGCTGCCGACGACCCCGCACGCGATGCGCGACGAGATGATCGTGTTCGTGGTGATGGCGCTGCTGCTGGCCGCCGTGCCGTTCAGCGGTATCTATCCGTTCTTCGTGATGCAGGCGCTGTGCTTTGCGCTGCTCGCCTGTGCCTTCAACCTGCTGATCGGCTATGGTGGCCTCTTGTCGTTCGGCCACGCGATGTTCCTCGGTACCGCCGGCTATTGCAGCGCGCATGCACTGAAGGTGTGGGGGCTGCCGCCAGAGCTCGGTATCCTCGTCGGCGTCGCCGCGGCCTTCCTGCTTTCGATCGTGACTGGCTACGTCTCGATCCGCCGCCAGGGCATCTATTTCTCGATGATCACGCTGGCGCTGTCGCAGCTCCTGTACTTCATCTACCTCCAGGCACCGTTTACCCATGGTGAGGACGGTATTCAGGGCATTCCGCAAGGCCACATGTTCGGCCTCTTCGATCTGTCCAAGCCGACCGTGCTCTACTATGTCGTGCTGATTGGCTTCCTCGCCGGCTTCCTGCTGATATTTCGCATCATCAATTCGCCATTCGGCGAGGTGCTGAAGTCGATCCGCGAGAACGAGCAACGCGCGATTTCGCTGGGCTATCGCACCGACCAGTACAAATTCCTGGCCTTCGTGCTGTCGGGTACGCTGGCCGGCTTTGCCGGATCGCTGAAAGTGTTCGTGGCGCAGAATGCCTCGCTCACCGACGTGCACTGGTCGATGTCCGGCGAAGTCGTGCTGATGACGCTGGTCGGCGGCCTCGGAACGATCTTTGGCCCGGTGGTCGGCGCCTTCGTGATCATCGCCATGCAGCAATATCTGGCGAGCTTTGGCCAGTGGGTGACGGTGATCCAGGGCGCGATCTTCGTAATCTGCGTGCTCACCTTCCGTCGCGGCGCCATCGGTGAAATCGCCCATTATCTCCGCAGATCGCTCTAAGTTATTGATACAACTGCGATTTGTAGGTCTTGCGAAAGCGGTGGATGATGCCCCTCCGCGGGCGTGCGATGGCACGCGCGCGGATCGAAAATGGTCTATGACAGTTTCATGACGGCCCATTCGGGCCGGCCATTTTCCAAGCGGCAGCAATTCCCATGATGCGATGGTTTCGCAATTTCCTCCCCAAGGAAGAACGGTTCTTCGACCTGTTTGACCGTCATGCCCAGACCGTGATCCAGGGCGCCGTCGCGCTTCAGGGGATGCTGAACGGCGGCGAGGAGACCCCGGTCTATTGCCAGCGCGTCAGTCAGTTTGAGAACGATGCCGACAACGTCACCCGTGAGGTGCTGACGGCGGTGCGCCGCACCTTCATCACGCCGTTCGACCGCGGTGACATCAAGAACCTCATCACGTCCATGGACGACGCCATCGACCAGATGCAGCAGACGGCCAAGGCCGTGATGCTGTTCGAGGTCCGCGCTTTCGAGCCGCCTATGCGCGAGATCGGTGCGCTTCTGATCGAATGCGCCAATCTGGTCGGCCGCGCGCTGCCGCTGCTGCAGTCGATCGGCCCGAACGTCGCCATGCTGACCGCCATCACCGAAGAGCTGACCAAGCTGGAGGGTCGGGTCGACGATCTCCACGACATCGGGCTGAAGGAATTGTTCCTCAAGCACCGGGACGGCAACGCGATGGACTTCATCGTCGGCGCGGAGATCTACGACCACCTCGAAAAGGTCGCCGACCGCTTCGATGACGTGGCGAACGAGATCAACAGTATCGTCATCGAGCAGGTCTAGGGCAGGGCCGCGCCGTGGATGTCGCGTTGGGTCTTCCCGTCCTGGTCGCACTGATCGCCGTCGCGCTGCTGTTCGACTTTCTGAACGGTCTGCACGACGCCGCCAATTCGATCGCGACCATCGTCTCGACCCGCGTGTTGCGGCCGCAATTCGCCGTGTTCTGGGCCGCCTTCTTCAATTTCGTGGCTTTCATGGTGTTCGGCCTACACGTGGCTCAGACGATTGGCACCGGCATCATCGAACCCTCGATCGTCGATGCCCAGGTGATCTTCGCCGCCCTCGTCGGCGCCATCGTCTGGAACCTCGTCACCTGGGCGCTCGGAATCCCGTCCTCGTCGTCGCATGCGCTAATCGGCGGTCTCGTCGGCGGCGGCATGGCCAAGGCAGGAATCTCGGCGGCGGTGTGGAGCGGATTGTCCAAGACCGTGCTGGCAATCGTGCTGTCGCCCTTGGTCGGCTTCCTGCTCGCGATGATGCTGGTTGCGATCGTGTCGTGGGCCTCGGTGCGCTCGACGCCGTTCGCGGTCGACCGCGCCTTCCGCATCCTGCAATTCGCCTCGGCCTCGCTCTATTCGCTCGGCCATGGCGGCAATGATGCCCAGAAGACCATGGGCATCATCGCCGTGCTGCTCTATTCGCAGGGGCATCTGGGCAGCGAATTCTCCGTGCCGTTCTGGGTGGTGCTGTCGTGTCAGGCGGCGATGGCGCTGGGCACGCTGATGGGCGGCTGGCGCATCGTCCGCACCATGGGCCTGCGCATCACGAAGCTGACGCCGATGCAGGGTTTTTGCGCCGAGACCGGCGGTGCCGCGACGTTGTTCATGGCGACGTTCCTCGGCGTTCCCGTTTCGACCACCCACACCATCACCGGCGCGATCGTCGGCGTCGGCGCCGCGCGCCGTGTCTCGGCGGTGCGCTGGAACGTCGCAAGCTCGATCGTCTACGCCTGGGTGATCACGATCCCAGCGTCAGCGATCGTGGCGGCGCTGAGCTGGTGGGCGGTCCAGATCTTCAAGTAACGAGCTTCAGCCCCACGATGCCGGCGACGATCAGCCCGATGCTGGCGACGCGAAATGCGGCGGCCGGTTCGCCGAACAGGATGATCCCCAGCGCCGCGGTGCCGACCGCGCCGATGCCGGTCCAGACCGCATAGGCGGTTCCAATCGGAAGCGATTTGAGCGCGAGCCCGAGCAAGATGATGCTTCCCGCCATCGCGGCGAGCGTGAGGACCGACGGAACGAGCTTGGTGAAACCCTCGGTGTATTTCAGTCCGATCGCCCAGGCGACCTCCAGCAAACCCGCGACGAACAATATGGTCCAGGCCATCACGACCCTCCATTCAAGGCAGGGTCGTCCCCGCGGCTGACGTTGCTGAAGAGGGGAAGGTCGTCCTTCCCAAGGCCGATATGGGGCTGGCGAGAGGGCTCCGCAATCACCAAATGAAGCTTGATCAGGCCCATTTTCCCTGCCAAACGCTCCCGCCATGTCCGACATCGCCATTACAGCCGAATCGCCGGCCCGTTCCCCGCTTGCCGCTGAAGTGGCGCGGCGGCGCACCTTTGCGATCATCTCCCACCCGGACGCGGGCAAGACCACGCTGACCGAAAAGCTCCTGCTCTTCGGTGGCGCCATCAATCTCGCCGGCCAGGTCAAGGCCAAGGGCGAGCGCCGCAACACGCGTTCGGACTGGATGAAGATCGAGCGCGAGCGCGGCATCTCGGTCGTGACATCGGTGATGACCTTCGAGTTCGAGGGGCTCGTGTTCAACCTCCTGGACACGCCGGGCCACGAGGACTTTTCGGAAGACACTTATCGCACGCTGACGGCAGTCGACTCCGCCGTGATGGTGATCGACGCTGCGAAGGGCATCGAGGCGCGCACGCGAAAGCTGTTCGAGGTCTGCCGCCTGCGCGACATACCGATCATTACCTTCATCAACAAGATGGACCGCGAAAGCCGCGACGTCTTCGAGCTCCTTGACGAGATCGAGAAGACGCTCGCGCTCGACACCACGCCGATGACCTGGCCGGTCGGCCGCGGTCGCGACTTCCTCGGCACCTATGACATCGTCAACGGCGGCGTGCGCCTGCTCGAAGGCGGCGGCGCCAAGACCGGCGCGGCGCAGCAGATCGAGATCGAGGAGCTGGCGAAGCTCAATGCGAACCTCGATGTCGGGGCGGTCAAGGACGAGCTCGAGCTCGTCACCGAGGCCTGCAAGCCGTTCGAGCTCGAGGCCTTCCGCGAAGGTCACCTGACGCCGGTCTATTTCGGCAGCGCGCTGCGCAATTTCGGCGTCGGCGACCTGCTTGAAGGCCTCGGCAAGTTCGCGCCCGAGCCCCGGGCACAGGAGAGCGACCAGCGCAAGATCGAGGCGGCCGAGCCGCGCATGAGCGCTTTCGTGTTCAAGATCCAGGCGAACATGGACCCGAACCATCGCGACCGCATCGCCTTTGCGCGGTTGTGCTCGGGCAAGCTCAGCCGCGGCATGAAGGCCAAGCTGGTGCGCACCGGCAAGAGCATGCCGCTGTCGAGCCCGCAGTTCTTCTTCGCGCAGGACCGCTCGGTCGCGGACGAAGCCTTCGCCGGCGACGTCGTCGGCATCCCCAATCACGGCACCTTGCGCATCGGCGACACGCTGACCGAGGGCGAGGATTTCACGTTCGTCGGCGTGCCGAGCTTTGCACCGGAAATCGTCCGTCGCGTCCGGCTGACCGATGCGATGAAGGCGAAGAAGCTCAAGGAAGCGCTGCAGCAGATGTCGGAAGAGGGCGTGGTGCAGGTGTTCCGCCCGCGCGATGGTGCGCCGGCGCTTGTCGGCGTGGTCGGCCCGCTACAGCTCGACGTGCTGAAGGCGCGACTGGAGGCCGAATACGCACTGCCGGTCGAATTCGAGGTGAGCGAGTTCCAGCTTGCGCGCTGGATCTCCTCGGACGACCGCAAGACGCTCGATACCTTCATCGCCGCCAATACGTCGAGCATCGCCGATGATGTCGATGGCGATCCCGTGTACCTCGCCAGGAACGAATTCTATCTCGGCTATACCAAAGAGCGCGCCGAAGGCATCGCGTTCGCCAACGTCAAGGACGTGAAAAAGAAGGGGTAGGGGCAGCCTCAACCTCCGCTGTCATGCCCCGGCTTGACCGGGGCATCCAGTACGCCGCGGCTTCTCCGTATCGTTCGCCGTCTCTGGAATACTGGGTCGCCCGGTTCAAGCCGGGCGACGACAAGAAGCTGAGCGCGAGCATGTGAACGCCCGTGGGCTTGACGTGTTCAGGGCCGATGCCACGTTTCGCACAGGTGGCGTTGCGAGCTCACATCATGTGGCGCGGTATCCTTGTTCTGTTGCTGACCCTCTTGGCCGTTAGCGCTGCCGACGCGCGGCGTCGCCAGATCAACCCAATTCCGTTCTCGCACGAGCCGTGCAGCGTGCTCGACAATCGCCCCTGTACGCCGTCCTATTGCAGCGTGCTCGAGCGCGGACCCTGCATTCCCGAAATCTACTATCCCTACGGCCAAAATCTCCAGCTCACGGTCGAGAGCGTTCCGTCCGAGGCCGATCGCGCCAAGTATCAGAAGCCGGATCACGACCTCGATACGATCGGCGACCTCTTCGCCGAGCTGCGCTCCTGCTGGTCACCGCCGACCAACAATGTGCGCACGGGCATGCAGATGTCGGTGCGCTTCAGCTTCAATAAGGCGGGCGGCCTGATCGGACCGCCGCGCCTGACTTTTGCGACTGCAGGCGTCCCGGCCGACACCCGGACGAGCTATCTCAGCGCGATCAACGCGTCGCTGAACGCCTGTCTGCCGCTGAGGTTCACGAGCGGTCTTGGCGGTGCGCTTGCCGGGCGGCCGATCGCGATCAGATACGTCGATAATCGGTAGCCTCGCAAATAGCGCGATGCTCCGGCCACCTGAGGAGCCCCGTTGCGGCCTGCGGCCGATCGATGATACGTCAGAGGCGGGGGCGCTTGTTAAGGGGAGGATGTCGTGGGTCTGCTCGTCATGATCCTGGGGCTCGTGCTGTTTTTCGCGGCCCATGTATTCACCACGAAACGCAAGGCGCGGGCACAGGCGATCGCGAAGCTGGGTGAGGGGACCTACAAGATCCTCTATGCGCTGGTGTCGCTGGCGGGTCTTGCGCTGATCGTCTGGGGCTTTGGCCATTATCGAGCGACCGGCTGGATCGACGTGTGGTATCCTCCGAAGGCGCTGAAGCACATCACCGTTGCGCTGATGCTGCCCGCGGTCATTCTGGTGGTTGCATCCTACATTCGTGGCCGCATCTATGCGACGTTGAAGCATCCGATGCTGGCCGGCATCAAACTGTGGGCCGCGGCGCATCTGTTGGCGAACGGCGATCTCGGCTCCATCATTCTGTTCGGTTCGTTCCTGGGCTGGGCGGTCTATGACCGCATCTCGCTGAAACACCGCACCGATAGCGGCGCCCCGCCGATTCCGATCGGCGGCGCCACCAACGACCTGATCGCGGTCGCGGTTGGGGTCGTCGCCTACCTCGCGCTCGCCTTCGCGTTCCATCCCGTCGTGATCGGCGTGCCTGTCATGGGATCCTGACAATGTCCGTCCAATCCGCCGTCAAGCGCAAGACCGCGCCCGACCTCCGCGTTCGCAAGAATGGCGAGCCGATCGTGATGCTGACCTCATATCACGCGCATACCGCCGCGCTGGTCGACCGGCACTGCGACGCGATCCTGGTCGGCGATTCCCTGGGCAATGTCATGCACGGATTCGAGACCACGGTGCCCGTGACGCTCGACATGATGATCCTGCAGGGCTGCGCGGTGATGCGCGGCTCTCGGCAGGCGCTCGTCGTCGTCGACATGCCGTTCGGCTCCTACGAAGGCTCGAAGGAGCAGGCCTTCCAGTCGGCGGTGCGGATCATGAAGGAAACGCAGTGCGGTGCGGTCAAGCTCGAGGGCGGCGCGCGGATGGCGGAGACGGTGGCATTTCTCGCCGAGCGCGGCATTCCCGTGATGGGCCATATCGGGCTGACGCCACAATCGATCAACGCGCTTGGCTCGTTCCGCGCACAAGGCCGCGAGGAGACGAATTGGGCGCCGATCGAGAACGACGCCAGGGCGATCGCAGAGGCGGGGGCTTTCTCGATCGTGATCGAGGCGGTCGCCGAGCCGCTGGCGCGCAAGATCACGCAATCGATCGCCGTTCCTACCATCGGCATTGGCGCGAGCGCAGCCTGCGATGGCCAGATTTTGGTGTTGGAGGATATGCTCGGCTTGTCGCCGCGGTCGCCTAAATTCGTGCGCCGCTATGGCAATCTCGGGCCGGCGATCGAGGAAGCCATCGCGGCCTATGCGCGCGACGTGAAGAGCCGTGCCTTCCCGGGCCCGGAGCACGTCTACGCGATGAAGAAGAATTGACGAGGAAGCGCATGGACTGGTCGCAGCACTCACTTCCACCCATGCGACTCGAGGCCCGCTTCGGCGATCGCGTGGTGCCGGCATTTTGCGAGCGGCCGGCCAGCGTCTGGGCGATGATCGCGGAGGCCTGCGCGCGCAACGGCGATGGCGAGGCACTGATCTGGGGCAATGTGCGGCTGAGCTGGCGCCAGGTCGTGGACCAGGCCGCGCGGATCGCGGCGGGGTTTCGCAAGCTCGGCCTCAAGCGCGGCGACCGCGTCGCGATCCTGCTCGGCAATCGCATCGAATTTCCGCTGCTCCTGTTTGCCGCCGCGCATGAGGGGTTGGTGACGGTGCTGCTCAGCACGCGCCAGCAGAAGCCTGAGATCGCCTATGTGCTCACCGATTGCGGCGCCAGGATACTGATCCACGAGGCCGCGCTTGCCGACCGCCTGCCTGCTGCGCAGGATATTCCGGATATCGTCGATCGTATCGCCATCGACAATGATCCGCAGCGCTCGCGCTTCGCGATCCTTGCGGACAACGCACCGGCACCGGCGCCAGTAGAGGTCGCGGAGGAGGATACAGCGATGATCCTCTACACCTCGGGCACGACCGGTAAGCCGAAGGGCGCGATGCTCGCCCACTGCAACATCATCCATTCCTCGATGGTGTTCGTGTCGTGTCTGGAATTGACGGCGGCGGACCGTTCGATCGCGGCCGTGCCGCTCGGCCACGTCACCGGCGTCGTCGCCAACATCACGACCATGATCCGTTGCGCCGGCACGCTGATCATCATGCCGGAGTTCAAAGCGGCGGATTATCTCCAGCTCGCCGCGCGCGAGCGCGTCACCTACACGGTGATGGTGCCGGCGATGTACAATCTCTGCCTGCTCCAGCCGGATTTCGACGGCTACGATCTTTCGAGCTGGCGGATCGGCGGTTTCGGCGGCGCGCCGATGCCGATCGCGACCATCGAGAAGCTCAAGGCGAAGATTCCCGGCCTGAAGCTGATGAACTGCTATGGCTCGACCGAGACGACGTCGCCGTCGACGATCATGCCGGGCGAGCTGACCGCAAGCCATATCGATAGCGTCGGCCTGCCGTGCCCCGGAGCGCGGATCGTCGCGGTGGCGGCGGATGGGCGCGAGCTGCCGCGTGGCGAGATCGGCGAGCTCTGGATCCAAAGCGCCTCCGTGATCAAGGGCTACTGGAGCAACCCGAAAGCCACGGCCGAAAGCTTCACCGGCGGGTTCTGGCATTCCGGCGACCTCGGCTCGGTCGATGCGGACGGCTTCGTCCGCGTGTTCGACCGGCAGAAGGACATGATCAACCGCGGCGGCCTGAAGATCTATTCCGCCGAGGTCGAATCCGTGCTGGCCGGCCATCCCGCCGTGGTCGAGAGTGCGATCATCGCCAAGCCTTGCCCCGTATTGGGCGAGCGCGTCCACGCGGTGGTGGTGACGCGGACACCAGTTGCCGGCGACGTCCTACGCGCGTGGTGTGCGGAACGGCTGTCCGACTACAAGGTGCCGGAAACGATGGCGATCACTGCCGAGCCGCTGCCGCGCAATGCCAACGGCAAGGTGCTGAAGCGGCAATTGCGGGAGCAGCTCACAGGAACCTGAGCCGGGCAGGCGGCCCCAAGATGGTTGGGTTAACGCCTTGATCGGGCTGGCTTTGCCTTGCCACCGCCATACCGATAGGGTACGCCGCCGCCACGCGGGGGGTGGGATTTCCGACGCGAGCGATCCGGCGCGCGCTCCCGACCGGGCATGGGATTAGCTTAAGTGTCTGAATTATTTGACGAAGTCGACGAGGAAGTACGTCGCGAACAGCTCAAGAAGCTGTGGGATAAATATTCGATCTACTTCATCGCGCTGATGGTGCTGATCGTGGCGGCCGTCGGCGGCTGGCGCGGCTACCAGTACCTGGAGGCCAAGAAGGCCGCCGAGGCCGGCGCCGCCTTCGAGAAGGCCGTGGAATTGTCGGATCAGGACAAGCACGCGGACGCGGAGAAGGCCTTCACGGAGGTCGCTGCCAAGGCGCCGTCGGGCTATCGCACGCTGGCGCGGCTGCGTGCCGCGGCCGAGGCCGCGGTCGCCGATCCCAAGGCTGCTGCCAAGATGTATGACGACATCGCCGCCGATCGCAGCGTTGGTGCCGAGTGGCAGGATCTCGCCAAGATTCGCGCCGCCGGGCTGCTGCTCGACGGCGCGAGCTACGCCGATATACAGCAGCGGTTGGAGGCCTCGGCCTCGGCCGGCTCGACCTTCCGTCACACCGCCCGCGAGATGCTGGCGCTGTCGGCCTGGCGCAATGGTGACACGAGCGCGGCCCGCAAATGGCTGGACGCGATTGCGGAGGACGGCGAGACGCCGCCGGGTCTACGGTCGCGCGCCGAGGCGCTCCAGGCCTTGCTGCCGCCCGTCGCCAAAAGCTGAGTCAGTGCTGACGGCCCCGAGAGCTTAGACGAGACATCCATATGCGCCGCACCCCACGTTTGATCGCAGCCGCCGTCCTGGTCGCCTTTACCGGCCTTCTGGGCGGCTGCTCCAGCGGCGGGTTCGATCCGGCCGACATGCTCGATTTCCTCGATACCAAGAAGAAGCTGCCGGGCGATCGCAAGCCGGTCTTCCCCGACGGCGTGCCGGGCCTCGAGCAGGGCGTGCCCAAGGACATGTACAAGGGCGCGCAGCAACAACAGCAGGATCCGAACGCGGCCGTTGCGGCTGCGCCCGCGGCGCCGCCGCCTGAGCCGGCCCCGCCGTCGAAGTCCGCGAAGGGCAAGAAGAGCAGATCACCGGCAACCGCAGCGACCGCACCGGCTGAGGCGCCGGCCGGCGAGGTCGATGGCGAAGCCCAGCCTGCGGACGCGCCGCCTGCGGCTGCCCCGCCGCCGAAGCAGAAGATCGTGCGCAAGCGCACCACCGCGCCGCCGCCCGATCAGCCAGCCCAGCAGGCGGCTCAATCGGCACAGACCACGCAGCAACAGCAGTCGCAAGGGGCCTTCCCGGCTCCGCTGCCAAGCGGCAGCTTCTCGCGCTGATCATTTCATTGCATTGACAGGCGCAGCCCCCGCAGCGCACGAATGACCGATGTCCTTCACGATCGCCATCATCGGCCGGCCCAATGTCGGCAAGTCGACGCTGTTCAACCGCTTGGTGGGACAGAAGCTTGCGCTCGTCGATGATTTGCCCGGCGTCACGCGCGACCGCCGCGAGGGCGAGGCCAAGCTCGGCGACCTCCAATTCACGGTGATCGATACCGCCGGCCTCGACGAGGGCGCCAAGGGCTCGCTCACCGCACGCATGCAGGAGCAGACGGAGACCGCGATCGCGCACGCCGACGCGCTGTTCTTCGTGATCGATGCCCGGGTCGGCCTCACGCCAACCGACCGCGCCTTTGCCGATTTCGCCCGCCGCGCCAACAAGCCGGTTCTGCTGGTCGCCAACAAGAGCGAGGGCAAGCACGGTGATGCCGGCGCGATGGAGGCCTTTGCGCTCGGCCTCGGCGATCCCATCCAGATCTCGGCCGAGCACGGCGAGGGCATGGGCGAGCTCTATGACGCCCTGAGCGGGGTGATGCCGGAGCCCGTCGAGGACGAGGCCGAGGACGACGAGCCGCTGTCCGAGGAAGAGGCGGCCACGCGCCCGATCAGGGTTGCGATCGTCGGCCGGCCCAATGCCGGCAAGTCGACGCTGATCAATTATTTGCTCGGCGAGGAGCGCCTGCTGACGAGCCCGGAGGCCGGCACCACGCGCGATTCCATCGCGGTCGAGATCAACTGGAAGGGGCGCGATTTCCGCGTGTTCGACACCGCCGGCCTGCGCCGCAGGTCGCGCATCGAGGAGAAGCTGGAAAAGCTCTCGGTTGCGGACGCGCTGCGCGCCGTGCGGTTTGCGGAAGTCGTCGTGCTGATGATGGACGCGCAGAACCGCTTCGAGGAGCAGGACCTGCGCATCGCCGATCTGATCGAGCGCGAGGGCCGTGCGGTCGTGCTCGCGGTCAACAAATGGGACCTGATGGAGACCAAGGGCGGCGGCGCCATTTCCGGCCTCCGTCGTGATGCCGACCACTGGCTGCCGCAGGTCAAGGGCGTGCCGATCGTTGCCGTCTCCGGCTTGATGGGCGAGGGCATCGACCGCCTGATGCAGGCGATCCAGGACGCCTACGCGGTCTGGAACAGGCGCGTGCCGACCTCTGCACTGAACCGCTGGTTCGAGCAGGCGATCCAGGCCAATCCGCCGCCCGCGGTCTCGGGCCGCAGGCTCAAGCTGAACTACATCACCCAGACCAAGGCGCGCCCGCCGAGCTTCGTGCTGTTTTGCTCGCGCGCGGACGCGGTCCCGCAGGCTTATCTTCGCTATCTCACCAACTCCCTGCGCGAGGCTTTCGAGCTGCCGGGCACGCCGGTCCGGATCACGCTGCGCGAAAAGGCCAATCCCTTCGCGCACAAGCGCAAGCGATTGTCGTGAGCGAGGGGACGAGCGGGGCCTTCGCACCAGATGCCGCGCCGGTCCGGCGCGGTGCGGTCGCCTTCATCTTCGTCACCATCCTGCTCGACATGCTCGCGATCGGCGTGATCATGCCGATCCTGCCGAAGCTCGTGGAGAGCTTTGTCGACAACGACACCGCACAGGCGGCGAGGATCTTCGGCGCGTTCGGCACCGCCTGGGCGCTGATGCAGTTCGTGTTCTCGCCGCTTCTCGGCACATTGTCGGATCGCTTCGGACGCCGGCCGGTGGTGCTGCTGTCGAATTTCGGGCTCGGTGCCGACTATGTCCTGATGGCGCTTGCGCCGTCCCTGGCCTGGCTGTTCGTCGGCCGGGTGATCTCCGGTATCACCTCGGCCAGCATCTCGACGTCTCTCGCCTATATCTCGGATATCACGCCGCCCGAGCGTCGTGCGGCGATCTTTGGCAAGGTCGGCGCAGCCTTCGGTGCCGGCTTCATCATGGGGCCGGCGCTCGGTGGCCTGCTCGGCGACATCGACCCCCGGCTGCCGTTCTGGGCGGCGGCGGGCTTGAGTCTTGCCAATGCGCTCTACGGTCTGTTGATCCTTCCGGAATCCCTCACGCCCGACAAGCGCGCGCCGTTCCGCTGGAAGAACGCCAATCCACTGGGCGCGCTGAATCTTCTGCGCTCCCACCCCGTCCTGGCGGGATTGTCGGTGGTCACTTTCATCGCGCAGGTCGCTCATGTCGTCTTGCCGTCGACCTTCGTGCTCTACGCGAGCTATCGCTATGGTTGGGATTCCAAGACTGTTGGATTGACCCTCGCCATGGTCGGCATCTCCGCCGTGGTGGTGCAGGGCTTCGCCATCGGCCCGATCGTGCGCGTGCTCGGTGAGCAGAACGCGTTGCTGCTCGGATTGGTCTGCGCCGCGATCGGCTTCGTGATCTTCGGCTGCGCCCCGACCGGACCGCTGTCCTGGATCGGCATTCCCGTGATGGCGTTGTGGGGTGTCTCCGGTGCCGCGTCTCAATCGCTGACGACACGGCTCGTCGCGCCCGATCAGCAGGGTCAGTTGCAGGGGGCGGTCGCAAGCGTGCAGAGCGTGTCGCAGCTTGTCGGCCCGTTCCTGTTCACGCTGACATTCTCGTATTTCATCGGCAGCACCGCGCCGCTGCATCTGCCCGGCGCACCCTTCCTGCTCGCGGCGGTGCTGATGGTCGTGTGCGTGGTCATCGCGATGCGAACGCTGGCTGGCGCCAGGTCGTAGCGACTGTAGGGCGGATTAGCAAAGCGTAATCCGCCACTCCAATCGCCGTGAGAGAAGCGGTGGGTTACGCCGGAGCCTGTCATCGGGCCGCGCTGCGCGCGGACCCGTTGGGCTAACCCACCCTACGACAGCGTCGCTCTATTTCTTCACCAGCGGACACTCGCTGGCCTCGAGCGGCTTGGCGGCGTCTTCCGGGGCGATGGTGGCGATCAGCTTGTAGTAATCCCACGGATACTTTGACTCTTCCGGCTTCTTCACCTCGAACAGGTAGGCGGGGATGAGGCGGCGGCCGTCGGCGCGCAGCGGGCCCTTGCCGAAGAGGGGATCGTCGGTCGGGATTTCCTTCATCTTGGCGACGATCTTGGCGCCGTCATGCGGATTGCCGCCGAGCGCTTCGAGCGCTTTCAGATAGTGAAGGACGGCCGCGTAGTTGCCGGCCACCGTCATCGACGGCATCGCGTTCTTCGGCGAAACCTTCTGGAAGCGCTTCGACCATTCGCGAGTTTTGTCGTTGAGGTCCCAGTAGAACGACTCGGTGAAGGTGAGCCCCTGGGCCGTCTTCAAGCCGAGCGAATTCACGTCGGTGATGAAGAGCAGAAGCGCGGCGAGTTTCTGGCCGCCCTGGACAATGCCGAATTCGGACGCCTGCTTGATGGCGTTGGTGGTGTCGCCGCCGGCATTGGCAAGTCCGACCACCTTCGCCTTCGAGGACTGCGCCTGAAGCAGGAAGGAGGAGAAGTCCGAGGTGTTGAGCGGATGCTTGACGCCGCCGAGCACCTTGCCGCCATTGGCGGTGACGACGTTGCTGGTGTCGCGCTCGAGCGCATGGCCGAAGGCATAGTCGGCGGTCAGGAAGAACCAGGTGTCGCCGCCCGCCTTGGTCAGCGCCTTGCCGGTGCCATTGGCGAGCATGTAGGTGTCGTAAGTATAGGAGATGGTGTTGGCGTTGCAGGCCTTGCCGGTGAGGTCTGCGGTCGCGGCGCCCGAGTTGAGCAGGACCGCGTTCTTTTCCTTGACGACGTTGCTCACCGCGAGCGCGACGCCTGAGTTCGGCGTGTCGGCGATGACATCGACCTTCTCTGCATCGATCCACTGGCGGGCAATGTTGACGCCGATGTCGGGCTTGTTCTGGTGATCGCCGCTGATGACGTCGATCTTCCAGCCCTTGGCGCGCAGGCCGGAATCCTCCACCGCCATGTTGACTGCGGCTACCGAATTCGGGCCGCCGATGTCGGCATAGAGGCTCGACATGTCGTTCAACACGCCGATCTTCACAGTCTTGTCTTGGGCGAAAGCCGAGGTGGCGAAGCCGAGGCCGGCACAGGTCAACAACGCGGCATAGCGCCACGCACGAGCGTTCTTCATTGTGTTCCCTCCTACTGGTGATGCCGCGGACTGCCCTCTTGAATGGGGCTTTTTGGCCATCGGCGCGATCGGTGACGATCTCCGGGTTCCCGATAGCCTGTCTCGGGGTATGCCGCAATGCGCTTAAGGTAGGGCGTCCGAGGTCAGCCTGAATTTCTGGATTCGCTTCGCGTTATCGACCTCCGCGGTATAGACATTACCCTTGGCGTCGACCGCGATCGCATGGACCCAGTGGAATTGCCCGGCGTTGCGGCCGCTGCGGCCGAAGCTGCCGACCACGCTGCCGTCCTGACGCTTTAACACCCTGATTTCGTTGTTTTCCCCGTCGGCGCTCAAGAGATAGGTCTGCTTCGCATCGGGCCAGATCGCGATGTCCCAGACGGCACCGTTTCCCAGCGTGGCCTTTTCGTAGAACCACTCGTTAACGAAGGTGCCGTCCTTCTTGAAGACCTGGATGCGGTCGTTGATTCGGTCGCAGACATAGACGAGGCCGTCATTGGCTATTTTGACGCAGTGGACGGGATTGCCGAATTGCTGGGCAACCGGCGCCTTGGGATCGTAGGGCGCCTGCTTGTCGTCGTTCGGCTTGTTGCCGTAGGCGCCCCAGTGGCGCTTGTAGGCGAGCGTGCTCGCATCGAAGACGATGACGCGGTGGTTGCCATAGCCATCGGCGACGTAGATCTCGTTCGCCTCCTTGTCGATCGCGGTTTCGGCAGGCTTGCCGAGCTGGGTCGTGTCGTTGCTGCCGAGGCTCGGCGCGATCTTGCCGATCTGCGCGACGAACTTGCCGTCGAGCGTGAATTTCAGAATGGCGTTGTCGTTGTCGGCATTGCCGCCGATCCAGACGAAGCCGCGCTCGTCGACCTCGATGCCGTGCTCGCGGCCGACCCATTCATAGCCTTCGCCGGGACCGCCCCAGGCGCGCAGCAGATTGCCGTCGGTATCGAATTCGAGGACTGGCGGCGCCGGCACGCAGCATTTCGAGCGCGGCGGGTTGAGAGTGGCGCCTTTCTCGTCATCCGTCAGCGAGCGCGGCCGATGGATCACCCAGATGTGGCCCTGCCAATCGACGGTGATGCCGCCGACCTGGCCGAGGATCCAGTTGTTCGGCAGCGGCTTTGGCCAGGATGCATCGACCGCGAATGTCGGGACGCCGCCCGCAATCGCTGCGCCGGGCAGCGCGTGCATCATCGCCACGATGAGGATTGAAATGGAGTGAGAGAGACGTGCCAGCGCACGCATAAGGCCTGCGCGATCATGCCATGGCGCCATGGCGACCTCCCATTTTTTCTGCGGCTTGCTGCCGCTTGAGCGCGGCAGTCAATCGCGGGAAGGTTGCGAAGTCAATTAGGCCGGGGAGCGGAAGCTCATCAGGGTGCGGGTCTTGTAATCGTAGAACTTACCGGTCTCGGTCCAATCCGGTGCGCACATCGGTACGATGAATTCGGCGACCTGCTCGGGCGTATCGAGCGTCATCGGATCCTCACCCGGCATCAGCGTGGCGCGCATGCGGGTGCGGATCGGACCCGGGTTGAACAGGTTGACGCGCAGCGCCGTGTTCGCGGTCTCCTGTGCCCAGGCGCGCGCCAGCGTCTCGAGCGCGGCCTTGGAGGCGGCATAGGGGCCGACATAGGCGGTGGCCTTGTTGGCCGCGCCCGAGGTGATGAACAGAGCGCGGCCGGCGTCGGATTGCCTGAGCAGCGGCTCCATGCAGCGGATGAGCTGGAAGTTCGCGGAGACGTTGACCGCCATCACGTCGTTGAAGGTCTTCAGCTCGATATGGCCGAGCGGCGAGGAGGGGCCGAGCACGCCGGCATTACCGACGAGGATGTCGAGCTTGCCGTAGCGCTCGTGCAAGCCGGCGCCGAGCCGGGCGATGCCGTCGGAATCGGTGAGGTTGAGCGGCACTAGCGTCGCGGTGCCGCCGTCCTTGCGGATCTCGTCGTCGAGTTCCTCGAGCCCTCCTTGCGTGCGCGCCACCGCCACGATGTGCGCGCCGGCCTTCGCCAGCGCCCTGGCGGTGGCAAAGCCGATGCCGCGCGAGGCGCCGGTGACGAGAGCGATGCGATTGGCGAGGGGTTTTGTCATGGCTGGGTTTTACAGGCGTTAGCGTCCGGGACAAGCCCTCATGAGCCCGTCATTCCGGGGCGGTCCGCAGGACCGAACCCGGAATCTCAAGATCCCACAATGCGCAATTGCGCATTGTGGTTCGATGCTTCGCATCGCCCCGGGATAACGCCTTCGGCGTCAGCTCGCTTCCGCCAGCAGGGACAATTGCCGCGGCTGCGGCTCGGTCTGGGTCTGGTCGGTGAGGTGGGTCGGATAGGCGCCGGTGAAGCAGTGATCCGAGAACTTCGGATTGGCCGGGTCGCGGCCGGGCTCGCCCATGGCGCGGTACATGCCGTCGATCGACAGGAAGGCAAGCGAGTCTGCGCCGATGATCTCGCGCATCTCCTCCAGCGAATGCGTCGCGGCCAGGAGGCCGCCGCGATCGGGCAGGTCGATGCCGTAATAGTCCGGATAGAGGATCGGGGGCGAGGCGAGGCGGAAGTGCACTTCGGTCGCACCCGCATCGCGCATCATGCGCACGATCTTCTTCGAGGTGGTGCCGCGCACCAGCGAGTCGTCGATCAGGATGATGCGTTTGCCTTCGATCGCGGCGCGGTTCGCCGAATGCTTCATGCGCACGCCGGATTCGCGGATCGCCTGCGTCGGCTGGATGAAGGTGCGGCCGACATAGTGGTTCCGGATGATGCCGAGCTCGAACGGCACGCCGGAATGCTGGCTGTAGCCGACCGCGGCGGGCACGCCGGAATCAGGCACCGGCACCACCACGTCGACCGGCACGTGACTTTCCCTGGCGAGCTGGGCGCCGAAGGCCTTGCGCACCTCGTAGACGGAGCGGCCGTGGACGACGGAATCCGGACGGGAGAAATAGATGTATTCGAAGATGCAGGGGCGCGGTGCCATCGGCGGGAACGGCTTGTGGACGTCCTGGCCGTTCTCGTCGAACACGATGACTTCGCCGGGCTCGATGTCGCGGATGAAGCGCGCGCCGATGATGTCGAGCGCGCAGGTCTCCGAGGTCAGGATCGGGCAGCCGTCGAGCTCGCCGAGCACGAGCGGGCGGATGCCGCGCGGATCGCGCGCGCCGACCAGCTTCTTGTTGGTCAGCGAGACCAGCGCATAGGCGCCTTCGATCTCGCGCAGCGCGTCGATATAGCGTTCGATGAAGCGGTTACGCTTGGAGCGTGCGACCAGGTGCAGGATCACTTCGGTGTCGGTGGTCGACTGCATCATCGCGCCGTTCCTCACGAGCTCGCGGCGTAGCGTCAGGCCGTTGGTGAGGTTGCCGTTGTGGGCGACGGCAAGGCCTCCGGCATTGAGCTCGGCGAACAGCGGCTGCACGTTGCGCAGGATGGTGGCGCCGGTCGTGGAGTAGCGGACATGACCGACCGCGACATTGCCGGGGAGGCGGTCGATCACCTCGTGGCGGGAGAAAGTGTCGCCGACGAGGCCAAGCCGGCGTTCGGAATGAAAGCGGTTGCCGTCGTAGGAGACGATACCGGCGGCTTCCTGGCCGCGGTGCTGAAGGGCGTGGAGGCCGAGTGCGGTGATAGCGGCGGCTTGAGGGTGGCCGTAGATGCCGAACACGCCGCATTCCTCGCGCAGCGTATCTCCCTCCAGGTCGTCCTGAAGCTCTAGCGCGGCTGGGCCGAGATCGAGATCAAGTTGGGCGTCCTGGTCAGGGTTTCGCATCTCGTTCGCGCCTCTCTCTGGGCTCAACGCGCCGCGGGTTTCTCGATCAGCTTTTTCAGGCTGTCACGAGCCGGTTTACTGTATCCGTCGCCGCCGCCCGAAGGCTGCTGCTCGGAATCAGCTTGATCATCATCTGGTTTGTTTTTCTTGAATCTCTTCAAGATGGTGTTCTCGGGGTCATCCGGCAAGAGCGACATCAGCCAATCTCCGGTTCCCTGGAGCACCACCCGGGACTTGGCCCCGGTGACCCAGTCCGGGCGCTGCTTGTCCGGCACCAGCCACGTGAAGAACAGGAAGGCGACCACCACGATCAAAAGGCCGCGAGCCAGCCCGAACAGGAAGCCGAGGGTGCGGTCCAGCGCGCCGATCCGCGAGTCCAGGATCATGTCGGAGATGCGCACCGTGATCACGGAGACCACGATCAGGGTGCCCACGAACACGCCGGCGACCACGACCACGCTCGCGACTGTATCGTTGTTGAAATAGGTCTTTGCGGTCGGCAGCAGCTTGGAGAACGAGTACAGCGTCACGATCGCGGCCGCGCCCCAGGCTGCGATCGACAGGATTTCGCGCATGAAGCCGCGGACCATGGCGAGCAGGCCCGAAATCAGCATCACACCGAGCAGGATCAGGTCGAGGAGTGTAATCGGCATCGGCTGGTCAGGTCCGCTCGTACTCTCAAAGGTGCTCAGCGAATCGGTGTCTTGGCCGCCGCCCTAAATGACGGGCCGACGGCGCGTCCGGCAAGGCCGGAACCACGCAATCCCATGCTGCTTTTGTGACGGGTGTATAGCGGCGGGGGCGCAGGACGTCACCTCCGGCTAGCCCTCCCCACGGCGGAATCTTGCCGGTGTGGCATTTTTCTCTGCCGGTGCGTTCGCGTCGCCCCGGCGGGAGCCGCGGGCGGCGATCTCGGCCACCAATGTGGTCAGGCTGCCGACGGCATTGAGCGCCAGCCCGGCGTCCCCGCCGGCCTCGCCCCGGGCCGATTCGGGCAGCACGGCGCGGCTGAAACCGAGCTTGGCCGCTTCCTTCAGCCGGGCCGGCGTCTGGGCAACGGGGCGGACCACGCCGGAGAGCGAGATTTCACCGAAATAGACCGCATCCGTGGGTAACTGCGCATTAACCAGGGAGGACACCAGCGCAGCCGCGGCGGCGAGGTCGGCCGCGGGCTCGTGGATGCGTAAGCCCCCGGCGACGTTGAGATAGACGTCATGGCCCGACAGCTTCACCCCGCAATGGGCCTCCAGCACCGCTAGCACCATCGAGAGCCGGCTCGGGTCCCAGCCGACCACCGCTCGGCGCGGAGTTCCGAGCGAGGTCGGAGCCACCAGCGCCTGCAGCTCGACGAGCACGGGCCGTGTGCCCTCGATGCCGGCGAACACCGCCGTGCCCGGGGTGCCGAGATCACGTTCCGACAGGAACAGCTCCGACGGGTTGGTGACCTCGCGCAGGCCGAGGCCCGTCATCTCGAATACGCCGATCTCGTCGGTCGGGCCGAAGCGGTTTTTCACGGCACGTAAGATGCGGAATTGCTGCGAGCCTTCGCCCTCGAAAGACAGCACGGCGTCGACCATGTGCTCGACCACGCGCGGGCCGGCGATCTGGCCGTCCTTGGTGACATGGCCGACCAGGATGATGGCGGCTCCCGTCTTCTTGGCGAAGCGGATTAGCGCCTGCGCGGAGGCGCGCACCTGCGTCACCGTGCCGGGCGCGGATTCCACCGTGTCGGTCCACATGGTCTGGATCGAGTCGATCACGATCAGCCGGGGGACTGCGCCTTCCGACAAAGTGGAAACGATGTCTTCGACCGAGGTTTCGGCGGCGAGCTGCACCGGCGCATCCGACAACCCGAGCCGTTCGGCGCGCAAGCGCACCTGCGCGACCGCCTCTTCGCCGGAGATATAGACGATGCGGTGGCCGGCCCGCGCCAGCATGCTGGTCGCCTGCGTGAGCAGTGTCGACTTGCCGATGCCGGGATCGCCGCCGACGAGCAGCACCGAGCCGCGCACGAAGCCGCCGCCGGTGACGCGGTCGAGCTCGGTCATCCCTGAGGAGAGGCGTGGAGCGTCCGGGCTTTTTCCAGCGAGGCTCTCCAGCGCAAATGTCCGTCCCTTGCGCTTCGAGCGGATCGACACCGGCACGCTGCCGGTCGTGTCCTCCTCGGCAAGCGTATTCCATTCGCCGCAGGCGTCGCATTTGCCCTGCCAGCGGTTATAGGCCGCGCCGCAGTTCTGGCAGACGAAGGAAAGCGTGTTCTTGGCCATGTCGAGAGCGAGTCGGGGGTTCAGATTTGCTGATAGCACGGAACGGGAAGGCGGGAGAGCTTCGCCGGCCGGCGATCCGGCGCCACCCGCGCCGGTCAATATCGCAATTCAGGGGATCGGATACACCCTTTGTTAGCCCTGCGCCGCCGTGGCCAGCCGGATTTTGCGAAGTGTTAGCGGACGCCGGTCCACCCTCGGAACCAATCGGGGGTGGCGAAGAGAACAATGAGATTCCTGCGCATATTGCTGGCCGCGAGCCTGGCCTGCGGCGTCCTTGCGCCGGCCAGCAGCGGCATTGCGGCCGAGGCAAGGCGCCTCAACATCGTCTTCGTCAATCCGGGCAAGACCGGCGAGGTCTTCTGGGACATGGTCTCGCAGACCATGCAGGCGTCCGGGCGCAAGCTCAACGCGAACATCGAGGTGCTGACCAGCGAGAGAAATTACCGGATCATGCAGGAGCTCGGCCTTGGTGTGCTCGCCCGTACCGAGAAGCCCGATTTCCTCATTCTGTCGAACGAAGAATCCGCGGCGGTGCCGATCGTGGAGGCGGCCGAAGCCGCGGGCGTCAAGACGCTGTTGCTGTCGAACACGCTGATCGGCGAGGACGCCGCGCGTCTGGGGCCGCCGCGCCAGAAGCTCAAGACGTGGCTCGGTGACATCACGACCGACCTCACGACGGCAGGCGCGCGGATGGCGAATGCACTGATCGGCGCGGCACGAGCCGAAAAATGGCAGAGCCAGGACGGCAAAATCCACATTCTCGGAATCGGCGGCGACGAGATCACGCCGGCCTCGATCGCGCGCAACGTGGGTCTCGATCTTGCCGTGGCCGCCGCGCCCGACGTGGTAGTGGACCGGATGCTGTTCGCCAACTGGACGAAATCGGAGGCCGAGCACGTCACGGCCAATTATCTGAGCTGGGCGTCCCGCAAGGGCATCCGCCCGGCAGGCATATGGGCCGGAAACGATCCGATGGCGCTGGGAGCGCTGCGCGCGGCAACTGCCGCAGGCCTCGCGCCGGGCCGGGACATCGAGGTGGTCGGCCTCAACTGGTCGGAGGAAGCGCTGCGCGAGATCAAGGCGGGTCGCCTCCTCCTGAGCGACGGCGGTCACTTCCTGCTCGGCGGCTGGTCGATTGTCCTTTTGCGCGACTATGCCGATGGCTGCGACTTCGCGGCCGCTTCAACCCACATCGAGGTCAAGACGTCCGCGATCACGCGCGACAACCTCGTCTCCGTCCGCGACCTGATCAGGAATCGCGCCTTCGACCGGATAGACTTCGCGCGCTTCAGGGCGAAGGCTGGCGCCTGCGGTCACTATGACTTCTCCATCGACGCGCTCATCTCGTCGCTGTCGCCCCTGAACGGCGCCGGTGAATGATGAAGAAAGATGACGGGATGAGCGAACCGGATCGGACCGGGCTGGCGAAGCCCGCGACGTCGCGCTCGGTCGTCCGCGCGATGATCTGGGCCACGGTGCCGGTGCTGCTGCTGGTTCAGCTCCTCGCCTCGGCCGGCGTCGAGGTCTCGAGCTTCTGGTCGCAGATCAGGCAGCTCGACGCCCGTATCGCCCGGGTTGCCGACAGTCGCGCCGAGCTGATTGCCGAGCCGCTGTGGAAGATGCGCTACGACCAGGTCACGAGCGTGCTCAACGAGGTCATGCAGGACGAGTCGATCGCTGCGGCGACCGTCTATGACGACACCGGCGTTGCGATTGCCCGCGTTGAGGCGCGGTCGACGGGGCAGTCGGTCGCCGAGGTCTCCCGTCCCATCAGGTACAGCAACGGCAACATGGCCGTTCAAGCCGGTCGGATCGCGATCGCCTATTCCTATTCTTCCCTCTATGCGGATACGGGCAGCCGGCTGAAGCTGCTTCTCGTCGTCGGCGTGCTCGCAACGCTTGCGACCGTGATCGCGATGCGGATCTCGGCGAACGTCTTCATCGGCCGGCCGCTCGCCGCCATGATGTCGGCGATCCAGCGCAGCAAGCAGGACGGCCGCGCCTATCCCGCGGATGTCCGGTCCTCGAACGAGTTCGGCCAGCTCGCGCGCGCCTTCAACGCCATGCAGCATACGACCTCCGGCGCGCTCGACCGTCTTGGCCATATGGCTTCGCACGATCCGCTCACCGGCTTGCCGAACCGGCGCTCTCTGACCGAGCGCCTGATCGTCCTGAGCAGCGATGCCGGCGCACACGACGCGCTGGTCGCGTTCTGCTTCATCGATCTCGACGACTTCAAGGGCATCAACGACACCTTCGGCCATGATGCCGGCGACAAGTTCCTGGTTCACATTTCGGAGCGGCTTCGCAGTGCGGTCGAACCGGAGGATTGGGTCGCGCGGCTCGGCGGCGACGAATTCGTGGTCATTCGGCCCGAGGTGACGGACGTGGCGGCCGCGCAGGCGTTCGCACGGCGATTGCTGGACGCGATTTCCGAGCCGATACGCCTGCACGACAAGCTCGTCATGCCGCGCGCCAGCATCGGCCTTGCCGTGCGCCACGCGGACGATCCCGAACTGTCGCATCTGCCGGCGCTCGCCGACATCGCGCTCTACCACGCCAAGAGCAAGGCGCCGGGCACCATCGCGGTGCTGAACGAGACGCTTCAGCACGATTACCGTCGGAGCAGAGATCTCGAATTGGCCATTCCGGCCGGTTTTGCCGAAGGACAGTTCGAGGTCTGGTACCAGAGCCAGGTCGACCTCGAAAGCCAGGGCGTCGCCTGCCTGGAGGCGCTGATCCGCTGGCGCCATCCCGAGCACGGCCTCATCGGCCCCGGCGAGTTCCTTCCGCTGATCGAGCGCAGCGGCAACAATGCCCGGCTCACGCGTTATGTGCTGACCGATGCTTGCCGCGCCCTGCAGCGCCTCGCTGTGGCCGGCAAACCGCAGATCCGGATCGCGATCAATCTGCCGCCGTCAGAGCTGGCGGACCATTCGCTCGCCGGCGAGATCCGCGAGACCTGCGCGCGCTTCGGCGTTGCCGCCTCGTCCCTCGAGCTCGAAATCACGGAAGGGTCGCTGATCAACAACATCGCCAGCGCGTCCGAGACCTTGCGCCGCCTGCGGCGGCTGGGCGCCACGATCGCGCTCGACGATTTCGGCACTGGCTACAGCTCGCTCGCCCATCTGCGCCGCTTTCCGCTGGACAAGGTCAAGATCGACAAGGCGTTCATCAGCGAGATCCCGGCAAGCGCCGAGGACAAGGCGATCGTCGGCGTCATCGCGTCGCTCGCGGACACGCTGGGACTCACCCTGATCGCGGAAGGCATCGAACGGGCCGAGCAGGCGCAGGCCATGCGCGAGATCGGGGTGAGGTTCGGGCAGGGCTACCTCTATCAAAGACCGCAGCCGCTCGATGCCGTGCTGCAATGGCTTGATGGAGAGGCGGCCGGCGAGAGCCTCGCGCTTGCCGACAGCCCGTCGGTCGTGCCCGAATTCGCGGCGTGAGCGCCGCGTTACGGTGACTGTGTCGCGTTCCAGAGCATGGACAGCCCGGCCGCGATCATGATCGCGTCCATCACCATGCGGAACACGTCCGGCTTCAGGTGCAGCACGAAACGCTTTGCAATGAACGCGCCTGACATCAGCGAGGAGCCCGCGATCAGGCCCTTGACGAAAACATCCTGCGTCAGCGCGCCGAAGCGTTCGAAGGTCACTGATTTGGCGAAGTAGAGACCGAGCGAGGCGGCGGCCTCGGTCGCGAGGAAGGCGCCTTTGGTGAGGCCATAAAACAGGAAGAGCGGTACGCTGAGCGGGCCGGTCGAGACCACGATGCCGGTGAGATAGCCGATCACGGCGCCGCCGATCGCAAGGTGCCATAGATTGGCCTTGAGGTGGTGCCGCGCGAGATAATGCCGGGCCGGCACCATCGCGATCAGGAACAGGCCGATGGAGAGATCGACGGCGTGCGAGGGCAGCGCCAGCAGCGTGCGCGCGCCAAGGGCTGCGGCCGGTATTCCCGTGACCGAATAGGCCGCGCAGGCCCGCCAGTCGACCTCGCGCCACCAGGCCAGGATCCGCGAAAAATTCGCCATCATGGACGCGACCGCCATGATCGGCACTGCTTCCTTCGGGCCGTAAGCGTACACCAGCACCGGCATCAGCATGATCGACGATCCCGTGCCGACGATGCCGGAGATGGTGCCGGCGAGGAGGCCGACGCTGAGGACGAAGAGGAAGGCCAAGAGATGCGCTCCGGGAATCGACAGAGTGTAGCCGGAGGAGGCGAGAAGGGCGAATGATCGTACCAAAGATTCAGTGTCGTCCCGGCGAAGGCCGGGACCCACAACCACAGGATTGAATTGTGGCGCGAGATGGTGGTTATCAGTCTTTGCCAAACCACTCCCTGGGGTAATGGGTCCTGGCTTTCGTCAGGACGACGTTGAGGAACATCATACGAAATTGCTTCAACGTCGTCATTGCGAGCGCAGCGAAGCAATCCAGACTATCACCGCGGAACGATTCTGGATTGCTTCGCTGCGCTCGCAATGACGAAGTATCGGCAGCAGTGCACCGATCAGGTGAGGGACGGAATCTCGGCCCGAACTGGCATGCCGGCCTGCGCGCCCGGCTTGAGGCATTTTTGCGCTGCGGCTTCGCATCCGACCTGCATCGCGGCTTGCAGAGGCATGGCTTCGCTCAGCATGGCAGCGAATGCGCCGACAAAGGTGTCGCCTGCGCCGGTCGTGTCGACGGGCATGATGCGCGGAGCAGGCACCCGAAGGTACGTGCCGTCAGCCATCGCGGCGAACGCTCCTTGCGCGCCCGCGGTGACGATGCAGGTAAGGTTGCCCGCCTTCGCCAGATGCCCGGCTGCGGTCTCGTAATCGGGTGAGCCAAAGCCGATGGCTGCGGCGGCATCGCGCGCCTCATGCTCGTTGACGAGGAGGTAGTCGGTCACGGCGAGCAGGTCCGTGACCATCGCCGTCGTCATCTTCTCCGGGACCGGTGCGAGATTCCAGACCACGGTGCCCGACGCCGATTTCGCCCGGCGCGCGGTCGCAAGCGACTGCGCGAACGGCACCTCCATCTGCAGCACCAGGATGGTGTCGGCGGCGAATTGGCGGGCCGGTACATCAGCGGCGATGGCCATCATGTTGGCGCCGCTTGCCACCGTGATCGCATTTTCGCCGGCGGAATCGACGGTGATGAAGGCGCAGCCCGTTGGCTCGTCGGCGCCGACGATGAGATCGGTGTCGACACCATTCCCGGCGAGATTTTCGAGCACGCGATCACCGAACGCATCTCGCCCCACACGGCCCGCCATCCGAACGCATCCCGGGCCTGCGATCCGCGCGGAGGCAACGGCCTGGTTGGCGCCCTTGCCGCCGAAGTGCGTCTGATAGGACGGCGCAAGCACCGTCCTGCCCGGGCCGGGAATGACCGGCACCAGGGCGACCAGATCGATATTGAGCGATCCGAACACCAGGATCATGGCACGTGGCCCCCGGGAGGTCAGCCTTCCTCGTCCATGACGCGAAGCTTCTCGACGCGGCGGCGGAAATCCTCGTCGGTGGAGAATTCGGCGGAAAGATAGGAGGAGACGAGATCCACCGCGAGCCAGGCACCGACAATCTGCGCGCCGATGCACATCACGTTCACGTCGTCATGCTCGACGCTCTGATGGGCCGAATGAACGTCGTGGCAGACCGCAGCGCGGATGCCCTTCATCTTGTTGGCGGCGATCGAGGCGCCGACGCCGGTACCACACACCATGATGCCGCGGGCGGCCTCGCCCGAAGTCACCTTCTGCGCCACGGCCCGTGCGATATCGGGGAAGTCGACCGGCTTGTCGTCATAGGAGCCGACGTCGACGACGTCGTGGCCGAGGCTGCGGATGTGGTCGATGACGGTTTGCTTGAGCGGCCAGCCGGCGTGGTCGGATCCGATGACAAGGCGCATGTGATTTCCTTTTCGATGGTCTTTTGATCGTGACGGCCGCGGACGGCTGTCACGATCTGGTCTCGTTCAGCCACGCATGTCGGGCGGCAGCTCGACACCGTGGAATTTCTTGTAGATGGCGTTCAGCTTGCCGTTCTTGACGTTTTCGCTGATCCAGGCGTTAAGCTTCTCCATCAGCCGCGGCTCGCCCTTCTTCAGGCCGATGGCGAGATCGAAGGTCGCGAGCGGGATGCGGGACTCGAAGACGCGCACGGGATTCTTCACACCGATCTGGTTGATGATCGTCGCCGAGGAGCCGACGCAGTCGACCTGGCCGGAGACGGCGGCCGTCACCATGGTGGCGTCATCGTCGTAGCGGGCGATCTTCAGGTCCTTGTCCTTCATGTTGGACAGGGTCGTATCCTGCGTCGTGCCGCGCGAGACGCCGATCGACTTGTCCTTGACGTCGGGCCAGTCCTTGACGCTCGACGACTTCAGGCAGCCGACGTCCGATTGCAGCGTCGCGTAGCGATTGGTGAAGTCGATCACCTTGGCGCGGTCCGGCGTTACAGACAGCGTCGAGATGATGATGTCGGCCTTGCCGGTCAGGACGTTGGGGATGCGGGTCGCGCCGGTGGTCTGGACGAATTCCAGCTCGAGCCCCCAGTCCTTGGCGAGCATCTGCGCCACTTCGACATCCGACCCGGTCGGCTTCATGCTGGAGTCCATCATGCCCGAGGGCGGAATGGCGAGGTCGGTCGAGATGCGGATCTTCTTCGCCTTCATGATGTCGTCGAGCAGGTCGGCAGATGCCGGTGTCGCCGCCGTCATCACGAAGCAGCACAACGAGACGGCCGCGCCCAGCAATTTCCTGTTAGTCATCCTTGGTTCTCCTCTCCTGTCATGATTTTAGATTGCCCGTGCCGACGAACTGCATTAGCTCGGGGGTCGTTGGCGATGTCAGGATCGAGGCAGGCCCGGTTTCGTGGACCTTGCCGCGATGCATGAACACGATCCTGTCGGCGATGCTCTTGGCGAACCCCATCTCGTGGGTGACCATCACCATGGTCATGCCATCCGCCGCCAGTTGCTCGATCACCTTCAGCACTTCGCCGGTGAGCTCGGGATCGAGCGCAGAGGTGACCTCGTCGAACAGCATGACCTTGGGCTGCATCGCCAGCGAGCGGGCGATTGCGGCGCGCTGCTGCTGGCCGCCGGATAGCTGCTCGGGATAGGCGTGAAGCTTCTCCTCGAGCCCGACCTGCGCGAGGACCTTGCGTGCCAGGTCCTTCGCCTGGTTGGCAGCGATTTTCTTCACGGCGCAGGGCGCCAGCGTGATGTTCTGTTCGATCGTGAGATGCGGGAACAGATTGTAGCTTTGGAACACGATGCCGACGTCCTGGCGCAAAGCGCGCAAATCCACGTCCGGCCTGTCGACCCGGTGCCCGCAGACCACGATCTCACCGCCATCGACCTTCTCGAAGCGGTCGATGCAGCGCAGCGCTGTACTCTTGCCGGAGCCGGACCGGCCGATGATGGCGAGCACCTCGCCGCGATCGACGGCGAAGCTGACGCCGTCGAGCACCTTGAGCGGACCAAAGCTCTTCTGCACGTCGCGGAGCGACACGATCGGTTCGGAGGAGGAGAGGTTCTGCTGCATGTCAGGCTGGAGCGAGGTTGACCTTGCCACGTCCCATGCGCCGTTCCAGCCTTTGGCTGAACAGCGATAGCGGGTAGCACATGGCGAAGTAGACGACGGCGATGATCGCGTAGATGACGAAGGGTTCGAACAGCGAGTTGTTGACGATCTGGCCCGAGCGCATCAGCTCGACGAACCCGACCACCGAGGCGAGCGAAGTGTTCTTGATGATCTGCACCATGAACCCGACGGTGGGGGGCGTCGCAATGCGGATCGCCTGCGGCAAGATCACCTTCAGCATGCGCTGGGTCCGGCTCAGGGCGAGGCCTTCGGCCGCCTCCCATTGCGGCTTGGGCACGGATTGGATGGAGCCACGCCAGATCTCGCCGAGATAGGCGGCGACATAGAGCGTGAGCGAGGCCGAGGCGGCCACGAGCGGCGAGACCTGGAGGCCGATTGCGGCCAGGCCGAAATAGCCGAGGAACAGGATGACAAGCAGTGGTGTGCCCTGGACGAGCTGGACATAGGCGGCGCTGGCGATCCGCACCGATTTGAGCGGCGATATCCGCGCCAGCGCAATCATGAAGCCGACGATGCCGCCGCCGATCAGTGCGATCACGGACAGTCCGACGGTCCACAGCGCGCCGTGGCCAAGGAAGATCAGGTGGTTGATGTTGAGATGTCCGCCCATGATCATCTCACAACGGCGTGCCGAGCCGGCGCCGGCGGGGAAACAGCACCAGGCCGAGGCCCCAGAAGCCGGCGCGCATCACCAGCGATAGGATGACGTAGAGGACGGCGACGATGATGTAAGTTTCGAACGCACGATAAGTGTCCGACTGGATGTAGTTGGCGATCGCGGTGAGCTCCTCGGCCGAGATCTGCGAGCAGACCGAGGAGGCCAGCATCAAGAGCACGAACTGGCTGGTGAGCGCGGGATAGACCCGCTCGACCGCGGGCAACAGGATGATGTGCCAGTAGATCTGCACGCGCGACAGAGCCAGCCCCTCTGCCGCCTCGATCTGTCCGCGCGGGATTGCTTCGAAGCCGGCGCGCATGATCTCGGCGGTATAGGCGCCGACATTGATGGTCAGCGCCGCGACCGCCACGGTGAAGGCGGAGAATTTCAGGCCGAGGCTGGCAAGCCCGAAATAGACCAGGAAGATCTGGACCAGCAGCGGCGTGTTGCGGATGGCTTCGACATAGATCCTGCAGGCGGTTGCGATCAGCGGTTTGTGCGTTCCGCGGCCGACCGCGGCAAGCGTGCCGAGCAGGGCGCCGAACACGGTCGCGAGGGCCGCGAGCTCCAGGGTGAGGGCGGCGCCGCCAAGGAAGCTCGGCCAGCGCTCCAGCACCGCAGGAAAGTCGAGTTGAATGCTCATCGCGCCCGGTTAGCCCGTGACCTGGTTCGTCATGCGGTCATAGACGCGGAACAGCGCCTGGTTGCCGTTTGTGCCCTCGCCATGTGCCCGCGCATCGACATACTGGCTGGTGACGAGTGCGGTGCCGGGCAGCGGCACGTTCAGCGCCTGCGCGTGTTCCTGCACCAGGCGGAGGTCCTTGAGCATTAGATCGATGCGGAAGCCGGCGCCGACATCGCCCTCGATCATGGCGGGGCCGAGCTTGTCGAGCATCCAGGAGGCGGCTGAGCCGCCGAGCAGCACCCGGCGCAGCAGGTTGAGATCGACGCCGGAGGCGCGTCCCAGCGCGAGCGCTTCGCAGATCGCCTGAATGTTGATGCCGCAGATGAGCTGATTGCAGAGCTTGACGGTCTGGCCCGCGCCGGACGCGCCGACATGCGTGATCGTTGTGCCCATCGCGCGGAAGAACGGTTCGGCCTGGGCAAAGGCGTCGGTATCGCCGCCCGCCATGATCGAGAGCGCGGCGTTCTTCGCGCCCAGCGGTCCGCCCGAGACCGGTGCATCGATGAAGCTGACGCCTGTCTGCTTCAAATCGGCATGGATACGGCGGACGGCGACCGGCGAGATCGTGCTCATGTCCACGATAAGCTTGCCGGGCGGTGGCGATTTCAGAAGGCCATCCTCGCCGTAAATGGTCGCCTCGACATGGGGCGTATCGGGCAGCATGGTGACGACGACGTCCGCGCCGCGCGCGGCATCAGCGGGATTTTGCGCGCGGGCCGCGCCTTCCTTCACGACGTCGGCGACCGGAGCCCCATTGAGATCGAAAGCGCGAACCGCGTGCCCGGCCTTCAGGAGATTGCGCACCATTTCCCGGCCCATCGTGCCGATGCCGATGAAGCCGACGCTGCCCTTGTCATCCCGTCCCATGTCGCTCGTCCGTTTCTTGTTTCGCAGGTCTGCCAGCCAGTCAGCGTGAGGCGCTGCTTCTGTCCGTCTCGCCGACGACGGCCCGCCGCCGGTATTCATCGCCGATGGCAAAGTGCTTGCGCAGCGTTGCATCCGCCCGCTCTGGGTCGCGCGCGACGACCGCCTCGAAGATGCGCCGGTGGTCGTCGATCAGATACGTCTTCATCGACGGGAAGGCCTGCACCAGCTCGCGGCGGCTGCGATGCGAATGCGTCAGCAGACCCGCCATCGAATTATGCAGGACGGTCAGTGTCTCGGAACGTGAGGCCACGACGATCGCGCGATGGAATTCGAAATCGGCCATGCCGCCCGCATCCGCCTCGTCGATCGTCTCCTCGATCTTCGCAAGCGCGCGCTGCAGGCGCTCGAAATCGGCAATGCCGGCGCGTTCGCAGGCGAGCCGGATCGCCTGACATTCGATCGCGACGCGCGCCTGCATGACGTCGTCGAGCATGTCGGCCTGCTGGGCCAGCGCAAAGGTGAAGAAGTCATTCAGGACCGACACGTCCGGCCGGGTCACCACGGTGCCGATGCGGTCGCGGATCTCGACGATGCCGAGCACGGTAAGGGCGCGCAGCGCCTCCCGGACGATCGGACGGCTGACGCCGAGGAGGCTCGCAAGCTCGCGTTCCGAGATCAGGCGGTCGCCAGGCTTGAGCGAGCCTGCAAGCAGGCGCTCGCGCAAGAAGGCAAAGACCTTCTCGAATCCCTTTTCGCCTTCGGCGGCCCGCTTGAGCTCCATCCCCGTCTCGTCTTGATATGACCTTGGTTAGACCAGTAGGATGACCAGAGTATGCCGTCAAGGGGGCTGGAGCTAGCGGCTTTGAACCAGGCAGGGCACAACCGGCTACTTTGCATGGGGTTGTTTTGCGAATTTTAGTGGCGAACCGATCACCGCAGCCCGCGCGCGCCCTTCCGCGAACTAGGGGCCGCGACGTGCCATGCTGCTGACAGCATGTTGGCAGCAGGGGCGGGATACGACCGTCTCCTGCCATTGAGAGAGGGAGCGGTCATGCCGATCGAGGCAAGCTGTCATTGCGGTGAGACGGTGTTCGAGGTGACCGAGGCGCCTTCGAGCGTGACGCGCTGCACTTGTTCACTCTGCGCCAAGCGCGGCGCATTGTGGGCCTATTACAAGCCGGCGCAATTCCGCCTGCTGTCGCCCGCCGACAATGTCGCGACCTATCTCTGGGGCAGCCGGACGGTCAAACATCATTTCTGTGCGAGCTGCGGCTGCGGGACCTACTCGGAGTCCCCGGATTGGTCGACCGGCAAGCCGGACTTCGACAATCCCAAGGTCGCGGTCAATGCGCGTCTGTTCGACGATTTCGATCTCGATGCGGTGCCTGTGAATGTCATCGACGGGAAGAACCTGTGGTGAGGCGCTGTCAGCGCAGCACCAGCCACGCCGGCGCATGATCGCTGGCGCCGTCCTCGCCGCGAGTCGTTTTGTCGACGCCTGCCTTGATGAGGCGCGGAGATAGCTTCGGGCTGAGCAGCAAATGATCGAGCCGCAGGCCCGCATCGCGCGGCCAGCGGTTCCGCTTGTAGTCCCAGAAGGTGTAGATGCCTTTCTCCGGATGCAGCTTGCGGATCGCATCGCACCAGCCCTGTGCGACCAGTGAAGCAAAGGCTCTGCGGCTTTTCGGCTGGATCAGCGCGTCGTTGTCCCACGAGCGTGTCGGATAGATGTCGATCGCGGTCGGCGCGACGTTGTAGTCGCCGGCGAGCACAACCGGCAGGTCCTGATCGAGGAATGTTTTGGCGTGGCGCTGGAGCCGCGCGAACCAGGCGAGCTTGTAGTCGAATTTCGGCCCGGGCTGCGGATTGCCGTTGGGCAGGTAGATGCTGGTAACGATGATGCCGCGGATTGCGGCCTCGATGTAGCGTGCCTCGTGATCGTCACGATCGCCGGGTAATCGGTCGCGAGTCAGCACGGGTTCGGTGTTGCGGGCGAGGATGGCGACGCCGTTCCAGGTTTTCTGTCCGCGCCACACCGCGCCGTAGCCGGCTTTCTCGATCGCCGCGATCGGGAATTCGGCGTCGGTCGCCTTCAGCTCCTGGAGGGCGACGACGTCGGGCTTCGCCGCGCGCATCCACGCCAGCAAATTGGGCAGGCGGCGGTTGACGTTGTTGATGTTGAATGTCGCGATCTTCATGTAGAGATGGCGGCCTTGTTCGTTACGATCCGAGCCGGAGAGACCATGTCCAAGTTGAACTTCGCTGCCGTCGCCTTTGCCGTCATGTTCTCCGGGGCCGCGCTGGCACAATCGACCGATACGCGCGGCGCGTGCAAGACCGACTACGACAAATTCTGCGCCGGCATCGCGCCCGGCACCGGCCGCATCGTCGCCTGCCTCAACGCCAAGCGCGACCAGCTCACCGCGACTTGCAAGGCGGCGCTCGATAGCCGGAAGAAGTAAGGGACGAGCCGCTCAGGTTGGCAGCGGCGGCGGGCTCGCCGGCTGCTCGGCGGCCGGTGCAGGTGCCGGCTTTGCGATCGGCTCTACCACGTTCCCGCCCTTGTAGACGCGGGCGTAGCGGCGGCCGAGACTGGTCAGCACCTCGTAGCCGATGGTGCCGAAATGATGTGCGAGCTCGTCGACGGTGATGCCTTCGCCGAGCAGCGTCGCCATGTGGCCGCGCCGCGCCGCATTCGGCGGCAGTTCGGTGATGTCGATCGCGATCAGGTCCATGGAGACGCGGCCGGCCACCGGGCAGCGCTTGCCCGCCACGATCACCTCGGCACCGCGGGTGCCGTCATTGGAGCTGGCGGCGCGGAAATAGCCGTCGGCGTAACCAACCGCGACGATCGCGAGCTTCGTCGGCCGCCGCGCGGTCCAGGTGCCGCCATAGCCGACGGTCTCACCGCGCTCGAGATTGCGGGTCTGCACGATGCGCGCCTTGAGATCGACGACCTGCTGCATCGGATTGTCGGCCTCCGGCGTCGGGTTGACGCCGTAGAGCGCCGCACCCGGCCGCACCATGTCGAACTGGAAATGGGCGCCCAGGAAGATGCCGGAGGAATTGGCGAGCGCGGCCGGCACGCCCGCGAACGCGCTGGCGATGCTGCGGAAGGCGGCGAGCTGTTTGGCGTTGACGGGGCTGTTGACCTGCTCACCCGAGACCAGATGGCTCATCACGAGCGTGATGCCGTGATCGCCGGCATGGATGCGGGGGATGATGGCCTGCGCCTCCGCGAGCGTCAGCCCGAGCCGATTCATGCCGGTGTCGACGTGGATGGCGGCCCCGCCGGTCCAGCCGGTACGGCGGCAGAACACATCCCATTCGGCGAGCTCGTTGAGATCGCCGATCACCGGCCGGCAATTGATGTTGGCGTAGTGCTCGCCGGTGTTCTGGAAATAGCCGCCGAGCACGTAGATCGTCGCCTCGGGCACCGCGGCGCGCACAGTGCGTGCCTCCTCGATGGTGGCGACGAAGAAGGTCTTGCAGCCGGCCTTGCTCAGCGCGCGCGCGACCTGCGCGGCGCCGCAGCCATACGCGTCGGCCTTGACCACCGCCGAGCATTCGGCCGGAACGGCGGTTTTCTCGAGCTTGCGCCAATTGGCGATGATGGCATCGAGATCGACGGTGAGCACGCCGCCGAAGGCTGCAAGCGCAGCGGCCTGGTTGGCCTCCGCGGAAAGGAGGCCGGTCTGCAGGATCATTTTCGGGTCCGACGCCACTGTCATGGCATCGTTTTACGCAAGAGGCAGGCGCTGTTCAAGGAACTCAGTAGTCGCTGCGGTCCGGCAACTGACCATCATGGGCAAGGTCGCCGAAGCGCGTGACCGAGGAATCGAAGTGCAGTTCGACCGTGCCGGTCGGACCATGGCGCTGCTTGCCGATAATGACTTCGGCCCGGCCGACCGTGCGCTCCATGTCGGCCTGCCATTTGGCGTGTTCCTCGGTGCCGGGACGCGGCTCCTTCATGGCGAGGTAATATTCCTCGCGGAACACGAACAGCACGACGTCGGCGTCCTGCTCGATCGAGCCGGATTCACGCAGGTCCGAGAGCTGCGGCCGTTTGTCGTCGCGCGATTCGACCTGACGCGAGAGCTGCGACAACGCGATCACGGGTACGTTGAGCTCCTTTGCCAGCGCCTTCAGGCTGGTCGTGATCTCGGTGATTTCCTGCACGCGGCTGTCGCTGGCGCGCTTGCCCGAGCCGGACAGAAGCTGGATGTAGTCGATCACGAGCAGATCGAGGCCCTTCTGCCGCTTGAGACGGCGCGCGCGCGCCATGAGCTGCGCGATCGACAGACCGCCCGTTGCGTCGACATAGAAAGGCAGCGACTGCAGCTCGATCGAAACCTGGCGGATCTTCTCGAAATCGGCTTCCGAGATGCCGCCACGGCGGATGTGGGAGGAGGGAATGCCGGTGCGCTCGGCCACGATACGCGTGGCGAGCTGGTCGGCCGACATTTCGCAGGAGAAGAAGCCAATCACGCCGCCATTGGCGGCCTTCATGGTGCCGTCGGCCTGGAGTTCTGGAACGTAGGCTTGCGCGACGTTGTAGGCGATGTTGGTCGCAAGCGAGGTCTTGCCCATGCCGGGACGGCCCGCCACGATGATGAGGTCGGAGTGCTGCAGGCCGCCCATCTTGGTGTCGAGGTCGCGCAGGCCCGTCGAGATGCCCGACAGCTTCCCATCGCGCTGGAAGGCTTTCGCCGCGAGATCGACCGCAACCGTCAGCGCCTGCGAGAACTTCTGGAAGCCACCGTCATAGCGTCCGGACTCGGCGAGTTCGTAGAGACGCCGCTCGGCGTCCTCGATCTGCGCCCGCGGCTGGAAATCGACCGGCGCGTCATAGGCGACATTGACCATGTCCTCGCCGATGCCGATCAGGTCGCGCCGAAGCGACAGGTCGTAGACAGTGCGGCCGTAGTCCTGGGCGTTGATGATGGTGGTCGCTTCCGCGGCGAGGCGCGCCAGATACTGCCCGATCGTCATGCCACCGACGTCGGTATCGGCGGGCAGGAACGTCTTCAGCGTCACCGGCGTGGCGATCTTGCCCATCCGGATCAGGCTGCCGGCGGTTTCGAAAATGGTCTGGTGCAGCGGCTCGAAGAAGTGCTTCGGCTCCAGGAAGTCGGAGACGCGATAAAAAGCGTCGTTGTTGACCAGGATCGCGCCGAGAAGGCTCTGTTCCGCCTCGATGTTATGCGGCGCGCTCCGATAGGCGGGAGTTCCGGGATCGGGCGCGAGTTTGAGGACGGTGGAATCAGTCAGAGCCATAGTTCGTGCTTGTCATTGGGAGCGCGGGTCGGGGATAAAGCGCTTCTCTCCGCCACAGAGAAAGCACTCCCGTGCCTTATGCCCGATTCACACAATCCGGTGTGTGAATCCTCGCGTCACGTCCTGTCAACGTCTTGACGCTGGAATCGCGGCGCGAGGCGAGGCGCTGCTTAAGCGTTGCGACCGTGCGCGCTTGAGATGATTAGGGAATTCTTGAACGGAACTTAGCCTGATTCCGACAAGGTGATCTGCCGCGGAAAAATCCGGATGACGTGAACCTTATATGTCGGCGCGCCGACCCATCCATGAGAGCGCGCACGAGTCGGCACGCTGGCCAGCTTTCGGCTCGGGCTCAGACCAGCAGGAGGTAGACCAGCGCAACCAGGGCCGCTCCGACGCCTGTGGCGATCAGGGCGTAGTCGGTGCGGAGGTCGTCCTGCACGTCGAAGGAGGTTCGGGTCTCTTCGCTCATGGCGACGGAATAGGCCAGGGCGGACCAGATTTATGTGAACCAGTTCACATCTTCCCGGATTCTTTCGGGGTGGCGGAACGGGAAAGCGGGCAGGAGGTTTGTCCGCTGAAACCCGTCGTCAGAAAGACGAGGCAATCGATGCGGCCAGAACGGCGGCCCCAGATTTGGCGAAGCGAGGCAGGCAGCCGGCGTTGGCTGTCGGCGCTGATCGCCGCCATGGAGGATGCCGCGCGGCCGGAACTGCGGCGAGAGCCGGTCCCGGCCGAGACGCTCGCCCGAGTGCGCGTACAATTGGCGCTCCCGGCCTCTTTCGGGCCCCATCGGGCATCAGCGCTGCGTCACTAACCCTTATTCGCCTGCGAGCCTCAGTCTGGGCTTGGTGCCGCCTTCGAGGCCGCGCAGCCTGGCCTCTTCATGTCCGATATAGTCCCGCGTAACCGGCACCACACCCTGGCGGCGGGTGAGCTGGATCTGGAAGTTCATCATGCCCTGTTTGCGGAAGGTCATCTCGCAGGCTGCGAGATAGAATTCCCACATCAGCGCGAAACGCTCGTCGTAGAGCTGCACGGCCTCCTCGCGCCGCGCCATGAACCGCTCCCGCCAGGCCTTGAGCGTCTCGGCATAGTGCAGGCGCAGGATCTCGATGTCGCAGACCAGGAGCCCAGCTCGCTCGATCGCAGGAAACACCTCCGACAGGGCCGGGATATAACCGCCGGGGAATATGTATTTGGCGATCCAGGGATTGGTGGAGTCGGGGCCCTGCGACCGGCCGATCGAGTGCAGCAGCATCACGCCGTCCTCGCTTAGCAGCTCGGCGCAGCGCTTGAAATAGGTGTCATAGAACTTCACGCCGACATGCTCGAACATTCCGACCGAGACGATGCGGTCGAATGGCCCGTCGATGTCGCGATAATCCTCCAGCAGGAAGCGCGCCGATCCGGTCAGGCCCTTCTCGGCCGCGCGCGCGTTGGAGACCTGCAACTGTTCTGTCGACAGCGTGACGCCGGTGACGTCGGCGCCCGCGATTTCGGCGAGGTAGAGGCCAAGCCCGCCCCAGCCCGAGCCGATGTCGAGCACGCGTTGCCCGCCCTTGACCAGGAGCTTTGCCGCGATGTGCCGCTTCTTGGCGAGCTGCGCATCGTCAAGCGAGGTCTCCGGCGTCTCGAAATAGGCGCAACTGTACTGCTTGTCGGCATCGAGGAAGAGCGAATAGAGCCGGCCGTCGAGATCATAGTGATGGGCGACGTTGCTGCGCGAGCGCGAGCGCGGATTGAACTGTTTGAGGTGCCGCGTCAGGTAGCGCAGGTGCCACCACGGTTTTGCCCATTGCGGCAATACGTCGGGTTGATCGAGCAGGATCGCGAGGACATCAGCTATCGTGCCGCGCTCGACGATGAATTCGCCATCCATATAGGCCTCGCCAAGCCCGAGTTCGGGATTGATGAGGATCCGTCGCTGCGCATCCGTGGTGACGAAGCGGACTTCCACCGGCTCGCCGGAGCCATCGCCGACGGCGAATTTCATCCCGCTCGCGGTGGTCACCGTCATCGACCCGCGGCGGATGAATTGAGACAGGAATTTACGCAACAAACGGTCCATCGCCACCCTACCTCCCGAGCGAACCCGAAAAGATGCGACTAACCCGGCCTTCTGTTCTGACGCCCAGGGACCGGATCGGTTCCTATGCGTTTGCATCTAAATGTAGTGGAGCTTGTTCCGACCCGCTATTGCATTGTGTACAAAGCCGATATTCGAAAATCGCGTAATCACATCCTTGCGCGATGAGCCGCCTTCCATTCATGCCACAATCGGCTAAAAGGTGACCGCCGCGCGGGATGACGGCTGTGTTTGCAGTTTTTTCAACGGAGATGATGGGAATGTCGAGCCGAGCGCTCAGCCTCGCGACGGTATTGCTTCTGATCGGCTTTGGCGCGACCGACGCCGTTTTTGCGCAGGCCACCAATCTCGAAGCCGGCAAAAGCCCGTCGCAGCTTTTCGCGCAGACCTGCAACGCCTGCCATAAGAGCCCGCGGGGACTCTTGAGGACGGTCGCGCCGGGGTCGCTACCGGGCTTCCTGCGCCAGCACTACACCACGAGCCCGGACATGGCGGGCATTCTCGCCTCCTACCTTGTCTCCAACGGTGCCACCGACACTCGCTATCAGGCCAAGGACGGCAAGGACAAGAAGGACGGCGCCAAAGAGAAGGACGCCAATACCAATCCCGCGCAGGCGCCTGAACATCAGGGGCGCCGCCAGCGCTCGCAGGAAGCGGCGAAGCCGGAGGGCGAGGGCGCGGCTCCGGCGCCTGAGGGCGCACGCCAGAAGCGCATGGCACGACCGAGCGAGGAGGGCGCCAAGGAAGGTGCCAAGCCGGAGGCCGCCAACGAGCGCACTCACGAAGGCCGCAAATCCAAACGCATGAGCAAGCGCGGCAGGCCGGAGCGCGAAGAGGCGCCGAAGGTCGACGCCGCGGCACCGGCCGACGACAACAAGGGTGAAGCCAAATCTGAGCCGAAGGCCGAACCCAAGAGCGAGAGCGCCAAGGTGGATGCCGGGCGCGATGAAGCCAAGCCGGATAACGCGAAGGCGCCCGAGAAGCCCGCTGAACTGAAGCCGGACAGCGTCAAGGTCGAGCCGAGCGGCGGCGAGACTCCAGCGCCGCGGCCTGAGCCGGCGACGCCGGCCCCGCCGGACGCCGCTGCGAAGCCGGCCGAGTCCGCCGCGCCGACCGAAGCGGCCGCGTCCAAACCGGCCGAGACGACGACCGGCGGCAGCTCTGAGCCGGCGGCAAAGCCGCAGGAGCCGCCATCAACCCCGACCGCCGCGGCACCTCCACCGGCAGCGACGGAGCCGTCCGGCCTGCCGACCCCGCCGATCTCGCGATAGCAAATCGTCAGCTCAAGGCCACGGAGGTCGCGTCGATCGCGGCCTCCGCATCGTCTTGACGGTGATTAGAGTGTTGCTCTAGAGTTATGCTCTAGGAGGCGCCAATGTCATCCGGCGTGCGTGACGACTTGTTGGCAGCGGGGCTCGCGGTGTTCGATCGCGTCGGCTTCGAGGCTGCGACGGTGGCGGCGATCCGCGCCCGCGCGCGCGCCTCGAACGGCAGCTTCTTCCATGCCTTCGGATCGAAGAAGCAGCTCGCCGGCGCGCTGTTCCTCGAAGTGCTGCGCCATTATCACGCCGCGATGCTCAAAGCGCTCGATCCCCTGCCGGATGCCGGGCAGGGCATAGATCGCCTGATCCGCGCGCATCTCGACTGGGTCGTGTTGAGCCGGCGCGAGGCGCGCTATCTGTTCGAGATCTCCCGCAGAGAATGGAGCGAGGACGTCCGCGACGCCCAGCGCGCGCAGAACGCGCGTCTTGCCGAAGGCATCGAGCGCTGGCGCGCGCCGCTCGTTGCGCGCGGGGATCTCCTGCCGATGACGCCCGTGATGTTCATCAGCCAGCTCATCGGCCCGGCGCAGATATTTTGCCGCGCCTTTCTCTCCGGGCGCGATCGGATCGATCCGCGCAGCGAGGCCGATACTTTGATCACCTGCGCTATCCGCGCGTTGCTGCCGCCCGAGGGTATCAACAGAAAATGAGGAGCGGCGTCATGATAGGAACCGAGGCAGATCCCGATTTCGCAGCCGTAGCGGAGCGCATCCACGCCAATGTCGGTCGGCAGGGCTTCATGAACCTGGTCGGCGCTGAATTGTCAGAGCTGTCGCGCGGCACCTGCACGATTGCGGTGGAACGCCGGCCCGAGCTGCTGCAGCAGCACGGCTTCTTTCATGGCGGCGTCACCGCCTTCCTCGTCGACAACGCCACGACGATTGCGGCGGCGACCTCGCGCGGCCAGCCGGCGCTGACCGCGGAATACAAGCTCAATCTGCTGGCGCCCGCGGTCGGCGAAAAGTTGATCTGCCGGGCGCGGGTGATCAAGCCGGGCCGCCAGGTCGCGGTCGTTGCGGCCGACGTGTTCTGCCTCACCGACGGCGTGGAGAAGCACACGGCGACGGCACTGGCCTCGATCGCGATGCTGACCGAGGACGTTGCCGCGAAAACGAAAAGCCCGGCCGCGTAAGGCGGCCGGGCTAGTTCTCTCGTCATTGCCGGACTTGACCCGGCAATCCATCTTTCAGCGAGAAGCCCTTATGTGATGGATGCGCGGGTCAAGCCCGCGCATGACGTGTTGTATTCGTGGCTTACTTCTCGGTCTCTTCCGCAGCCGGCGCCGGCGCGAGCTCCTCGTGCTGGGCTTCCGGATCGAAGAACTCGCCGGCGGCGGCGATCGCCTCGGCGGCCGCATCGCGGTCCTCGTTGCGGGTCGAGATGTCCTCGCCGCGGTTGATGCGATCGGCCTCGTCCTGGCTGCGCGCGACCGTCACGGTGATCTCGACTTCGACCTCTGGGTGAACCGCGACGGTCAGCGTGTGCTTGCCGATGGTCTTGATCGGCGCGTCGAGCTGCACCTGCGGACGGTCGAGGTGCACGCCGTCGGCCTCGAACGCGGCAACGATGTCGCGCACGGTGACCGAGCCGAAGAGCTGGCCGGCTTCGGAGGCCTGGCGGATCACGATGATGTTCTTGCCTTCGATCTTCTCGGCGACCTTGGACGCCTCGCCCTTGGCCTGGAGATTGCGCGCCTCGAGCTCGGCCTTCATGCCGTCATACTTGGCGCGGTTGTCGGCGGTCGCGCGCAGCGCCTTGCCGCGCTTGAGCAGGAAATTGCGGGCATAGCCGTCGCGAACCTTCACGACTTCGCCCATCTGGCCGAGCTTGTTCACGCGTTCGAGCAGAATGACTTCCATAACGTTCTCCTTTGAAGTGTTGTGCGAGTCTTAGTTTTCAGGGTTGGACTTAAGGGGTTGGCAGCGGCGGCGGTTGCCTGTTGCGCAGGAAACGCTCGCGAACGCCGAACACGGCATCGGCGAGACCGAGGATCACCATCGCGATCACCGGCCATCCGAACACGACGACGACGGCGTAGGCCGAGCCGAGCCAGAAGGCGCGGCTCTTCAGCGCGAGCGTCAGCGTGTGCAGCACGGCAAACCCAGCCAGCGCGTAGGCCATCATCAGCGCCGCCGTCGTGATCTGTGCGACGATTGCGAGCAGCCCGCCGGTAAAGCAGAACGCGAGCGCGACGCACAGCACTACGAGCGTCATGGTCGGCAATTCCGCGGTCATCAGGTTCGGCCAGGGGCGGCGCAGCCGGCCGGAGGTCGCGGTCACCTTGGCGCTGAGCCAGAGGTTGAGGGTGAGCGTCATCATCGAGATAATGGCGGCGGCGGCCGGTGCGATCCGCACCAGGGCGTCGATGAACTGCTCAGCTTCACCAGTGGTCTGCGGATCGGCGGTATGGAGGATGCGCATCAGGCCGCGGCGCAACGTGCTGGTGATGGTGTCGGCGTCGGTGCCGAGCGTGAGGAGGGCGGCCATCGCGGTCAGTGTGGCAAACCCCGCTATCCACAGCAGGATGCGGCCGACCGGGTACCATTCGATCTCGGGTTCGGCCGGCGACTCGGTGGCGTCGGGAGGTGCGCCCACGTGTCGGCCGAGCAAGACGAGGTGGCCAAGCCACCAGGCCGGCAGTGCGACGGTGACGGCGAAGGCGATGCAATAGGGAAGGCCGAACAGTGCGCCGAGGCCGATCGCGGCCGCGATACCGCCAAGGCTCGCGCAAAGCGGTCCCCAGCCAATCGCGACGACCATCAGCGGCAATGGTGCAAGATAGAACAGGACCAGCGAGATCAGCGCGCCCGAAACGATCGAGGCGAACATTAGGGCCGACGCAGCGCCGGCGATCAGGGCTATCAGTCCAAAGGTCATCATTAGCTGTCCCGCCCCTTCCGAGCGGTTAGAGGCATTGTTTGCCCCAACCATCGGCAACCGGACGACCCGGAAGCCTTATGAGTTCATAACGTCGCGACCGGCGGCGTCGTCGCCGCCGGTCGAAGTCGGTCGTATCAGCGGATCACGTAGGGCAGAAGGCCCAGGAATCGCGCGCGCTTGATGGCGCGGGCGAGTTCACGCTGCTTCTTCGCGGAAACCGCCGTGATGCGGCTCGGCACGATCTTGCCGCGCTCGGAAACGTAGCGCATCAACAGCTTAGAATCCTTGTAGTCGATCTTCGGCGCGTTCGGACCCGTGAACGGGCAGGTCTTGCGGCGACGGAAAAACGGACGGCGGGCGCCAGCTTCAGCCATGTTTCTTACTCCTCATCCGTCGTGGTTTCGGCTTCCTCGCGGGGGCGGCGCGGACCGCGGTCACCGCGGAAGCCACCCTCACGGTCGCCACGGAAGCCGCCTTCACGCTCGCCGCGGAAGCCGCCGCCACGGTCGTCGCGCTCGCGATCGCGATCAGCCTTGCGCATCATCGCGGACGGGCCTTCCTCGAGCTCCTCGACGCGGATGCTGAGATAGCGGATCACGTCTTCACTGATGCGCTCCTGGCGCTCGATCTCGGCGATCGCCGCCGACGGCGCGTCGATGTTGAGCAGCACGAAGTGCGCCTTGCGGTTCTTGTTCATGCGGTAGGTGAGGGAGCGCACGCCCCAGTTCTCGGTCTTGGTGACCTTGCCGCCGAGACCTTCGACGATCCCGGTCATCTGCGTGGTCAGCTCTTCCACCTGCTGCGGGCTCGCGTCCTGACGCGCGAGAAAAACATGCTCATAAAGAGGCATGGATGTCCTTTCCTCATGTTGGCGCTTCACCCGGCGTCAAGCCCTTAAGAGACCTTCGGAAAGGACTCTGGGATTAAGCTCAGAAGGCGGAAACACGGGACGACGGGCCGACTGGCCCTGCCACACCAAAATCACGAAGGAATTTGCTGAGACCGTCCGTTCAGCTCCCGGCCGGGGTCTGCGGATGGCGCGCTTTATACGGATTTTGGCCGACTTTGCAAGGTTGCGAGGGCCAGTTTCGACCCGGATGGTCCCGGTGTGGGCGCTCAAAACAGGCCGAACCGGGTTGATTTATTTGTTTGTATATCATACAAATAAATCTGGGAGGATTCAATGGCGGGAAAATCCGTCCAAGCCCCGTTTGAAACGGCCGGCGACCCAAAGCACGCTGCGCGTGCCACGCGCTCGGCTGGTCGCAAGATGCGCTCGCTACTGCTCGACGCGGCGAGCCCGCTGTTCAAGGAGCGGGGGCTGTCCGGTACTTCGATCGCCGACATTGCAACCGCCGCAAACGCCTTCCCGAGCCAGATCACCTATTACTTTCGCACCAAAGAGGCGCTGTTCGTCGAATGCGCCTGCCGCGATCTTCTTTATCTCGCGCGCGCGACCGAGCAGGCGGCGCTGAGGGCGCGCTCGCCTCGGGAGTACACCCATGCGCTAGCGGAAACGGTCACGGCGAGCGATTCGGTTGCCTTCTTCGCCGAGGCGCTGACGTTGACGCGGCGGCGCCAGGATCTCGCGCCGCTGGTCGAACGCACCATCGAACGCCTGCATGCCGAGGGTGCGCGCGCCTATGCGGGGCAGGTGGCGCGGCATGGCTGGCGCTCCCTGCGCGCACCGGACGAAAGCTCCCGGCGATTCTGGGCCGTCGCGATCGGCGTCGTCCTCGAAGGTTACGCCATGGGCCGCTCACCCGAACAGCTCTGCGGCGAGATGCTGCGCGTCCTCGGCGAGCAGGCGAAATCGACAGACGATGCCGCGCGCCTGCGCCTCGTCGACGACGGCGGCGCTTCAACCTCTCAGGACGAGGAGAGTTAGGCCATGACCGCGCTTCGCATGCGTGCCCGCGATTTCCTCACCGAGGACCAGCTCGTCGATGTGCGCCAGCGTGTCACCTGGAAAGGAGTTGCGCTGATCGCGCACGCCTGGGCGCTGATTCTCGGCGCGATCGCGCTCGTCGCCTGGTGGCCCAATCCACTGACTTATGTTTTCGCGGTCGCCATCATCGGCTCGCGCCAGCTCGGGCTTGCGATCCTCATGCATGACGGCGCGCATGGCTGCCTGTCCGCCGACGAGAAGACCAACCTCGCACTGAGCCAGTGGTTCTGCGCCTATCCGCTCTTTGCAGAGACGCGCAGATATCGCCGCTATCACCTTCAGCATCACGCGCGCACCCAGCAGGAGGATGATCCCGATCTCGTGCTGTCGGCGCCGTTTCCGATCACCAGGCTGAGCTATCGCCGCAAGTTCATTCGCGACATCACCGGGCAGACCGGCTACCAGCAGCGCAAGGCACAATTGCTCAACGCGCTCGGCCCGAAGGACTGGCCGTGGCGCCAACGCGCCGCGCATTTCTGGGAGAAGCTCGGGCCGCAATGTGTCGTCAATGCCGCGATATTCGCGGCGCTTGCCGCGGCCGGCGTATGGTGGGCCTATCCGCTGCTATGGCTGGTGCCGCTTTTGACCTGGATGATGGTCATCACCCGCATCCGCAACATCGCCGAGCACGCTGTCGTTCCTGATAGCAGCGATCCCCTGCGCAACACCCGCACCACGCATGCGAATTTTCTCGAGCGTCTGTTCATCGCCCCGTACTACGTGAACTATCACCTCGAGCACCATCTCTTGTTCTATGTGCCCTGCTACAACCTGCCGAAGGTGCATCGCCTGCTGAGCGAGAGCCGGCATGCCGGCCGCATGGAGGTGCAGCCGAATTACGCCGCTGTGCTGCGGCTTGCCACGGCAAAGCCCGACCATGAGGATCGTCCCGGCCAGCTCGTGAACAGCGCGCGCCGCGCGCGGGCGGGCGCGGAGGTCGACGCCAACCAGACGGCCGGCGGGTTTTGAGGGGCGACACTCCCCAACATTCTTTCCTCGTCGTCCCCGGGCGTGCGCAGCGCGGGCCCGGGACCCATAACCAAAGGGAGCAGTTTGACGAAGACTGACAACTCCGAGTTCGCCCCAAACTCAATCCTGGGGTCATGAGCCCGCGGGGACGACACCGAATAAGTGGAAGGACCACCGGTCGGTTGCCCATCGCAGCTTGACATGCCGGCCTCGGTCAGTGTCTACGGCCCCCTTTGGAGCATGATCCGGAACCAGGGCAAAAGGTCGCGCTTAATCGGCTGCCGGTTCTCGAAGGTATCACGCTCGACAAGCAGGGAGCGCCGATGACGGCAGCATTCACATTTCCGGGGCAGGGGTCCCAGGCGGTCGGCATGGGCAAGGCCCTGGCCGACGCCTTTCCGGCGGCGCGCGCCGTGTTCGACGAGGTCGATGCGGCCCTCGGCGAGAAGCTGACGGCCACCATTTGGGATGGCCCGGCCGAAACCCTCCAACTCACCGAAAACGCCCAGCCGGCGCTGATGGCGGTCTCTGTCGCCACCCTGCGCGTGCTGGAGAGTGAGGCCGGTTTTTCCGTCGGGCGGGACGCAACCTTTGTTGCCGGCCACTCGCTCGGCGAATATTCGGCCTTGGCGGCGGCCGGCAGCCTGACGATTTCCGATACTGCGCGTCTTCTTCGCACTCGCGGTCTCGCAATGCAAAAAGCCGTCCCGGTCGGCGTAGGTGCCATGGCTGCGCTGCTCGGGCTCGATTATGAGGCCGCGATGGAAGTCGCCAACGAGGCGGCGCAGGGCCAGGTCTGCCAAGCGGCCAATGATAATGGCGGTGGGCAAGTAGTGGTCTCCGGCGACAAGACCGCGGTCGATCGCGCCGTCGAGATCGCCAAGGGCAAGGGCGCCAAGCGCGCGATGCTGCTGCCGGTATCCGCACCGTTCCACTGCAAGTTGATGCAGCCGGCAGCCGATGCCATGGCCGAGGCGCTATCGAAGGTGACGATCAAGGCGCCGGCGGCGCCACTGGTGTCGAACGTGCTGGCGAGCGCCATCACAGATCCCGACGAGATCCGCCGCCGCCTGGTCGAACAGGTCACCGGCACCGTGCGCTGGCGCGAGTCGGTTGCCTATATGGCAGGGCAGGGCGTCACCCGCTTCTTCGAGATCGGTGCGGGCAAGGTGCTCACCGGTCTCGTCAAGCGTATTGCGGACGGCGCCGTCGGGGTTGCGGTCGGCGGGCCGAACGACATTGCTGCTGCCAAGGATGCATTGGCCGCTGCGAAGCAGGCCTAGAGGAGTTATCGATGTTCGATCTGACTGGCAGGAAGGCGCTCGTCACCGGCGCGACCGGCGGCATCGGCGGCGCGATCGCGCAGGCCCTGCACGCGCAAGGTGCCACGGTCGCCATTTCTGGAACGCGGAAGGAAGTGCTGGATGAGCTTGCGGGCAAGCTCGGCGAGCGCACCCACGTGCTGCCCTGCAATCTATCCAAGGCCGACGAGGTCGAGGCGCTGGTGCCTGCTGCCGAGCAGGCGATGGGGCAGGTCGACATTCTCATCGCCAATGCCGGCATCACCCGCGACAATCTCTTCGTCCAACTCCGCGACGAGGACTGGGACGAGGTCATCAACGTCAACCTGACCGCGACGTTCCGACTCGCGCGCGCCGCCACCAAACTGATGATGCGTAAGCGCTTCGGTCGCATCATCGCCATTACCTCAGTGGTCGGCGTCACCGGCAATCCCGGGCAGGGCAATTACACCGCGTCGAAGGCCGGCCTGATCGGCATGATCAAGACGCTCGGGGCCGAGTACGCCAAGCGCGGGGTCACCGCGAACTGCATCGCGCCCGGCTTCATCAAGACACCGATGACGGATGCGCTGAACGACAAGCAGCGCGAGACGATTCTGACCAAGGTTCCGGCCGCGCGCCTGGGCACGCCCGAGGACATCGCGGCGGCCGCCGTGTACCTGAGTTCGAACGAAGCAGCCTATGTCACCGGCCAGACCATCCACGTCAACGGCGGCATGGCCATGATCTGAGGCCCTCGTTCCGCACTGCTCAAAGAGTGCGGTGCGGGGATGCGGCAAACGGCCGTTTCCGGAGCGAATTGAGGCTTGTAGTCAAGGCAGTTGAAGTATGATAACCGGACCTTCAACGGATGGGCGAAGAACGCCATTGCAGGTTTTTGAAACCCTGTATATTGGCGATGCGGAGCCTTGGCCGTCGTTCGCCGGGCCCTGCATCGGCTAGGATGGGGCCAAATCAAAGTTCGTAAGCGAAGGCAGTCAACGACCACGACGGCTCGTATCGTCCCGGGGGGTCGGGTCTACAGGGAACAACACGAGGTTAAGCAATGAGTGACATTGGCGAGCGGGTTAAGAAGATCGTGGTCGAACACCTTGGTGTTGAACCCGAGAAGGTTGTCGACAACGCGAGCTTCATCGACGACCTCGGCGCCGACAGTCTGGACACCGTCGAGCTGGTGATGGCGTTCGAAGAAGAATTCGGTTGCGAGATTCCGGACGACGCCGCGGAGACGATTCTCACCGTCGGCGACGCCACCAAGTTTCTCGAGAAGAACGCGAAGAGCTAAGGCTCTTCATTTCGCGGGACAACATTGAAACCGGACGGGCCGCTTTCGGCGGTCAGCCGGTTTCTTGTTATCGGCCGTGAATCTTTCAAAGCGGAGATTTGCGATATGAGGCGGGTTGTCGTCACGGGCCTCGGCATGGTTACGCCACTCGGCTGTGGCGTCGAGCCGACCTGGAAGCGCATCCTCAACGGCGAGAGTGGTGCGCGCCGGATCGAGAGCTTCGACGTCTCGGATCTCCAGACCAAGATCGCCTGCGTCGTGCCGCGCGGCGACGGCTCTGGCGGCAGCTTCAATGCCGACCAGTGGATGGAGCCGAAGGACCAGCGCAAGGTCGACGACTTCATCATCTTCGGCATGGCGGCCGCCAAGCAGGCGCTCGACGACGCCAACTGGCATCCGGAGTCCGAAGAGGACAAGTGCGCGACCGGGACCATGATCGGATCGGGCATCGGCGGCCTCAACGGCATCGCCGACACCGCTATCCTCCTGAAGGAGCGCGGGCCGCGCCGGGTGTCGCCTTTCTTCATTCCCGGCCGCCTGATCAATCTCGCCTCCGGCTATGTCTCGATCGAGCATGGGCTGAAGGGACCGAACCATTCCGTGGTGACGGCCTGCTCAACCGGCGCACACGCGATCGGCGATGCCGCCCGCCTGATCGCGCTCGGCGATGCCGACGTCATGGTCGCCGGCGGTGCCGAATCGCCGATCAGCCGCATCGGTATTGCCGGCTTCAACGCCGCGCGTGCGCTGTCGACCGGATTCAACGAGACGCCCGAGAAGGCCTCGCGTCCCTATGACAAGGATCGCGACGGTTTCGTGATGGGTGAGGGCGCCGGCGTCGTGGTCCTTGAGGAGCTCGAGCACGCCAGGCGTCGTGGCGCCAAGATCTATGCCGAAGTGATCGGCTACGGCCTGTCGGGCGATGCCTATCACATCACGTCGCCGTCACCCGATGGCGATGGCGGCTTCCGCAGCATGTCGGCGGCGCTCAAGCGCGCAGGCCTTTCGCCGTCCGATCTCGACTACATCAACGCGCACGGCACCTCGACGCCGCTTGGCGACGAGATCGAGCTCGGCGCGGTGGAGCGGCTGCTCGGCAACGCCGCGTCCAAGGTCGCGATGTCCTCGACCAAATCGTCGACGGGCCATCTCCTCGGTGCGGCCGGCGCGATCGAGGCGATCTTCGCGATCCTGGCGATTCGCGATAATGTCGCGCCGCCGACCATCAACCTGGACCATCCGTCGGTCCAGACCGCGATCGATCTCGTGCCGCGCACGGCGAAGAAGCGCGAGATCAATGTCGCGTTGTCGAATTCTTTTGGTTTTGGCGGTACCAATGCGTCGGTGATCGTCCGCCGACTGGCTCATTAGCTTGCGTTTGAGACGAATCCACCGTTTTGCCTTTTATCGGCGATAGTCATACTTGTGGGCGCGTGCATTTGGCCGGACAAGCGATTGTCAGGCCGTGATTGAACCGGCAGGATCCAGGTTGCTTCGATGAGTGAAAGGCCGCCCATTTCGCCCCGGAGCCCGCGGGCCGCGCTGGAGCCCGAGCAGGTCCCGCCGCCGCCGAAGCGATCGGACCGGGCGCGCAACCCCTTCGTGGTGGTCGGCAATGCCATCATCACCCTCCTGCTGATCAGCATGCTGGGCGCCGGCGCCGTCTATTACTACGGCCGCCAGGTGCTGGAGGCGCCGGGACCACTCCAGGAAGACAAGATCGTCAACATTCCCTCACGCGCCGGCAAGCGCGACATTGCGGACACGCTGAACAGGGAAGGCGTCACCGACGTCAATCCCTGGGTGTTCATCGCCAGCGTAGCAGCGCTGAAGGCGAGCTCGGATCTGAAGCCGGGTGAATATTCGTTCCAGAAGAACGCCTCCTTGCGCGACGTGATCGCCACCATCGTCGAGGGCAAGGTGGTGCAGCATGCCGTCACGATTCCGGAAGGCCTGACCTCCGAGCAGATCGTGGCGCGGCTCTCCGACAACGACATCTTCACCGGCGGTGTGCGCGAGCTGCCGCGCGAAGGCACGCTGCTGCCTGAGACCTACAAGTTCCCGCGCGGGACCACGCGCGAGCAAGTGATCCAGCGCATGCAGCAGGCGCACAAGCGCGTGCTCGCCGAGATCTGGGAGCGCCGCAGCCAGGATCTTCCGGTCAAGACGCCGGAACAGCTCGTGACGCTCGCCTCGATTGTAGAGAAGGAGACCGGCAAGCCGGACGAGCGCAGCCGCGTTGCCGCCGTGTTCGTCAACCGGCTCAAGCAGAAGATTAAGCTGCAGTCCGATCCCACGATCATCTACGGCCTCGTCGGCGGCAAGGGCACGCTCGGTCGCCCGATCAAGCGCAGCGAGATCACGCAGCCCTCGCCCTACAACACCTACGTGATCGACGGCCTGCCGCCGGGCCCGATCTCCAATCCCGGCCGCGCCTCGCTCGAGGCCGCCGCCAATCCGGCGCGCACCCGCGATCTCTATTTCGTCGCCGACGGTTCCGGCGGGCACGCCTTCACCGAGACCTACGACGCGCATCAGAAGAACGTTGCGAAGCTGCGCGCGATGGAGAAGCAGATCCAGAACGACACGGTCGAGCCGGCCGACGATGCGCAGGCGCCTGCCGCCGGAGCGCCCGCCGACACCCCGACCGCGACCACGCCGCCCAAGCCGACCCAGCAGAAAAAGCCGCCGGCGCGGCCCGCAAATCCCGCGCCTGCGCGGCAGGGCTCGGTGTGGCCCGCTTCGCCGCCGGTGGTCCAGCGCTAGGATCGCTGGCCCGCCTTACGAGACTTTGCGGATTCCACTTTCCTGCAAAATAGTCTTAAGATTCGCGTGCCTTGATGGCCTCACGAATCTTACCTGTCCGGAGAAACTTACCCGATGGCGCTGTCGTCCATGACCGGCTTTGCCCGAAGCCACGGCGCAAGCGGGCCGTATACGTTCGAATGGGAATTGAAGTCGGTGAACGCCAAGGGGTTTGACCTGCGGGTACGGCTGCCGCAGGGGTTCGACGAACTCGAGGCCCATGCCAAGAAGCGCGCGGGCGAGGTGCTCTCGCGCGGCACCGTCTACGCCAATCTCAACGTCAAGCGCACCAACGCCGAGGCCTCCGTCCGCATCAATGAGGACGTGCTCGCCGCCGTGCTGAAGGCCGCCGCCCAGATCGCCGGCAAGGTCGACGCGGTAGCGCCGAGCATAGACGGCCTCCTAGCCATCAAGGGCGTGATCGAGGTCGCCGAGCCCGAAGGCGACGAGGACGAGGACAAGGCGGCGCGCATTGCGGCGGCCGAGGCCTTCGACAAGGCGCTCGCCGATCTCGCCGAGATGCGCAAGCGCGAGGGCACCTCACTCGGGCAGATCCTGACTCAGCGCGTGGATGAGATCGAAGCGCTGGCGAAGCAGGCGGAGGCCGCGCCTGGCCGCAAGCCGGACGCGATCAAGGCCAAGCTTGCCGAGCAGATTGCGGCGCTGCTCGACACCTCCGATCGATTCGATGCCGACCGCCTGATGCAGGAAGCGATCCTGATCGCGACCAAGGCCGACATACGCGAGGAGCTCGACCGCATCGCCTCTCACGTCGCGCAGGCGCGCGAACTCATCGGCAAGGGCGGCCCGATCGGGCGCAAGCTCGATTTCCTGGCCCAGGAGTTCCACCGCGAGGTCAACACCTGCTGCTCGAAGTCGAACGATATCGAGCTGACCAACACGGGACTCGCCATGAAGAACGTGGTCGAGCAGTTCCGCGAGCAGGTCCAGAATCTGGAGTGATCGATGACGACGGGCGGTCACGGAACTGATGGTGTCGAGCGGCGCGGGCTGATGTTCGTGCTGTCCTCGCCGTCAGGCGCGGGCAAGACGACGCTGTCGCGGTTGTTGATCGAGCGGATGCCGGGATTGAGAATGTCGGTCTCCGCGACGACGCGGGCGATGCGGCCCGGCGAGGTCGACGGCCGCGACTATCTGTTCGTCGACAAGCCCAGGTTCGAAGCGATGGTGAAGGGCGACGAGCTTCTGGAATGGGCGACAGTGTTCGACAACCGCTACGGCACGCCGCGCGGCCCGGTCGAGGCGGCGCTGTCGGCGGGACAGGACGTGCTGTTCGACATCGACTGGCAGGGCACGCAGCAACTGCGCGAGAAGGCGCGCGCCGACGTGGTCAGCGTTTTCATCCTGCCGCCCTCGGCGGCCGATCTCGAGAAACGCCTACACTCGCGCGCGCAGGATTCGGACGAGGTCATCCGCAAGCGGATGAGCCGCGCCAGCCACGAGATGAGCCACTGGGCTGAGTACGATTACATCGTCATCAACCACGACGTCGATGAGGCCTTCGCCGAGGTGCAGTCGATCCTGAAGGCCGAGCGCCTCAAGCGCGAGCGGCGCGTTGGCCTCGTCGGTTTTGTGCGAAGTCTGCAAGGTCAGCTTCAGGGCTAGGCTGCATCAACCGCGGGCCTTCCTTCGCCAGCCGTTCCAGCATCTGGGTGATGACGTCGATATCGACTGCGTCGGCATTGAAGTCGTCAGGCTCTTCGACATGAGCCTCTTCGACTTCGACCTGTTCGATTTGCGTCTCTTCGGCCTTCGCCTCCTCGGGAGGAGCCTCTTCGATATGGGCATCGATTGCCGCGAGCTGCGGCGCGTGCGTCTTGGCCTCAAATGCCTCGACTTCGCTGCGGTCGTGCTCGTCCTCCACGGCCTTCTCATGCGCCTGGGACGCGTCGCGATTGTCGACGATCGAAATGGGTCTTGGTCTTGCGAACAGCGGTCTTGGGGCCGAGGGTCTGGGGGGCAAGGGTCTCGGGGCCACGGGGCTTGAGGCCATGGGACGCACGAGGTCGAAATCGACCGGGCGGGGGCGCTGCACGCTTGGTGCAGGTCCTGCATCGCGCCAGGGCGCACGGCTGTGGTCCTGGTCCTGTTGCTCCCAGTTGTCCCAATTCACGCGGCGAGGGCCGTCGGCGGCCTGGACGCGGATACGGGAGCCGGCGAATCGATAGATCACGCTGCCGATGACGCCCGCGAGCGCGAGTGCGCAGCCGATCACGAGCAGCAGCGTCGGCAGCGAGCCGGTTGGCTTGGCCGGGGCATCGGCCGCGGCCGGCGTCACCGGCGCAGGCGATTGTGGGGCGGGAGATTGAGCCGGCGTCGCGCTCGGCTGCGCTTCGGCTGTGACCGTCGGGGCCTCCGACTGCGGCTCGGGCGCCACTGATGTCGTTGAGGTGTCGGGCCAGCGGGTGGTGACCGCTGCTTGCTGCGGCGCATTGCTGTCAGCGGAGGCTGGGGGCGACTGCTGCGGCGCCGGTGCGGTCACATTTGATGCGGTTCCAGCCTGTGCCGTCACATATTCGGCGCGCGCGTCCTGGACCGAGTGCGGCGCTGCCGGCTCCGTGCTTGTCGTGCTAGTCGCGGTCTGCGCGTTCTGTGTGGTCGACGTCCGGGCCGCCTTGTCGCCTTCGGCACGCAGATACCAGCACTTCCGCTTGCTGCGATCGATGCGATAGAACCAGTGCTGTCCCTGTGGTGCGGTGGCTTTGGGCGAGGCGAGGCAATCGTCGGCCGTGGTCGCCGCGCTCGGCGTGCTCTGCGCCGCCGCCGCGCTCTGCGACGTGCTTGGCGCGTTCTGCGTCTGCGATACGGCTGCCAATGGCACGCCCGCGATGATGCTCGCGACGAGCGTGGATACGAATTTCGCGGATCGGTTGCCCATCCTGGTCTCCCGGTTACGCAAGCAACTTGTTAGCAACCCTTTCTCGTCAAAGAGTTGGGTCGCAATGAGCCGCAAATCCGGAGAGGATGAGGCTTAAATCGGGCTCGCGCCGTGTTCATCCCGCCCCGAAATCGAACACCTTTCGGCCGCGATTACTGCTTGATCGAGGTCCCCGAGCAACCGGAAGGGTCCCGAGCGCCCCGAGAGGCCATAACTACACATGGGCCGAGGCGGGTAGGGCATGGCCCAGAAGAGTTGGAGCACCGCTCGGGGCGACGCGGCATGCTGCCAAATGGACTTTCGCGGTTCACGACCGCCTCGAGCGCAAGAGCGGACATTCTGCCGGAGCTGCACGTCTGCGAAGGGCATTCGACGGCATTGAGGCTTGGCCTTGGGAGATGAGGGGAGGGCGATTGCATATGAAAGAGAGTTTGGCAGGCAGCCTCCTTGCGGCCCATCCTTCGAGACGCCCGCTTTTGGCGGGCTCCTCAGGATTGAGGTCCTCTTTTTTGCGGCGAAATCCAAGACCCTCATGGTGAGGAGCGCCGCCCTACGGCGCGTCTCGAACTATCAGGCCGCGTAGTTCGCAGCCTCTAAAGGTCCATACGCGATCGCCCTAGGAGACGAGGGAAGGGAAGCATCTTTTGAAGGCGGCAATAGGAACTGGGAAATGTTTGGAAGTTCGCGCGTTACCGGCCGGAGCGCACAAGAGGAGAAGTGTATGCGAACCGCAACCCTCGTGATGATTGTCTTCGCCACAAGCGCGATTGCCTTCCCGGCAACGGCACAGCAGCAACAGGCCGCGCCCAGTGAGCAAAACAAGATGGAGATGCAGCGTGATGTAGACAAAGGGCTCAAGACCAGCGAGCCGAACGAGCAGATGCAACGGGATGCAGACAAAGGCATCAAGACGCGCAACTCCGGACAGTCTGGCTACGTGGCCGACCAAGACAAGCCGGGCGCTTCCGCGCATCCTCCGGGTCAACCGGGAAGTGGGCAGACCACCGGTTCGGGCAGATAGGTGATCCGAGACAGAACCGTTAGCGATCCCTTTGGTCCGACCGCGCGGCGCTCGAAGTAGCCGCCCCAACACTCTGATGTTTTCGCAAGTCGTCACCGTTTGCGGAACGACGGCTCAGCTATGCCATGGAGTATTGCGGATTCGAGTGCAAGCGTTTGGCTTGCGAAATGCGGGGTCGTGATCTTCGATATAATCGACGTTAACTGTGCCGTATGTGGTCTGAGGCTTCCTCAGCGCCGAACACGTCTGAACCCGAATGAACTCATTCTTGAAATCACCGCGCGGAAACGCAGCAATGACCCGCTCGCGTTGCTCGGGCGTATAGTCGTCGTAGCCAATCCCGACCACGTCCACCAGAACACCCGCGTTCGTGAGCGCGATTTCCGGCCGCATGTATTGGGGGATGCCCGGCGTGGTATGTAGCGCGATCGCTTCCCACACCAGATCCGCTTTCGGTTCAGGGATGCCATGGCTTCTGAGAAATTCTCGCGCCGCATCGGCGCCGTCGACTTCGAAACGCTTGGCCTCGGTATGATAAGGGTCGACAAGGCCGAGGTCGTGAAAGAGTGCAGCAATATACAACAGCTCAGAGTCAAATTTCAGGTTCTGGCGGAGTCCCTTCATCGCGCCGAATATGAACACGCGGACCGAGTGATTGAACAACATCTCAGTTTCGTGTTGCCGCACCAATTCGGCGGCCTCCCGGGCGATCTTGCTGTCTGGAATTTTGACGCCGGAAATCAAGTCGGTCATTTCTAACTCCTATTTGCGCTGAATACAGCATCGCAAATTCTTAGTGGGGCTGTGGGAACAGTTGCCCACCAGATGGGTCGCAAAATCAGAACTGTAAGTACCTCGCGGTATGAAGATGTTGCAGTGAGATATTGAGACTGGTGCAGCATCTCGATCAGTCCTGTCGCTCCTGCGCAGCCTATTTTACGAGGCATTTGGCCAAGGTGCTCCAGGGCGGTTTCCATCGAACGGGACTCCGGACAGAACTCAAAGCCAATGTGCAGGATGCTCATTCCCAAGCTGCAGGAGCATCACTTCCGACAAACAGCGACAGCGTGTCAAAATGTCCGATGGAGAGCTGGCTATGAGGAGCTGATGTCAACGTCGCCTTTGGGCATTTGATATCCGCACATAGACGGGTCTTCATCTCTCACAGACGCCTGGCGTTTTGGATTGACTCAGGCGTGGAGCACAGAGCGATACAGGAACTCCAAAATGGCAAATGTCTTCGCTGGCAATACGAACGACGGTTCTGACCTGTGTATGTTGGCATGGCGCGTCCATGAGTTTGGACCGCCGGAGGTGATGAAGCTGGAGAGGATCGCCCGCCCAGAGGCTGCTTTGGGGCAGGTCCTGATCCGTGTTCACGCAGCAGGAGTCGGTCCCTGGGATGGCTGGATCAGGGCCGGCAAGAGCGCCTTGCCGCAGCCTCTTCCTCTTACGCTCGGCTCCGATTTGTCCGGAACGGTCGTGGCCTTGGGGTCCGACGTTTCCGGATTGGCTGTCGGAGATCAAGTTTTCGGTGTGACTAACACTCAGTTCCTGGGCGCCTACGCGGAATATGCCGTGGCCTCCGCCGGGATGCTCGCGAAGAAGCCGAGGTCGCTGAGCTATGCCGAAGCGGCTTCCGTTCCCGTCGTCGCCGTTACGGCGTGGCAGGGTCTATTCGACCATGCTCGCCTCGAAGCCGGTCAGACGGTCGTCATTCACGGAGCTGCGGGGAGCGTGGGCGCCTACGCAGTTCAGCTCGCTCGTCGCGCTCGCCTGCTTTCGGTCGCCACGGTGGGAGCGAAGGATGTCGATTACGTTCGCTCACTCGGTGCCGACAAGGTGCTGGACTATCATACCCAACGGTTCGAGGATGAGGTGAAGGATGCCGACGCGGTGTTCGATCTGGTCGGGGGCGAAACGCAATTGCGTTCCTTTGGGGTTCTTCGCCGGGGTGGCAAGCTGATCTCTGCCGTGTCCCAGCCTGATCAACATCGCGCAAAGGACCATGGTGTCACAGCGGCATTCTTTTGGTGGAAGTCACCACTGCGCGGCTGCGCACGATCGCCGAACTCATTGATCGCGGCGAACTGAAGGCGCGTGTGGGTGCAGTCCTCCCTCTCACCAGTGCGCGAGATGTGCACATGATGCTGGAAGGTCAAAGACCGCTTCCGAAAGGGAAGATAGTTCTCAATCTAGAGGGCGAAGTCACGGCGCCTGTGTGAGTTCGGGCTAACCAGGAGCGGTGCGGCAGCGAGGGGGCTCTGGCGCAACGCGGTCGGTCGCAGTCGTCCGAAAGCCAACACGGCCGACGGGCGGCTGACGTGCGGCAATGGGACGAGCAGTGCGTCAGCCCAAGCGTCGCATTGCCATAAGCCGAGCTCTTCCTTACGTGGGTGGCCGGGGCCAAGGAGTCAGTACGAGGAAATGGCGCAGAACATCTACGACAATTCTGAGTTCTTTGCCGGGTATAGCCAGCTTGCGCGTTCGGTCTGCGGGCTTGATGGTGCGCCGGAGTGGCCGTCCATCCGCGCGCTGCTGCCTGATCTTCACGGCAAGCGTGTCATTGACCTTGGCTGTGGTTTTGGTTGGTTTGCCCGTTGGGCAAGGCAACATGGAGCAGAGTCCGTGCTGGGGCTCGATGTCTCCGAACGCATGATCGCACGTGCCACGGCATCGACTGATGATGAGAATATTCGCTATGTCATCGCCGATCTGGAACGGGTGGAATTGCCCGAAGCAGAGTTTGACTTGGCGTATAGCTCGCTCGCTCTTCACTACATCGAGGATTTCGCAAGATTGATCGGTCACGTGCACCGGTCGCTGCGCCCCGGCGGACGCTTCATTTTCAGCATAGAGCATCCGATCTATATGGCCCCGATGCGGCCTGGCTGGTCGGTCGATGAAGACGGCTGCAGGACCTGGCCCATCAACCGCTATTCCGTCGAAGGATCTCGGAGCACGGATTGGTTCGCAAAGGGTGTGCTGAAACAGCATCGCACGATCGGAACGACATTGAACACGTTGATAGGCGCAGGGTTCGTGGTGCGCCACGTTCAGGAGTGGGCGCCCACCGCTGAACAGCTCGCTGTCCAGCCGGATCTGGCGGACGAAGTCGAGCGCCCAATGATGCTTATTGTGTCAGCTCAGCGGTAGGTGCGGCGCCATGGCGCACGCGGTGCGATAGAGTTCCGGGGCCTGCGGGCTGCGCACATACTCCGGAATGGCCGCGAGGCAGTGGCGATCATCCGCTTGCCGGCGCCTCTGCGTCACGAGCTGGCGGGGCTCGCGTATTCGCTGCTTTGGCGCAGGGCGAAATCCACAAGCTCGACGCCCCTATGACGCCCCTATATTGCATCAGGCGAGCTGGTGCGGGTGCTGGCGAACTGGTGCGAGCCGTTTCCGGGCTATCACCTCTATTATCCCAGCCAGCGGCAACCGACGCCCGCATTCACCCTGCTCGTCGAGACCCTGCGCTATCGGGGCTGAATGCACGCCAAGCGCAATATGCGGGTACCCCGGGGGTCGGGACAAATAGGAACTGTAGTGGCGACCGCCGAATTCCAACTCATGCCACGATTTTATTTCGACTACCATGACTGCAGCGGGACCATCGTCGACAACGGCGGGTACGATCTCTCCGATGGGCTCGCCGCCCGGCGGCTGGCGTGGGAATCGCTGGGGCAGGCTATTCTGGACGGCGCGTCTCGCAACGTGCTGGGAGAACTTGCAATCGAGGTGAGAGACGCTGCGGGCCCGGTGCTGCGTGTCTCGGCAATAATCGAGGTGGAGAAGCCCTGAGGCCGCGCCGCTCGAACAGGACCGCTCACCTTGCGCACGCACAGAGCATCATCGGGAACGCAACTCGCGGTCGCCTGAGACGCGAGTTCGCGCGTTATGCTCGCGGTAGGCGGTGATCGCCTTGTTGGCGAGCATCAACTGCCGGCGCTCACCGGTCCTGAGCTGCGCCTCGATGGAGTCGAGAATGACATTGGCAGACGCCTCGGGCTCGCCGAGCTCTCCGCTTTTCTCCAGAAAGCTCCAGGCAATGAAGAATGCGCTTTCGACGACGCAGCGAATGGACATGCGTTGCCAACGCGGTTCGAGCGGCCGCCGTTCCGCGTGCGCGGTTTTGCTCCGAACGAGTTTGCGGTTTCTCGCGTTGACGTCAGCGACGCGCTGGTCGGATCAATGAAAGGCGTGCGCGGCGACGTGTTCCCGCCGCCGCGCGAAAATTCAGTTCTTCAGCACGATGCGGCCGACCACCTTGCCGGCGCGCAAGCTGTCGATCCACTTCTGGACGTCGGCCATCGGCTCTTCGCGCATCGGTGTCGGCTTGATCTTGCCGGCACGCGCGAGCGCCATCAGCTCGTGGGCCTCAGTGAGCGTGCCGACCATGAAGCCTTCGATGGTCATGCGCTTGTAGACCCATTGCACCATCGGCAGCGTAAACTGGCCGCCCATCAGGCCGGACACCACGATCTTGCCGCCGCGCGCGGCGACAGCAACCGCGAACGCCATCGACTTCTCGTTGCCGGCAAAATCGACGATCTCGTCGAAGCCGCCGTCGGTCTCCTTCAGGATGCGCTTGATGACGTCGGGTTCGGCCGGATCGTAGGCGACCGCCGCGCCGTTCTTCAGCGCGGTCTCGCGCGCAGCCGGGCTGAGATCGGCGACCGTGATCGGCTGCTTGAACATGGCCTGCGCGAACGATAGGCCCATCATGCCGACGCCGCCGAGACCGATCAGCAAGAGGTTGCGCTGGCGCGGGCGGTCGACCAGGCGCTTGAGCGCGCCGTAGGCGGTCACGCCCGAGCACATCAGCGTCGCGGCCTGGTTGACCGGCAGGGGATCGTAATCGAGCAGGTATTTTGCGTCGGGCACCAGCACGTGGCTGGCAAAGCCGCCGTCGATGGAGACGCCGAGGAAGCGCTGCTTGGCGCAGAGGTTCTCGTCGCCGTTCTGGCAGTCGCGGCACTGGCCGCAGCCGATCCACGGAAACACCGCCTTCTTCGCGCCGACGAGGCCGGCTGGCACGTCGGGACCGACTTCCTCGACGACGCCGGCGATCTCGTGGCCGAGCGTGAAGGGCAGCGTCATGCCGCGCGTGGTGTCGAGCTTCTTGCCGCCGCCGAGATCGGCGTAGCCGTCCTGGATGTGCAGGTCGGAATGACAGAGGCCGCAACGTTCGATGCGCACCAGCACCTCGCGGCCTTGCGGCTTGGGCGTGTCGATGATGGTCTCGCACAGCGGCGCATCGAACTTGACCAGGGACTGCCGACGCATCAGCGCCATATTCCTTCCTCCGAAATTGTTGTTGTCAGGCGTCGCTGCGTATATCGGCCAATTCACGGGCCATGGCAACAAAGCCCGAGATCGGAACGGTCTCCGCGCGCCGCGTCGCATCGATGCCGGCGGCGCTCGCGAGCCGCGCCGGATCGGCCCCGAGCGATTTCAGGCTTTGACGCAGCATCTTGCGGCGCTGCCCGAACGCCGCGGCCGCGACTTGCTCGAGCAGCCGGCGATCGCAAGGCAAGGGATTTTCGCGCGGTACGAGGCGTACGACAGAGGAGGTGACCTTCGGCGGCGGCACGAAGGCCGCGGGCGAGATGTCGAACAGGATCTTCGTCTCCGCGCGCCAGTTGGCGAGCACGCCGAGGCGGCCATAGGCCTCCTCGTTCTCGCGCGCGACGATGCGTTCGCCAACCTCGCGCTGGAACATCAACACCATCATCTCGTACCAGGGCGGCCAGGGCTCGATCGTGAGCCAGTTGATCAGGAGCTGGGTCGCAATGTTGTACGGCAGGTTGGCGACGATCTTGGCCTTGGCGCCATCGAGCAGCGGCCGCGGGTCGAAGGTCATGGCATCGCCATGCACGATCTCGAGCCGGCCGGGATAGCGTGCGGAGATATCTGCAAGCGCCGGGAGCGCGCGCTCGTCATGCTCGATTGAGATGACGCGGGCGGCGCCGAGCGCGAGCAGGGCGCGCGTCAGCCCGCCCGGGCCTGGGCCGATCTCGACGATGGTCGCCTCTTCCAGCGGCGCGGCCGCACGCGCGATGCGCGCGGTCAGATTGAGGTCGAGGAGGAAGTTCTGGCCGAGCGATTTGCGAGCCGACAGGGCATGCTGGCGAATGACCTCGCGAAGCGGCGGGAGGTCGTCGATCGCGCTCATCAGGCTGTCGCAGCCGCCATGCGGCTCGCCAGCCGAACAGCAGCGATCAAGCTCGCCGGATTGGCCTTGCCGGTGCCTGCGATGTCGAACGCGGTGCCGTGATCCGGCGAGGTGCGGATGAAGGGCAGGCCGAGCGTGACGTTGACCGCGTCGTCGAAGGCGATCGTCTTGATCGGGATCAGCGCCTGGTCGTGATACATGCAGACGGCGCAGTCATAGGTGCTGCGCGCGGCGTCGTGGAACATGGTGTCGGCAGGCACCGGCCCCTTCACCTCGATGCCCTCGTTGCGCAGCACCTTGACGGCGGGTGTGATGACGGTCTGCTCCTCGTGGCCGAGCGAGCCGTCCTCGCCGGCATGCGGATTAAGGCCGGAGATGGCGATGCGCGGGCGCGCGATGCCGAAGCGGGATGTCAGCTCGGCCGCGACGATACGCACTGTGGAGACGATCAGCTCGCTCGTGAGCTCGGCGAGCGCGTCGCGCAGCGAGACATGGATGGTCACCGGCACCACGGCCAGCCGCGGCGACCACAGCATCATCACCGGCTGAGGTACGCGGCCGCCCGTTGCTGCGAGCTCGGCGAGGAATTCGGTGTGTCCGGGATGACGGAAGCCGGCGCGATAGAGCACGCTCTTGGCGATCGGATTGGTGACCACGGCGGCGGCGCGGCCATCGCGGACGTCGGCAACGGCCTGGCGGATCGAGGCGAGCACGGCAGGCGCGCTGGAATCGTCCGGCTTGCCGGGGCTGGCCGTCGCGATCGCGCCGGTTGCGACGACGGGCAGCGCGTCGGCGAAGGCTGCTTCGGCTTCGTCCGCGCGCATCGCGGCGATTTCGATGTCGGCGCCGAGCGCCTTGGCGCGCCGCGCGACCAGTGCCTCGTCGCCGAGCAGGTAGAAGGCGGGAAGGTTCAGTTCACGGCGCTTCAGCCAAGCTGCGATCGCGATGTCGGGGCCGATGCCGGCGGGTTCTCCGAGGGTCAGGGCCAGAGGCTTTGCGAAAAGCTTGGCCATCAGCGCTTGCGATATTCGATCATCGCCGCCTTGCGGATCTCCTCGAGATACGCCTTCGAGGTCTTCTCGTATTTCTCGGCGTACATCTTCTCGCGAATCTCGCGCTTCTTCGGCGTGTCGATCATGGTCGGCTTGCGGGAGCAGAGGACGACCATCTCGATGCCCTGTTTGGTCATCTCCGGCGGGGTCAGGTGGCCGATCGGCGTGTCGTCGAGCACTTTGCGCAGCGCCTCGGGTAGCTCCGCGGTCGTCTTCGTGACGGTCTCGCGGATCGCGGCGTTCGGCGTCGAGCGGAACAGCGAATTGGCTTCCTCGCAGCTTCCGACGCGTCCGCGATAGGTCTCGGCCTCCTTGTGCCGCTGTTCCAGGAAGGCCTGGGACGATCCGCGTGGCACGATCAGGACGATCGGCTGCATCTTGTATTCGGTGCCCTCGATCTGAAGCTTCTCGCCCCCCTCGGACCGCACCTTGTCGGCGACGTCCTTCTCGCCAACCTGCAGGCGCTCCTTGTAGCGGCCGCGCACCAGGCTCGTCCAAACCATCTCGGCCCTCATGCGGCTCTTCAGGGTCTCCGGCCGGACGCCCTTGACCTCGAGCGACTTGGTGAGCTGCTCCGGCGCGACGCGCATGCGCTGGGCCATGCCGGCGTAGGACTGCTCGATATCGGAGGCGCCGGGATCGACGCCGTATTTCTTGCCTTCCTTGATCTTCACCTTGTCGTCGATCAGCTCGTTGATGACCTCCTGACGGCTCGGGGTCTTCTGCGTCGTCAACTGGTCGAGCTTGGTGCGCTGCTCGATGTCGAAATCAGTGATGGGGTCGCCATTGACCATGACAACGATGTTCTGCGCCTGCGACGGCGCCGGCGTGCCGATGAGGATCAGCCCCGTAGCAAAGACGGGAAGGACGAGGCGAAGAAGGGACAATGGGATCATCGTCATGATTGTCGCTCGCATGTCAGCCGCGCTGAACCTGCGATCCTTTTGAAAACGCGGCCGGCACTTCAGACGGTTCACTGATAGCCGGAGAGACCGGAGGTGCTGGTCGTCGACGTAGTCGCCAGTGTACGCAAGCCGATCTGGAACATGAACGCGTGGCTCAGCACGGGCGGCGTGGTGCCAGCAGAGTAGCTATACGAAGTTACATAGTTCGCCGCCAGCACGAAGCAATCGTCGACATAGCCGGCACCGACCACATATTGGTTGATCTTGTTGGCCTCGAGATCCCAGCGCGCCGAGCCCGTCACCACCCAGTTGGATGCGACCTTCAGCGAGCCGGACGTCAAGATGCCCTCGCGGCGCGTCAGATAGCCGAGCTCGGGCTGCGGCGCATAGTTGCCGTAGATCATGCTGACCGACCAGCGGTCGAAATTGGCGCGGCCTTCGGCCTCGAAGCGCTGGACGTTCCAGGTCTGCTCGTCCATCCGGCTGCGGACGCTGAACGTATAGGTCCGGTTCGGCGAATAAGCGAGGCTTGCCACGTAATCGGACCGCGGCTTGTCGAGACCGGAATCGAGGCCGGTATTGATGGCATCCTGGACCGCGTAGGAGTTCAGGCCGAAGAGCTGGTAGGACTGCCCGAACAGCGCCTTGACGGCGCCGCCCTGGTCGAACTGCGTCGTGGCCTGCACGCCGACATTGGCGCGGCCGCCGCCCTCGACGCGATCGTAGCCGGAGAACTTGTCGACGCTGAACAGGTTCGAGGTGTCGAACACCATGCTCTGCGCGTCCTCGTTGGGAAACTTGCCGGCATAGGGCTCGTTCGGGCGGATGATGATCTGCGCGATCGGCTCGACGGTGGTCGAACCCCACGGCTGAACGTTGATGAAGGGATAACGGTACTCGAGACCGACGGTCGGCATCAGGCGCACCGCCTGGGTGTCGCCGACGGGCAGGTAGTTCGATACGCCCGGCTGGTTGGAGACCGAGGAGTTGATCGCATCCGCGCGAAGGCTGGCGAACGGCGTCCAGATCTGGCCGAACGGATCGGTGAACGACTTCCGCCATTGCGCTTCCGCGGTCAGCCGGGTGTAGGTGCCGGGGAAGCCGCGCAACAGGCACTGCGAGGGGATGCGCGCCAGCGGATCGGCCGACGCCGTCGTGCACAGGCCGGCGGTGTTGGCGAGCGTCGTGATCGGATCGAATACCGCGGTCTCACGCGACAGGTTCAGGAAGTTGGTCTTGTAGCTGAACTCGCCGCCGAAGACTGGATAGTTGAGCACGTTCGAGTAGTCGATCACAGGATAGACCACCGGCACATTGCTCTGGTTGCCCGAGAAGCTCAGCCAGTACATCGTGCGCGCGTCGAAGTAGCTGCGGTTGCCGACGCCAGTCAGATAGAGCTGCGAGAGCGCGTCCGTCGGCAGGTTCAGGAACGATCCGAGCGGATCGCGGTACTGCGCCAGGCGGTAGTCCGACATGAAGTAGTAATCGGAGAGCAGGACGCCGTCCCAGCCCCAGGTCCATTTGTCGTTGAGCGCGAACTGGCCCTTGGTCTCGACGCCGCCGCGGAACTGACGGTCGCCGGGCTGGCCGGCGAACTGGCCGGGATCGAGCTGGTCGATGCCGTAGACGCGGATCTGATAGGCGCCGTCCATCAGGCGCTGACGGAATTCGGCCTGGAACAGCACGCCCTGCTTGGACGTGATGCGCGGGCTGAAGGTTGCGTCCATATCCGGCGCGATCGCCCAGTAGAACGGGACTTCGACGCCGTAGCCGAACGCGGTGTAGGAGGTGAAGCCCGGCATCAGGAAGCCGGTCTTGCGCTTCACGGTCGGGTCGGGCGTCGAGAAGTACGGCATGTAGGCCAGCGGCACGCCGAAGAATTCGAGCTGCGCCGTCTCGAAATACAGCATCTTCTCCTGCTGGTCGTGGATGATGCGTGCACCCTTGACCTGCCACAGCGGCGGCTTCTTCGGATCGTCCTTACACGGCGCGCAGGCCGTGTAGACGCCGTTCTCGAATACCGTGTAGTTGCCGCTGGAGCGGTCGGCGCGGGTCGCGGCCATGCGAGTCTGGTCGGCGGTGTCCACCCGCAGCGAATCGACGAACCCGTCGCGGTAGTCGTCGGACAGGTCCATGATCTCGGCATAGGTGATCTTGCCGTCGGCATCCGTCATGCGGATGTTGCCTTCGGCATGGAGCCGCTTGGTCTTCTGGTCGTAGATGACCTTGTCGGCCTCGACGCTGGTGCCGTTGTAGAAGAGCTGCACGTTGCCGACCGCGGAGACGCGCGAGTTATTGTAGTCGTAGTCGACCTCGGTCGCCTGCACGAGCATCTGGTTGTCGTTGGCGACTTTGGGCGGCTTGGGACGCGGCGGCAGCGGATTGTAGGTGAAGCTCTGCGCGTGCGCCGGCGTTACCGTGGCGACATCGATCAGGCCCGCAAACGACGCGGCAGCGATGAGGGTAAGAAGGACCTTGCGCACGGGCAAGCCGATCCCGTTCGCGCGCACCACGGTGCGCCGCGTCAAACAAGACACGAGTCCTCGGCGGACGGCAGTCACTATCCGTCCTCCTGATAAAGCAAGGCCAAGAAGCCGGTGAGGCCGCCCACCACAACGGGCAACCACGCCGCAGCGATCGGATGCATCAACTCAGCCTTGCTCAAGTCCTCAGTTACTTTCGACAGGACGTAGAGCAGAAAGCCCGCGCCCACGCCACTCAAAACCATCTTCTGTACGCCACCCATCCGGAAGAAGCGCAACGACACGGAGGCCGCAAGCATCACCATTGCGGCGAGCAAAAACGGCTGTGCCAGAAGCTTGTGATACTGGAGTCGATATCCGGCTGTCGCGAAGCCTGAGCTCTCGGATGAGCGGATGTAGTTCGGTAGTTGCCAAAAGGACACAGTCTCGGGTGTGGAAAAGCTGTTGCGGACCTGGGCCTCGGTCAGCGTCGTCGGAATTTCCAGCCGCGCCTGGTCGACGGGTGGGGCGTCCAGCGAGAACCGGCGCACCGTCTTGAACAGCCAGTGACCGTCCTCGAGCGTTGCCTCGCGCGCCTCGATCCGCTCCTTGAAATGCCAGTCTGTATCGAACCGGAACAGCGTCAGCCCGGTCAGCCGCACGCCCTGCTGCTCGCTGCGCGCCGCGTTGATAATGACCTGGCCGTCATTGGTGACCTGGTTGAGCCAGAAGCCCGAGGCGTCCTGGATGCCGCCGCCCGGCGCCGAGCCGAACAGCTCCGCCTCCATGCGCTTGGAGAGTTCGCGTAAGTTCGCCGACATCGGATTGTAGGCAACAGTGGCAATCACCCCGATCAGGAGCGCGCTGCCGAGCGCCGGCGAGATGAACTGCCACGCCGAGATGCCGGCGGCGCGGGCGACCACGAGCTCGAGCCGGCGGGAGAGGGCGAGATAGCAGGTCATGGCGCCGATCAGCATGCAGAACGGCGTCAGCTTCTCCAGAAGCTGCGGCACGCGGAACAGCGAGGTCTCGGCGACCATGATCGCGGAGGCCGACGCCAGCCCCGAGGTTTTGCGCACCATCTCGATGTAGTCGACGAGGACGAGCAGCAGGAAGATGCTCGCGAACACGCCGAGCGCCGAGATGACGAAGCGGCCGGCGAAATAGCGCCCGAGCGTGTTGGTGAGCATGCTCATGCAGCGGCCGGACGTCCGAACAGACGCGCGATCCGCGCGTTCGATCTGTTGATGGCTTCGAGCAGGGCGGGCGGCGGTTCGACCACGATGCCGCCGACGATCATCCACAGCCCGCCGCCGATCGCAGCCGCCAGCATCGCGTACTGGATCAACGGGGCAAACGGCGACTTCACCGCCATCACCGAGCAGGCGAATCCCGCCATGCGCAGGCCGAACACGGCGAGCACCGAGCCGCCGATCGAGAAGTTGCGGCTCTGGCGCGTGGTGCGCGGCGCACCGAGGAAGGCGAAGGTGAGCGCCGCAAATGCAAACGGGTAGAGCGGCGCCATGATGCGGTCATGCAGCTCGGCACGGAACTGGCCGGGCACCGCCTTGTAGACCGGGTCGTCCTCCTCCGGCGAGAACAGCTCCCAGAGATAGCGCTCGCGGATGCCGAGGGTGACGTCATGGCCCTGGTTGGAGAACTTCGACATGTCGAAGCCGTAGCGGCCGAACGCCACCAGCGCCGGATCGCGCTTGCCGGCCTCGAAGCGCTGCAGATTGCCGTCCTTGAGCACCAGGAACGATCCGTTGCCGTTCTTCACGACCTCGCCGTGCTCGGCGACGATCGAGACGCGCTCATTCGGATCGCGGCGATCGTCGATGAAGATGCCGGCAAGGATGCCGCCCGGCTGGCGTTCGCGGATCCGGATCGTGAGATTCTTGTCGAGCTGGGCGAAGCGGCCGGGCTGCAGGATGTTGGTGAGGACGTCGGCGGTGATCTCAGCGTCCCACTGCTTGATCCGTCGCATGCCGTCGGGGGCGAGATAGGCCGCGATGAAGGCGACCAGCAGCGCCACCACGCAGGTGGCGTAGAAGAACGGATAGAACAGCCGGAACGGCGAGAAGCCGGCGGCATTCATCACGATGATCTCGGAATCGGTCGCGAGCTTGTTCAGCGTGTGCGAGATCGCGATCATCAGCGCGATTGGCGAGATGATCAGGATCAGCGCCGGAATGACGAGGCTGGTGATGCCGAGGAAAGTAAGGATGGTTTGGCCCTGGCTCGTCATCAGGTCGATGCCGCGCAACGCCTGCGTAATCCAGATCACGCCGGTGAGGCTGACCAGGACGAGCGCAAACGACGCCAGCGTCGTGCGGAAAATATACCTATCGATCGACCCCATGCGCTACCGCACGATTCCCACCAAGGCCCCACTGCAGGTCCGGAACCTGGCCGCCGACCCATCCCCGCAAAGGGATCCCCAAGGGTCGCGCCGCCACTTCTTCCGCCGGCTAATCTCTCACTACCATCCCTTTGATCCGTCAACAAAATGGCTGCCCCGTGGCACCGTCAATATATGGTTAATATTTCGCTCTTGTGGCGTTCGGGCCACGGCCGAGCTTGGCATCGGCCGGGCCTTTCGCCCATAGTGCGGAAAGTCCAGTGAATCGCGGTTCAGCGCCGGCCCTCGGCCGGTCCCGCTGAATGGCTAAAAGCCCCATGTTTTGGAGGAGTTACCCATGTCCGATGCCATCAAGGTCGGCTTCGTCCCGCTTGCCGCCGCGCCACGTGGCATCCTGGTCGTCTTCTGCGACGACAGTCTGAAGGTGGGCCCGGCGACCGCCAAGGCGCTCGGCGCCGCCAACGAAGTCGTGAAGCGGGCGGCCGCGGCCGCCGCCTTCAAGGGCAAGAGCGGTGCGGCGCTGGACATCCTGGCGCCCGAGGGATTGAAGGCCACCCGCCTGATCGTGATCGGCGCCGGCAAGACTTCGGCGCTGAAGGCGAGCGACTTCCTCAAATTCGGCGGCGGGGCGGCGAGCAAGCTCCAGGCCGGGGGCGGTGCCATGACAATCATGACAATCATGGCGGAATTGCCCGATGGCGCGATGACGAGCGAGCAGGCGGTCGCGATCGCCTCGGGCTTGCGCCTGCGCGCCTACAAATTCGATCGCTATAAGACGAAGAAGAAGGACGGCGAGGAGGGCGGCGCCCTGCGCGCTGACGTCTCGCTCGCGGTTGCCGATGCGGCGGCGGCGAAGAAGGCCTTCGTGTCGGCGGGCCATGTCGTCGACGGTGTGATCATCGCGCGCGACCTCGTCAACGAGCCTCCGAATGTGCTGTTTCCCGAGGAGTTCGCGCGCAGGGCAAGTCAGCTCCGCAAGCTCGGCGTCAAGATCGAGGTGCTCGACGTCAAGGCCATGCAGAAGCTCGGCATGGGCGCGTTGCTCGGCGTCGGCCAGGGCTCGGTGCGGCCGAGTCGCACGGTGATCATGCGCTGGGACGGCGGCAAGAAGGGCACCGCGCCGGTGGCCTTTATCGGCAAGGGCGTCTGCTTCGACACCGGCGGCATTTCGATCAAGCCCGCCGGCAGCATGGAGGACATGAAGGGCGACATGGGCGGCGCGGCCTGCGTCGTCGGGCTGATGCATGCGCTCGCGGCGCGCAAAGCCAAGGTCAACGCCGTCGGCGCCATCGGCCTCGTCGAGAACATGCCCGACGGCAACGCCCAGCGTCCGGGCGACATCGTCACCTCGATGTCGGGCCAGACCATCGAGATCATCAACACCGACGCGGAGGGGCGCCTCGTGCTCGCCGACGTACTCTGGTACGTCGCCAAGAAGGTGAAACCGAAGTTCATGGTCGATCTGGCCACGCTCACCGGCGCGATCATGGTCGCGCTCGGTACCGAGCATGCCGGCATGTTCTCCAACGATGACGAACTCGCCGAACGGCTGCTGACCGCCGGGCTCGAAAGCGGTGAAAAGGTCTGGCGCATGCCGCTCGGGCCCGAATACGACAAGCTGATCGATTCGCAGTTCGCCGACATGAAGAACACCGGCGGCCGCCATGGCGGCTCGATCACGGCGGCGCAGTTCCTGCAGCGTTTCGTCGACGGTACGCCCTGGGCGCATCTCGATATCGCCGGTACCGCGATGGGCGCGCCGAAGACCGACATCAACCAGAGCTGGGGCTCCGGCTATGGCGTACGGCTGCTCGACCGGCTGGTGGCAGATCATTACGAGAGCAAATGACCGAAGTCCTGTTCTACCATCTGCAAGACATATCGGTTGAGAACGTCTTGCCGCCGCTTCTTGAGAAGTCGCTGGAACGCGGCTGGCGGGTCGTGGTGCAGTCGACCTCGCCGGAACGCGCCGACGCGCTCGATGCGCATCTGTGGACCTATCGGGACGATTCTTTCCTGCCTCATGCGACGTGGCGCGTGAACGATGCGGCCGACCAGCCGATCGTGCTGGCGATCGAGGAGGACAATCCGAACGGGGCCAACGTCCGCTTCCTGATCGACAATGCCACGCTGCCTCAGGACGCGCAGAGCTACGAGCGCATGGTGCTGTTGTTCAACGGCGACGATCCGGAGGCGCTGGCCCAGGCGCGCGGCGCCTGGACGGATTGCAAGACGCGGGGATTCGAGGTGACCTACTGGCAGGCCGACGAACGCGGCCGGTGGCAGCGGCGGAATTAGCGGTGGATCGCTATTAATGATAATTTGCACTTTTCGGGCGATGCTGGTTTTGGCCACCTTCGTGCCGCAAAGTGATGTTGGGACAATCGCTTAGGGCTGGTCCTTCACCCGGGGAATTTAGTTTATCGTGCGACATCAAAAGCTTCCAAAGTCGCTCATAGTTGCGTTGGCCGCCGTCGCACCGCTGATCGCGGGCTGCTCCGGCGGGAGCGATCTGTTTTCGAAGGACGCCGAGTGGTTCTCCAGGGCCGGCCGTCTGAGCATCAAGAACATCTCGATCGAATCGCCGCCGCTGACCCCCGACAAGCCGGTAAGGCCCGACGAACTGGTCAGCGCCGATGGCGCGTGTCCGGGCATGACGCCTGTTGGCGCGCCCGCCGATGCCAATGCGTCGAGCGAACCGTCCGCGCCGGCGGGCGGAACGGTCGCTCTCGGTCATACCGAATGCGACGTGGTGCGCGGCATCGGCGCGCCATCGAGCGTCAACATCTCCAATGATGCCGGCGGCAGGCGCATCGTTGTGGTCACGTGGACTACCGGTCCGCGCGCCGGCATCTACACCTTCACTTCGGGCCGCCTGTCCTCGATCGAAGGTACGCCCGAGCCGCCGGCCGCGCCGAAGACGGCCAAGCCGAAGGCAAGAAAGAAGACCGCGACCTGATTGAAAGCTCGTGTCCCGGACGCGGCGCGGCATGAATGACGCGACACTGAGCCGGGACGCAGTTTGTCATGATGATGGGCCCCGGCTCAGCAGCGCATCACTATCGTGCTGCGCAGCGTCCGGGGCGCGAGAGCGACGCTAGCTAACCCGCCGCTTCAAACTGCGCGCTGGCTTCGAGCCATTGTTCTTCCGCGCGCGCCAACGCGTCCGCGGCATTCGCGCGCGCCTTGGAGAGTTGCGCGGCCTGATTGGGATCGCGGGTGAAGATGTCGGGGAGCGCCAGTGCAGTGTCGATTTTCGTGATGATCTCACCGATGCGGGCGATCTCGGCTTCGGCCTCCGCGATGCGCTTCTTGAGCGAGCCGCGATTGTCGTTTCTAGCGCGCTGAGGCTTCTCGCTCGCGGCGCTGCGTTCGCGCGGCGAGGCGTCCGCGTTGCGCGATGACAGCACCATGCGGCGGTATTCGTCGAGATCGCCGTCGTAGTTCGTCACGGTGCGATCGGCGACGATCCAGAGCCGTTCGGCGCAGGCTTCGATCAGGTAGCGATCGTGCGACACCATGATGACCGCGCCGGGAAAATCGTTGATGGCCTCGGCGAGCGCGGCGCGGCTGTCGATGTCGAGATGGTTGGTCGGCTCGTCCAGGATGATCATGTTGGGGCCGAAGAAGGTCGCAAGGCCCAGCAGCAGCCGCGCCTTCTCGCCGCCCGACAGTTTTCCTGCCTTGGTGTCCGCCGCCTTGCCGGAAAAGCCGATCGCGCCGGCGCGCGCCCGTACCTTGGCCTCCGGCGCATCGCCCATCAGCTTGCGGACGTGATCGTAGGCGGAGGCGTCCTCGTTCAGCTCGTCGAGCTGATGCTGCGCGAAATAGGCGATCGACAGCTTGTCCGCGCGCGTGACTTTGCCCGAGAACGGCGCGAGGCGGCCGGCGAGCAGCTTGACCAGCGTCGACTTGCCGTTGCCGTTGGCGCCAAGAAGCGCGATGCGGTCGTCATTATCGATGCGCAAGGTGACGCGGCCGAGCACTGGCGTTGCCGGATCGTAGCCGACCGAGACGTTGTCGACCGCGATGATCGGCGGAGACAGGATTTTCTCCGGCGCGGGAAAGCTGATTTCGCGCACGTCCTCGGTGACCAGCGCCGTGATCGGCTTCAGCCGTTCGAGCATCTTGACGCGCGACTGCGCCTGGCGCGCCTTCGACGCCTTGGCCTTGAAGCGGTCGACGAAAGCCTGCAGGCGCGCACGTTCGGCCTCCTGGCGCTTGACCTGCTTGGCATCGAGCAGCTCGCGCGCGGCACGCTGCTCCTCGAAGGAGGAATAGGAGCCGCGATAGAGCGTGAGCTTGCCGCGCTCCAGATGCAGGATCTGGTCGACGGAGCTTTCGAGCAGGTCGCGGTCGTGGCTGATCACGATCACCGTGCGCGGATAATGCGCAAGGTGATCCTCCAGCCACAGCGTGCCTTCGAGATCGAGATAGTTGGTGGGCTCGTCGAGCAGAAGCAGGTCAGGGGCTGCAAACAGGGTCGCGGCCAGCGCAACGCGCATGCGCCAGCCACCGGAGAATTCGGCGCAGGGACGCGCTTGGTCGGCGGCTGAAAAGCCGAGGCCGGAGAGAATCGCGGCGGCTCTGCTCGGCGCCGAATGTGCGTCAATATCGACGAGCCGGGTCTGGATCTCCGCGATCCGGTGCGGATCGCTGGCGCTCTCGGCCTCGGAGAGCAGCGCATCGCGTTCGAGATCGGCCCTGAGCACGACCTCGATCAGGCTCTCCGGACCGTTCGGCGCCTCCTGTGCGAGGCTGCCGACGCGCCAGCGCGGCGGCAATGTCACCGTTCCATGTTCGGCGGCGAGCTCGCCGCGAATCACCTTGAACAGCGTCGACTTGCCGGTCCCATTGCGTCCGACCAGACCAACGCGCGCGCCGGGCGTGATCTGCACGGAACTCTGGTCGATCAGGAGGCGCCCGGCGAGCCGGACCGAGAGGTCGGTGATGGAAAGCATGCGGCCTTGTCACCGCAAGGCGGCGCGAACGCAACCCGTTTTTCTAGACCTGCCCGTTAGTGCGAGCTGTCCTCTCGGTCTCGCTTCTTCAGCTCGTCCAAAAGATGCTCGAGATGCGACGTCAGTCGGGGCTCGGGGCGAAGGTTCTGCCGCAGCCGCTCGCCCACGGCATCGCAAATCGCGCGGCTGGTGCGCCGATCAATCTGTTCGCTGTTATTGGCGGAAACACCAGCCATAGCAGAGTTCCGTTGTTTCAAAGTAATAACGACACTCTACCAAGTCACTGACCGCAAATTTGTTTCGCCCGTGCCGGGACTGCCGGGTATTCTAGTAAAAATTGTATTAATGGTCGCGCCACCGCAAATGCAAAGCCCCGGCGCGGGGGACGACGCCGGGGCTTCTCTTGGAAGGTACCTGGGGGGTGGTACCTTGGGAAGGTGCTGTCGGACTTAGTTAGTAGCAGCGGTTGATCAGCCGCCAGCGGGGGCCCCAGGGAGTCGGGACCAGCCGGCGTACATAGCAGCCGCCATAGCCGTAGGAGACGGGGCCGCCGACATAGAAGCGCGGTGCACCCCAGCCCCAGCCGTGGTGCCAGCCGCCGCCATGCCAGCCCCAGCCGCCGTGCCAGTGTGCGGAGGCGGAGGTCGGCGCCAGCGCGGCACCCAGCGCGACCGCGGCGACTGCGGCAAGCGAAAGTTTCCTCAACATGGTGATCTCCTCAAAACTGCCGGCGCGGGCCTGCGCGTCGATGGAAAGGCCGCCGAAACGGTCTGCCTCGAAATGAGGCTCGGTTTCGATGGAGAAGAGCCTAGGGCAGGGAGGCTGAACCGAATCCTGACGGGATCTGCAGATTCGGTTCATCTGGGTGAAATTGTTGTAATCCACGCCGGAATGTTCGGCCCCGGTCCTGCGGCGAAGCGCCCGCGCGGGCCCTTCGGCGGTCGCTTGCCGTTCCGCAAAGGCGTCGATATAAGCCCCGCAACTCCACACACCGCTTTTCCTCAAGGACAAGATCATGGCGATTGAACGCACCTTCTCGATCATCAAGCCCGACGCGACCGAGCGTAACCTGACCGGCGCGGTCAATGCCGTGATCGAGAAGGCGGGCCTGCGCATCGTCGCCCAGAAGCGCATCTGCATGACCAAGGGCCAGGCCGAGACCTTCTATGCCATCCACAAGGCGCGCCCGTTTTTCGGCGAGCTCGTCGATTTCATGACCTCGGGTCCGGTCGTGGTGCAGGTGCTGGAAGGCGAGGGCGCGATCGCCAAATATCGCGAGGTAATGGGCGCGACCGATCCGTCGAAGGCGGCTGACGGCACCATCCGCAAGCTCTACGCGAAGTCGATCGGCGAGAACTCGGTGCACGGCTCGGACGCGCCGGAGACTGCCGTGATCGAGATCGCGCAGTTCTTTTCGGGCAACGAGATCGTCGGCTGATCTTCAGCTGGCGCGCTAAAGCGCGATGAATCTCATCGCGCTTTAGTTTATTGTTTAAGCATGATCTTCTCGGAAAACCGCGGCGCACTTTTCCGGATCATGCCTTGTTGACGGGGCGAAAGGACGTATTGTGAACTGGCTTTGGCAGATCTTCGATCCCGCCACTATCGGGTCTGTTTTCACCCAGTTCCGCAATGAGATGGCCGAACCGACCTTCTGGATTGCGGTCGGCAAGATCATCTGGATCAACATCCTCCTGTCCGGCGACAACGCGCTGGTGATCGCGCTCGCCTGCCGCGGCCTGAATCCGAGGCACCGGCTGTGGGGCATGGTGCTGGGCGCCGGCGCTGCGGTGCTGCTGCGGATCATCTTCACCGGCATCGTCGCGAGCCTGATGGCGCTGCCGTACCTGAAGCTGGTCGGCGGTCTGGCGCTGATCGTGATCGCTGCCAAGCTCCTGGTTCCGGAGGCGGAGGACGAGGAGGGCGTCGAGTCCGCTTCGCATCTCTGGCAGGCCGTGCAGATCGTCGTCATCGCCGACATCGTCATGAGTCTCGACAACGTCATCGCGGTCGCCGCCGCCGCCAATGGCAGCGTGCCGCTGTTGATCCTCGGCCTTGCCATCAGCGTGCCGCTGATCGTCGCCGGCGCTGCGCTGATTATGGCGCTCCTGGCGAAACTGCCGGTCCTGGTCTGGGCGGGTGCGGCACTGCTCGGCTGGATCGCCGGCGAGGTGATCGCGACCGATCCCGGCGTCGAGCCGAACCTGCACGCGCTGTTCGATGGTCCGTTAGGCGCCTCGCTGGATTCGATCCTCGCAACCCTGCGCATCCCGCCGCAATTCGCCCATGGTGGCGGAGGCGGCGAATATCTCTGCGCCGCACTCGGCGTCATCGTCGTGCTGGTCGTCGGCTACATCTGGCGCCGGCGCAGCCTGAGCGCGGTCGCGCTTGACGCCTCCGAGCGTCACGCCAAGGTGTCGGCGGAGTAATTCTCTAGCGGCGGACGATCGAGCCGGAGCGGCCGATCAGGCGCGCGAGCTGGCGGAAACGGCCGCCGACGCGATCGGCGACGAGGTCGCCGAGCTTGTGCTCGAACACGAGCATCAGCTTGCGTCCCTCGTTGCGGAAATGCGTCGCTGGCAGCACGCCGGGCCGCGCCGCCGAGATCAGATGCGCGACGCGAAAGGCGGCGCCGAGCAAACGGGCGCGTTCGAGCTGGGTCGGCGTCAGCAGCTCCTGCATCGTCATCGGCGGCTGGTTTTCTTCACTGAGGCCTGCGTAGCGGTAGAACACCGACAAACCGACGAAGGCGCGCTCCTGGTGATTGATCGCGCCGAAATTGCCGTTGACGACGAGGCTCAGCGTCTGCTCGCCGCGATGGTCGGGATGCACGCGCCAGCCGATGTCCGAGAGCAGGCACGCGGTGTGGCGTAAGCGGCGGTCCTCCTCGGTTTCGCGCAGCTTCACCACGCGCGCCAGGCGGTCGCTCCAGGCGATCAGCTCGCGGGCATGGCGGGCCGAGCGCGACAGCAGCTCGTTGAGTTCTTCAGCCGCGCAGATCAGGCCGTCCTTGCTGCGCTCGGCTTCCGACAGCTTCTCATGCAGCAGGCCCTCGCGCACGCCGAAGGTCGAGAACACGATGGTCTTCGGCTTCGCGACGCGGATGATGTGCTCGAGCACCAGCGCTGCATAGGTGAGGAGGGGACGCCGGGCATCGGCGACGACCTCGATGTCGGCAAGCATGTCGGCCGCCGCAAGGCGCCGCAGCCGGCGTGCGAAGTCGAGGGCCTCCGCCGCGGGAATGGAATAGCCGTGCATCACCTGGAGCGGATAGCCGCTCTGGATGATGTGGATGCGCGCGAGCGCGCGCCAGGTACCGCCGACCGCGTAGAAGGTGCGGCCGTGGCCTGCGGTGAGCTGCGGCACCTCGTCGATCTCCTCGCGCACGATGCGATCGGCGCGCTTGAGCGATTTGTGCGCGAGGTCCTGCAGCGCGAGGCCGCCGAGCGGCAGTGTCACGCCGCTGCGCACGCTGTTGCGGCGCACGTCGATCAATTCGAGCGAGCCGCCGCCGAGGTCGCCAACGATGCCGTCGGGAAGATGGATGCCCGAGATCACGCCTAGCGCCGACAGCCGCGCCTCTCGCGGTCCAGACAGGATCTCGATCTTCACGGCGCAGATGCGCTCGGCTTTCGCGATGAAGTCGGGACCGTTGGAAGCGTCGCGGCAGGCGGCGGTGGCGATCGCAAACACGCGACCGACCTGCATCACCCGGCACAGCGCCCGAAACCGCTTGAGAGAGGTCAACGCCTTGTCGACGGCATCGGGCGCGAGCAGGCCCGTGCTCTGCACCTCGCGCCCGAGGCCGCATAGTGTCTTCTCGTTGAAGATCGGAATGAGGCTGCGCGTCAGCCCCTCGTAGACGACGAGACGGACCGAGTTGGATCCGATGTCGATGACGGCGACGCTCGCGCTGCGCTTGCGCGGCCGCTTCACGACAAACTCCGATCAGGACTGATGGCGTTCGTTCCGGCGCGTGAGCCGGCGCGGCGAGGATTCCTTGAGCGACTTTCCACGGCCAGACAGACTCGGATTTGTCATGAAGTAGTTGTGGACGTTGAAAGGCTCCTCGCCCTTCGCGGTCTTCATACGCGTTGAGGACCCGTCGGGCAACAATTGCCAGCTTTGCTCATTGTCCTTCAGATTCGCGACCATGATTTGTTCGAGAACCTGCTGATGCACCGTCGGATTTTGCAACGGGCACAGCACTTCGACGCGGCGGTCGAGGTTGCGCGGCATCATGTCGGCTGACGAGATATACACAGCCGCCTTGGCGCTCGGCAGGCCCTGGCCCATGCCGAAGCAGTAGATTCTGCCGTGTTCCAGGAAGCGTCCGATGATGGATTTGACGCGGATGTTCTCCGACAGGCCGGGGATGCCGGGGCGCAGGCAGCAGATACCGCGCACCACGAGCTCGACTTGGACGCCGGCCTGCGAGGCCTCGTAGAGCGCGTCGATGATGTCAGGATCGACCAGCGCATTCATCTTCATCCAGACCGCGCCGTGCCGGCCGTGCCGCGCATGCGCGGTCTCGGCCTGGATGTGCTCGATGATGCGTGCGCGCAGCGTCAGCGGCGACACTGCCATCTTTTCCAGATCGCTCGGCGCGGCATAGCCGGTGATGAAGTTGAACACGCGCGCGGCGTCGCGGCCGATGGTCGGATCCGAGGTGAAGTACGAGAGGTCGGTATAGATGCGCGCGGTGACCGGATGGTAGTTGCCGGTGCCGGTGTGCACATAGGTGGTGAGGCTGCCGCCCTCGCGGCGCACCACCATCGACAGCTTGGCGTGCGTCTTGAGTTCGAGGAAACCGTAGACAACCTGTACGCCGGCGCGCTCGAGGTCGCGCGCCCAGCGGATGTTGGCCTCCTCGTCGAAGCGCGCCTTCAGCTCGATCAGTGCGGTGACGGACTTGCCGGCCTCGGCGGCTTCCGCAAGCGCGCGCACGATCGGCGAGTTGATGGAGGTGCGGTAGAGCGTCTGCTTGATTGCGACGACATCGGGGTCGCGCGCGGCCTGCTGCAGGAACTGCACCACCACGTCGAAGGATTCGTAAGGGTGATGGACGATCAGGTCCTTCTGCCGGATCGCGGCAAAGATGTCGCCGCCATGCTCGCGCACGCGCTCGGGATGGCGCGGCACGTAAGGGGTGAATTCGAGGTCGGGCCGGTCGAGGCGGGTGAGCTGCGACAGTTCGTTCATCGCGAGCACGCCATCCACCAGGAAGACCTCGTCGTCGGCGGCCGACAGCGCGTGCTGCACGAAGCTGCGCAGCTCCTCCGGGGTCTTGGCGTCGATCTCGAGGCGGATCACCGACCCGCGGCGGCGGCGCTTCAGCGCGGTCTCGAACACGCGGACGAGGTCTTCGGCCTCTTCCTCGATCTCCATTTCGGAGTCGCGGATGATGCGGAACGCGCCCTGACCGTGGACATTGTAACCGGGGAACAGGCGATTGATGAACAGGGCGGTGGCCTGTTCCAGCGAGATCAGCCGGACCTTGCCATCGCTCGGCATGCGGATGAAGCGGTCGATCTTGCCGGGCATGCGGATCAGCGCGTTCATCTGCTTGCCGTCGGCGGCGCGCGTCAATTGCAGGGCGATGGTGAAGCCGAGGCTTGGAATGAACGGGAAGGGATGCGCCGGGTCGATCGCCAGCGGCGTCAGCAATGGGAACACGTTGTTGAGGAAGTAGTCCTCGATCCAGGCTCGCTCCGCCTTGGTGACGTCCTTGCCGTCGACCAGCACGATGCCGACGTCGGCCAGCGTGCCACGCAGGTCGCGCCAGATTGACTGCTGGTCGCTGGCAAGCTGGGAGACGGTGCGGTTGATCAGCGCGAGCTGCTCGGACGGCGTCAGGCCGTCGGGACTGCGCTCGGGAATGCCCTCGCGCACCTGGGCCTTGATGCCGGCCACGCGGACCATGAAGAATTCGTCGAGGTTATTCGCCGAAATTGACAGGAATCGGACCCGCTCCAGCACCGGATGGTGGGCATTGACCGATTCTTCGAGGACGCGGCGGTTGAAATGCAGCCAGGAGAGTTCGCGGTTGATGAATCGCTCGGGGCTCGTGGCGATCGCCGGCTGACCTTCGACTTCTTGAATTTTTTCCTTGATTTCAACGGCTTGCACGGATTCCATCAGAAGTCGGTCCATCTTGTCTCGCCTTACCTTGCACCTACGCGCAAAACCGGCCAGAGCATGTGTTAGTCCGATGACGTTTCGATGACGTTGCCTTTAGCGTAACGCGCCAGCCGTCCAACAGGACGATTTGGCTTCGTCGGCTGTAATGCTACAGGCGCAATCATTTCGATGACATTGATGTTCCGCAGTTCCGTCGCGTCAAGCGACCTCGAGGCGGGACCTGGTCAGGCATCGCGGAGGAGGTCAGCGGCCAGCGCCCGGGTCACGGGCCGGCCGAGCCGCAGGGCCTCGCTGTCCAGGAGCTCCACCGCCCGCCGGGCAGCGGCCGAGGAGCGCTCCAGGCGCGTGGCGAGATAGCTGACCACGCTCTCGTCGACCGTGAGCTGGCGGTCGGCACAAAACTTCACGATCAGGCCGCGAAACAACTGGTCGTCCGGCGGCAGAAGCGAGATCGCCGGCACCGTGCGCAGGCGAGAGCGCAGGTCGCGTAGCTCGATGTCGAGCGCGGCCGGAACTTCGCGTCCGGTGAAGAGGACATAGGCGCCGTCCTCGCGGGCGAGGTTCATGAGGTGGAAGAGGGCGCGCTCGTCGAAGTCCTTGGCCCTGAGATCCTCAACCACCAGCGCGCCGGTCGCCAGCGCCCCCGGCACGGTGGCTGCGGTCAGTGCATTGGCCGTGGTCGAACGGGCGCCGGCCTGCTCGGCCCAGATCGCCGCGAGATGGCTCTTTCCCGACCCTTCCGGGCCGGCCAGCCACATGATCCGGTGTGGCCACTCCGGCCAGCCATCGATCAGGGCAAGCCCGGCCGCGTTGGCAGGGCCTTCGAGAAAATTGTCCCGGCTCAGGCTCTCCGCATGCGGAAGCGAAAACGCCAATTGTCGGGGGTGAACGCGGCCTGCCACGCTAACTTTGCTCCATGCCGGACGTGCCGGCCTCACGTGAAGAGATCTGACATATCGAGCGCGAGCGAGTCAGCCCGACTTGGCCTTTTGCGGGGCCTGCACTTGCTTGGCTCACTTGGCGTCGATGGTGCTCATGTGCCGCAGCCATTCGATGAGATACAGCGACACCGAGGACAGCGTGAAGACCGTCACGAAGCCCATCAGGATAATATCATAGGGTGCCGGCTTGAAGCCGAAGGCGAGGGCGGCCAGCACCAAGGCTGCGTAGGCCACCTGGGCTGCCGTGTTGAGCTTGGATACCATCGACGGCTTCATCTCGACCGGCTTGTCGAACAGCCAGGACACGATCACGGCAGTTACGATCATGATGTCGCGTGATACCACCAGGATCACGATCCAGCGCGGAATGTCGCCCCAGATGCCAAGCGCCAGATAGATCGACACCAGCAGGGCCTTGTCGGCGAGCGGGTCGAGCAGGGCGCCGAGCTCGCTCGTCATGTTGAAGCGCTTGGCCAGGAAGCCGTCGACGGCGTCGCTGATGCCGGCGATCAGGAACACCGCGAACGCCACCTCCATTTGGCTCGATACGATGGCCCAGACGATGATCGGGACCAGCATGATCCGGCCCAGGGTAATGATGTTCGGAATACTCACGCGGCGCTTCCCGGCACCCTGTCTGACCTCAAATCCGGCCCTTTGAAGGCTGAACCGGTTGATATCTACATAGTATAGGGCAGCGCGCCATGCTTGCCATTGCGCGTCCCCGGAATTCGACGTAACCAGCCGCAAACCCACTGGAAATCGGGCATGACCGACCGCAAAAACGGCCTCACTTACGCCGATTCAGGTGTCGACATCGACGCGGGCAACCGCCTGGTCGACCTGATCAAGCCGATGGTGCGCGCCACCGCGCGCCCCGGCGCCGACGCCGAAATCGGCGGTTTCGGCGGCCTGTTCGACCTCAAGGCAGCCGGCTTCAAGGATCCGGTCCTGGTTGCCGCCACCGACGGCGTCGGCACCAAGGTCAAGATCGCGATCGAGACCGGCCTGCATGGCGGGATCGGCATCGACCTCGTCGCCATGAGCGTCAACGACCTCGTGGTGCAGGGCGCCGAGCCGCTGTTCTTCCTCGACTATTTTGCCTGCGGCAAGCTCGATCCGGAGGCTACGGCCGCGATCGTTGCCGGCGTTGCCGAGGGCTGCCGGGAATCCGGCTGCGCCCTGATCGGGGGCGAGACCGCCGAGATGCCGGGCCTCTACAAGGACGGCGACTACGATCTCGGCGGCTTTGCCGTCGGCGCCGCCGAGCGCGGCACGCTGCTGCCGCGCAAGGACATTGCCGCCGGCGATGCCGTGATCGGCCTTGCGTCCTCCGGCGTGCATTCCAACGGCTTCTCGCTAGTGCGCAAGATCGTCGAGCAGTCCGGCCTCGGCTTCGAGGCCAAGGCGCCGTTTTCGCCGGTGATGACGCTCGGCGGCGCGTTGCTGACGCCGACGCGGCTCTACGTCAAATCCTGTCTGCGCGCGATCCGCGAGACCGGCGCGGTGAAGGGGCTTGCCCACATCACCGGCGGCGGGTTCACCGACAACATTCCGCGTGTGCTGCCGAAGCATCTCGGTGTCGGCATCGATCTGGAGCGCCTGCCGGTGCTGCCGGTGTTCAAATGGCTGGCCGCGCAAGCCGGCATCGCCGAGCTCGAAATGCTGCGCACGTTCAACTGCGGCATAGGGATGATCGCGATCGTCGAGCCGGATGCGGTCGACAAGGTGGTGCAAGTGTTCACCGATGCCGGCGAGACGGTGGCGCAGCTCGGTCGGGTGATCGCGGCCGAAGGCGAGCACCGCGTCGTCTATAGCGGCCACCTTGATCTCGCGCTGTGAACCGATGAAGCGCCGTGTTGCCATTCTGATTTCCGGCCGGGGCTCGAACATGGCCGCGCTGATCAAGGCCGCGGCCGCGCTGGATTTTCCGGCGGAAATCGCGCTCGTCATCTCGAACAAGGCCGATGCGCTCGGGCTGGAGCGCGCAAAGGCGAGTGGCGTGCCGACGCTGGTGATCGAGAGCAAACCCTTTGGCAAGGACCGCGCCGGCTTTGAGGCGGTGCTACAGGCCGCCCTCGACCAGCATGGCATCGAGTTGATCTGTCTCGGCGGCTTCATGCGCCTGTTCACGGCCGAGTTCACCCAAAGCTGGTACGGACGGATGCTCAACATCCACCCGTCGCTCCTGCCGTCCTTCCCCGGCCTCGATCCGCATGGCCAGGCCTTGCGTGCGGGGGTGAAACTGTCTGGCGCAACAGTGCACTTCGTCATCCCCGCGACTGACGCCGGGCCGATCGTGATGCAGGGCGCGGTCCCTGTCAGCGACAACGACACGGCGGACACGCTCTCCGAACGCATCCTCGAAGTCGAGCACCGCATCTATCCCGAAGCGCTGCGGCTGCTTGCGACCGGCAAGGTCCGCATCGAGGGCGACGTGTGCAAGACGGCGGGAAGCGGACCTTCGGAGAATTTCCTGATTTCGCCGGTGGTGAACTGAGCCGCTGTCGCGGGACTTGCCGAACTCACAAACAAGATCCCCCGGCAGAGCCGGGGGCAACGTCGTGATCCCTTGCGAAAGTCGCGGGAGAGATCAGGAGACCTTGAGGTTCTCCGCGGATGTTTTGCCGCGGTTCTCCACGAGGTCGTATTCAACCACCTGGTTTTCATTGAGGGTCGTGAGGCCCGCGCGCTCGACGGCGGAGATGTGGACGAAGACGTCCTTATCGCCGCCGTTCGGTCGAATGAAGCCATAGCCCTTGGTCGGGTTGAACCATTTGACGGTGCCCTTTTGCATCGCCAGTCTCCTCCTCTAGACATAAAAAAGACGCGGCCACGCTTTTGCGCGTGCCACGCCACAAACGGGCTTCCGGAAGTCTGTTCGAGTCTTGAGTCTCAAAGTCGCGAAACGCACAGCCGAGCGGCCAAATCCGATTGTGCTGGATATTGCAACACGAAATTCGCACGTTAGCAAGCAGCGCGCGAATTTCAAGTCCGGACCGGATCTCCACGTCCGCTATTTCCGACCTGTGGCAACGGAACCACAATCGGAAGCAATCACCCCTGGTCGAGCCCCGCAACCGATTGACCCTCCGTGGCAGTTCAGCACAAATCGCCGCATACGCTGCGGCGTGTGTTGCATTTTTGCGCGCTGCCATTTGCTTTCGGGATTTATCGCCATGTGCTGCACGTCGCAGCTCTCCGGGACACGGCAGATGATCGGGCTGGACCGTGTCCGCCGGATCGCGGCTACGATTGTGATGGCCATTGCATTCGTTGTGATGATTGCGGCTACGTCGGCCCACGCGCAAAGTCCGACGCCCACCCCGACGCCAACACCAACGCCCACGCCGTCACCGACCCCGATCCCGGTGCCGACCGCGACGTACTACGACCAGTCGGCCGGCAACACCACGCTCAATCTCGGATCGTGGTTCCTGGAACGGCTCGGCAATCAGGCTTCGGGCGGCTTCAACCGCTCCCTCCGCACCAACCCCGGCGGGGGCGGCGCGTCGGAGAGCACGGAGGATCCGCGCTATCGCACCTGGTTCGAAGGCTATGGCATCTCGCTCCGGACCGACGCGCAGGGCGATTTCGTCGGCGACAAGCGCAAGACTTTCGGCGGCGTCGCTGGTTTCGGTGCGCGGCTCGCGCCGGGTGTTAATCTCGGCTTCTCGGTCGATCAGAGTCACACCGACATCGACGTGCCGCTCGCGCTCCAGTCCGCGACGCTCGACCTGACCCAGCTCGGCTTCAACGGCTCCGTCGACAAGGGCCCCTGGACCTGGGCCTTCGCAGTAGTGCACGGCTTTGGCAAGGTCCATTCCAGCCGGGACACCGGGCTTGGCCTTGCGACCGCGGGCTACCGCGCCGCGGTCGACGGCGCGCTGACCGAGATCAGCTACTATTGGACGAAGGATGAGATGCGGGTCGTGCCAAAGGGCGCACTCGAATATGTCCGCGCCACCAGCGCTTCATTCCAGGAAGCCGGTGGACTGGACCCGCTCAATGTCGGCTCGACGGCGATCTCGCGGGCGCGCGTCATGATCGGGGCCGAGATCGGACGCTATTTCATCCTCGACAGGAAGATCCTCGACCTGTCGGCCTACGGCAAGTTCGTCGACAACTTCTATCAGAACCTCGGCTCGGTCCAGGTCAGCCTGGGGACGGAGAGCATCATCGTGCCCGGAATCGGCGAGAGCCGTTACGGCATGGATGCAGGCGCTTCTGTCTCGTTGAGCCTGACCAACGTCGCGCGGCTTTACATCAACTACGATGGCAAGTTCCGCAACGAGCTCATGTCGCACCAGGGCACGGCCGGCTTCGAATACAGATGGTGAGGTGCGGCCTCGCGCACTCTTACGTCGGCGTCGCCGCGACGTAGCCGGTCAGGCCAAACCCCTCGCGTGCGGTCGCCATCATCGGAACCAGCGCGTTCGGATGGATGAATTCATCCCGGAAACAGGGATAGGTCCTGGGATCAAAAATCTTCTTCAACCAGTCGACCACGATTTTGTGCCGCTCCGAGGTGCGGAACTCCTTGTGATAGGTGAGCCAGAGATCGGCGTGGTGGCTGACACCGAGATCGACGGCGACGAGCGATGCACCGAGCGCGATCGAGACCGTCGGCAGGAAGCCGATGCCCGCGCCGCGCTCCACAGCATAGAGCACCCCGACCGAAGAGTTGGTCTTGATCCCGACGATGCCCTCCAGCGATGTCAGTCCGAGCACGCGGGCGTAGGCACCATCGTCGACCTGCGGCGCGCTCTGCTTGATGATCCGGTGATTCATCAATTCGGCGAGCGTCGCGGGCACGCCATAGAGGCTCTGATAGTCCTTCGAGACGAAGGGATAGATGTGCAGCCGGCCGAGCTTGGTGACGATCAGGTCGGGATTGGTCGGCGGCTCGAGCTGGATCGCGATGTCGGATTCCAGCCGCGCGACATCTGCCTGCTCCATCGCGCAGCGCAGTTCGACGGTGATCTTGCGATAGGTCTTCTGGAAATCGATCAGGCGCGGCAGGATCCAGAAATTGCCAGGGCCCTCAGTCACCGCGACGCGCACGGTGCCGGCCGTATCGTTCGACGAACGCGAGGCGCGGCGAAATACGTTGAAGGCGTGACGTTCCATGTGGGCGACGTCGGCAATCATTGCGGTGCCTTCGTCGCTGAGCGTGAGCCCGCTCTGATCACGCAGGAACAGCTTGCAGCCGATGCTCTCTTCAAGCCGGTCGATCCGGCGCATCAGCGTAGTGGACGTCAGGCCGAGTTCCTCGGCCGCGTTGCGAAAACTTTTAAACTTTGCGCACGCTAAAAACAGTTTCAAATCGTCCCAAGACGCATCCAGGACTTCTTCACGGTGCTGCGTCATCGCAGCACCCCGGTGCAATAGTTGCTGCATACTCCTGATCCCCAACCGCTAAGCTCGTTGTCATAGCGGGGCACGAAAACGACGAACGATAGAGGGGCGACATGGGTATGGAAAGGGGCTCGTTCGCCGCAAGGCACGATTTTGACTCGCTGGCCCTGAGCCCGGAGATCGATGTCCGTTGTGCGCAATTCTCGGAAATTGCGACGCTTTCTGAGATGGCGCGCCGGCAGGTGCCGGGCGTTCGGATCGGGGCAGCGGAGCTCGCACGCTACTTCGCTTTCGATCCCCAGAGCCTCCTGACCTTCAGCCGGAAGGGGCGCCTGCTTGGCGGCATCGCCTTCCTGTTTCTCAACGACCGTGGGCACGATGCGCTGTTGCTCGATGAAATCTGCTTGACCGCGCCCGACACGCGCCACCTCGCCGCTGCCGACGAGGAGGTGTCTGCCATCTATATCTGGGCGATTGCGGCCACAGGCCGCGGCATCGCTGGTCTCGGCAAGGCCGCGGCGCATCTGCGTCAGCAGCGGTTTCGTAGTGCGGATTGCTACGCTCAGCCGTCGACTGTCGCAGGACGCGACATCATGAAGGCGACGGGCTTCGAACCTGTCGCCAGCTTCCAGCCCGATCTCTGGTGTTACGAGCGGCCCTGGAACAGGCAGCCGCTGCGCATGCCGGGCTCGATCATCCAAGCAAGGAGTTTTGCAGATGCACGGCACTAGGATTCCTCTCGCCAAACCGGACTCCCGCGCCATCACGGTCAGGATCGCGCGCGATCCCAGCGATCTCATGCTCGTCACTTCGATCCGTTCCGCGGTTTATCTCGCCGAGCAGGACTGTCCCTTCGAGGAGGAGTTCGACGGCAACGATCTGGTAGCGGCACACTTCATCGGCTTCGTCGGAAACGAGCCGGCGGGTTGCCTGCGGGTGCGCTTCTTCGGCGAATTCGCCAAGGTCGAGCGGCTCGCTGTCCGTCACCAATATCGGCGCTCGCGCGTCTCGTTCAAGCTGGTGCAGGCGAGCGTCGACTATGTGAAGCGCAAGGGGTTTCGCAAGATCTACGGCCAGGCGCAGGACCGGCTGGTTGATTTCTGGGCCCACTTCGGCGCCAAGCCGCTGGGTCACAACCGCAAGATCACGTTCTCCGATTTCTCCTACACCGAGATGGTGCTCGAGATCGAGCCCGGGCCGGACGCGATCACGCTCGATAGCGATCCCTATGTGATTATTCGCCCCGAGGGCGACTGGGACCGGCCGGGCGTGCTCGATGCCTCGGCCGGGCGAGCGGTGACCTCGCCGTTGCGTGATCTCGCGCTGGGCGATCGTTGAAATTGAGACAGCCGCAAGCAAAAAAATGCAGGATTCCGTCCACGACGATCCGCCGATCCTGGTCTGCGCGGATCTCCAGGTCGAATATCTCACCCAGGGGCGCCGCCACGTCATCCTCGACGGCGACGCCGCCATGTCGCGTTGCCTGGAGCTCTTGACACTGTGGCGTGACAATCTCTGGCCGGTGATGCACCTGAAGCGCATCGCGCAGGCGGCCTGGTTCAATCCGGCATCCAAGCTGACCGATTGGATTGCGGAGGCGAAGCCGCGGCCCGGAGAGATGACATTCGAGCACCCGCTGCCCTCGGCCTACAGCTCGTCACGATTTGTCGACTACATGTCCAATATCCGCTCGGCCCGGTGCGTGCTGTTCGGTTTTTCCCTGGACGAGACCATACTGGCGACCGTCGTCGACGGTTTTCACCGCAGCCATCGCTACCAGGTGGTCGGTGACGCCGTGGCCTGCCGACAGCCGGGCGCCGGCGATGCCGCCGCCTACAAGCAAGCGGTGGTGAATGTCATCGGCAATTTTGCTACAATCCGGACGAGCGCCGAACTGATCAGGACCAGCGGCGCCATCGCGACCCAGGCAGGCGCGACCGGATAGGCGAACCAAGACCAGGTGGACTAAGACGTTGTCGCGTGGGGACGAGCTGAGGGAGCTGGTGGGCGAGCTGTCGCGCGCTGCCGAGAAGGCGCGCCGGCTCAGCCTGCCCACGACCGTCTATCTTCTCTCGATGGCGCTCGTCGAGGTGAAGGAGGCCACTGAGGCCGCCGATGGCGATGATGATGACGGAGCGGCCTGAACGTGGCACGGCACTGCTTTCTGCATCGCTGCCGGGCATTTGCTGCTGACGAAATGGCGTTGCAACTTCTGTAGTGTCGCAATAGCCAAGTGATGACGCTGGCCGCGCCGGTGATGTGAAGCCCTGAGGATCTCCGAAAATGTCGATGCTGCCCAATTCGCAAGAGGCCCGGGATGTGGCCTATCAGCTCCATCCCTATACCAATGCGCGCACCCATCAGCAGGCAGGTCCGCTGGTGATCGAGCGCGGCGAGGGGCCTTACGTCTTTGACGCGACGGGCAAGCGCTATTTCGAGGCGATGGCGGGGCTATGGAGCGTCGGGCTCGGCTTCAATGAGACGCGGCTGGTCGAGGCCGCGTACCGCCAAATGCAGGCCCTGCCGTTCTATCATACGTTCTCCGCGAAATCGCATGGGCCCTCGATCGATCTCGCCGAGAAGCTGGTCGCGCTCGCGCCGGTGCCGATGAGCAAGGTGTTCTTCACAAATTCCGGCTCGGAAGCCAACGACACCGTCCTGAAGCTGATCGCCTATCGCTCCAACACGCTCGGCCAGCCGCAGCGCAAGAAGGTGATCAGCCGCCTGCGTGCCTATCACGGCGTCACGATCGCTTCCGCAAGCCTCACGGGCCTTCCGAACAACCATCGGTCCTTCGACCTGCCGCTGCCGAACATCCTGCACACGGGCTCGCCGCACTTCTACAAGGACAGCGCGCCGGGCGAGAGCGAGGAAGCCTTTGCGACGCGGCGGGCCGAGGAGCTGGAGGCACTCATCATCAAGGAAGGCCCGGAGACGATTGCAGCCTTCTTCGGTGAGCCAGTGATGGGCGCGGGCGGCGTCATCGTGCCGCCGGCGACATACTGGGACAAGATCCAGAAGGTCCTGAACAAATACGACATCCTGCTGGTCGCCGACGAGGTCATCTGCGGCTTCGGCCGCACCGGCAAGATGTTCGGCTGCGAGACCTACGGCATCAAGCCCGACGCGATGGTGGTCTCCAAGCAGATCACCTCGAGCTATTTCCCGCTGTCGGCGATCATCCTGAACGACCGCATGTTCGAGCCGATCGCGGACGAGAGCAACAAGATCGGCGTACTCGGCCACGGCTTCACCGCCGGCGGCCATCCCGTCGGCTCGGCCGTGGCGCTGGAGAACCTCAAGATCATCGAGGAGCGCGGCCTGGTCGCGCATGCGGCCGAGACGGGCGTCTATCTGCAAGGCAAGCTGCGCGAGCTCGCCGGCCATCCGCTGGTCGGCGAGGTCCGCGGCGTCGGCATGATCGCCGCGCTCGAGCTCGTGCTGGACAAGCGGCGCAAGACCGCCGCAGCCACGCCCGGTGCCGTCGGCGGCATCGCCAGCCGTATGCTCCAGGAGCGCGGCGTGATCTCGCGCAACATGCTCGACGCCATCGCCATCTGCCCGCCGCTGATCGTCAACAAGGGCCAGATCGACGAGCTCGTCACCACGATCGCCGGCGTGCTGGATGATATGAAGGCGGAGGCGGCGAAGCTCACGCCGGCGTAAAGTCGGCGCATCTATCGATAGATCACGCGGTATGGGTCCTGGCCTTGGCCAGGACGACATCGGGGGGATCTCGGCCTACGCCCGCTTGACGCCGATCACGCGGCCTTTCTCGATCGCCAGCGCCAGCTCGCCGCGCTTGAGTTTCAATGCGGCTTCGCCGAACAGCTCGCGGCGCCAGCCGTGCAGGGCGGGCACGTCGGCTTCATCGTCGGCGGCGATCTGCTCGAGCTCATCCACGGTTGCGATCACCTTGCTGGCCACCGCGTGGCGCTCCGCGGTCATGCGCAACAGCACCTTCAACAGCTCGACGATTGCCGCGCCATTGGCGTTGTTGCGCGGCTTCTCTAGCTTCGGCAGCGTGGAAAAATCTCGCGCCAGCCCACGCTCGACGGCGGCGACGATGTCCGCGCCCCATTTGGATTTCTCAAAACCCTTCGGCACCGAACGCAGATGAGCGAGCTTCTCCAGAGAGGTCGGCGCGTGCGTTGCGATGTCGCTAATCGCCTCGTCGCGCAGCACGCGGCCGCGCGGCACGTCGCGGCTCTGCGCCTCCTGCTCGCGCCAGGCCGCGACCTCCATCAGCACCGCAAGGTCCTTGGGCTTGCGCACCCGCGTCTTCAGCCGCTCCCAGGCGCGCTCGGGGTGGAAGTCGTAGGTGCGGGGCGAGGTCAGGATCTCCATCTCGATCGAGACCCATTCGCTGCGGCGGCGCTTCTTGAGGTCGGCGTCGAGCGCTGCGAACACGTCGCGCAGATGCGTGACGTCGGACACCGCGTAATGCATCTGCTCCTTCGTCAGCGGCCGGCGCGACCAGTCGGTGAAACGGTGGGTCTTGTCCGGCCGGTGGCCGGTGACCTTCTCGACGAGCTGGTCGTAGGCAATGCTGTCGCCATAGCCGAGCACCATGGCGGCGACCTGGGTGTCGAACACCGGATGCGGGATGATGTTGGCCTGGTGCCAGATGATCTCGATGTCCTGGCGGGCGGCATGAAACACCTTCAGCACGTTCTCGTTGGCCATCAGCTCGAAGAACGGCTTGAGGTCGATGCCCTCGGCCAGGGCGTCGATGACCACGGCCTCCTCGGCGCTTGCCATCTGCACCACGCACAGCAGCGGGTAATAGGTGGTCTCGCGCAGGAACTCGGTATCGACTGTTATGACGGGGTGCTTCGCCAGCCGGCTGCAGGCAGCCGCGAGGTCAGCGGTGGTGGTAATCAGATCCATGAACGGCCCATGAGACGTATATCAGCCGTTCTGCCGAAAGTGCTGTGATGTCAAGGGGCTCGTAGCGAATTCGAGCCTTGCATTGGACCGGAATCGCTCGAGCCGGCCGAAAATCCTACTCGTAGCGGATCCGCTGCGAGGGTTTGCGGGCACACGGCAGCGCCACCACGACCACGCACATTGCGACCAGCGCCAGTCCCAGGAACTCGAAAACCAACAGATCCACGGCAAAATCCCCCGAAGGAACCGTTAGACTTGTCGGGGCGGTGTTGAGGGTCTGTTAATTCTCGTGGTTACCGGCGGCTGGACGGGTCGAATGGTGGACGAGAGGTTAACTGGGGCGAGAGCCCCACCGTCACGTCGTGAGCTTCGGCAGGGCGGCAGCCAACGTATCCACGGCAGCGCGGACCTTCGGCGGCATCTGAGGCGAGCGCGGCCACAGCGCGTGGCAATCGTAGAGGAATTCCGCCCGGCCTTCGAAGAGTCGGACGAGGGCGCCGGCTTGGAGGCGTTCGCGGACGAGCCAGTAGGGCAGCCAGACGAGCCCCATTCCGCGTGTCGCGGCATCGGCGATGGCTTCGAGATCGTCGAGCCTCAGCCTGCCGGTCGGTACGACCTCGCGCGGGGGCTGGCCCTCGCACGGAAACAGCCACGGGCGGACGCGCCCGGAGCGGCGATAGATGATCGCCTGATGCCGCGCCAGATCGTCGATCGATTTCGGCCTGCCGTGGGCGCGGAGGTAGGACCGCGCACCGCAAACCACCATGCGCTGGCGGGCGATACGCCGCGCGATCAGGCCGGACTGGTCGTCGAGATCGCCGGTCCGGATCGCGAGATCGTAACCGGCCTCGATGAGGTTCGCGATCGGATCTCCAAATGAGAGATCGAGCTCCAGCGCCGGGTATTTCCGCGCGAGCTTGAGCAGCAAGGGGGCGATGCAATGCCGCCCCAGCAGGGCCGGCATGGTCACGCGCAGTCTGCCGCGCGGTTCGCTCTGCTGGCCAGAAGCGACGGCGTCGGCGGCCTCTGCTTCCGTGAGCACGGCGCGGCAACGCTCATAATAGGCCTGGCCGGCATCGGTCAGGCTCTGGCGTCGCGTGGTCCGGTTCAGGAGACGAATGCCGAGCCGCTCTTCAAGGAAGCGGACATGCTTGCCGACCATGGGGCCGGACATCTCCAAAGCATCGGCCGCGGCCGCGAACGAGCCGAGGTCGACGGCCTTGACGAACGCGGCCATGCTGGTCAGGCGGTCCATGATTGCAAACTCTTGATTTCGACTGTTTGGCGTTCAAGACGATTTATCCGCTCCGACGCGGTTGCCATAGCTCCATTCGATTCAATTGTTTTGGAGTTGTGCCCATGGCGCGAGTCGTTCGTTTTCACCGGCATGGCGGCCCCGAAGTGTTGCGTATCGAGACCGTCGATATCCCGCCGCCGGCACGCGGCGAGGTTCAGATCCGGGTCAGGGCACTGGGGTTGAACCGTGCCGAAGCGCTGCTGCGATCCGGGACCTATATCGAGCCGGCGACGTTTCCCTCGGGCCTTGGTCTCGAGGCCGCAGGCACCGTCGAAGCCATCGGTGAAGACGTGAGCGGCTTTGCCCACGGCGATGCCGTCAGCATCGTGCCGCCCGTGTCGATGGTGCGGTGGCCGGCTTATGGCGAGCTCGTGACGTTCCCTGCAGAGCTCGTCGTGAAGCATCCGCCCGTGCTTGCCTTCGAGGCGGCGGCTGCTGTGTGGATGCAGTATCTCACGGCGTTTGGCGCGATCATCGACATCGCCGGGCTCGATCGCGGCGAGGTCGTCGCCATTACGGCCGCATCGAGCAGTGTCGGGCTTGCTGCAATTCAGATCGCGAACCGCATCGGCGCAGTTCCGGTCGCCCTGACGCGAAGCTCGAACAAGCGACAGGCCTTGCTTGATGCGGGAGCCGCCGACGTGATCGCGTCGACCGAAGAGGACATTCGATCGCGGCTCGCAGACATCGCCGGTTCAAAGGGCGTCCGGGTGGTGTTCGACGCGGTCGGCGGCCCAACGTTCGAGCCGCTGACCGCGGCCATGGCGCCGGGCGGGATCCTGATCGAGTACGGCGGGCTGAGCCCCGAGCCGACGCCGTTTCCGCTCTTCAACGTTCTCAGCAAGAGCCTGACACTGCGCGGCTACCTGGTGCACGAGATTATCCGCGATCCCGCGCGGCTCGCGCGGGCAAAGGCGTTCATCCTCGAAGGACTATCGGACGGCTCATTGAAGCCGATCATCGCAAGGACGTTTCCATTCGAGGAAATCGTCGAGGCGCACCGTTTCCTGGAGTCGAACACGCAGTTCGGCAAGATCGTTGTGACGATCTGAGCGGGCGCGTTCCCGAAAACGCATTCGGCGCCCCGCATGACGGGGCGCCGAAGCTTGCTTGCGCGATGTGACCGGCCTCAGGGAAGCTTCAGCGAGGTCTCGGCGTTGTACGGCTTGAGCAGCTCGTCGGCGGCCTTCTGGGCGGCGGCGAGGGCCTCCTTCGGCTGCTTCTTGCCGTTCAGAACGAGCATCACCTCATCCTCCAGCGTCTTGCGCACCGGCACCGTCTTGTAGGTCGCGAACCAGGGCTTTGCGACATCGAGCTGCTCGACGGCGGTCTTGGCGTCCGGGTTCTTGCTGAGGAAGTCGATCATATCGGGCGTCTTGTAGGCGGCCATGTTGGGCGCGAAATAGCCGGTGGCGCGGCTCCACCAGGCGCTCTTTTCGGGCGAGGTCATCCACTTGATCAGCGTCCAGGCAGCCTTCTGCTTGTCGGCCTCGAGGCCCGCCGGAATGATCAGCGAGGCGCCGCCGATCGGCACCGCGTTGCGGACGTTGCGCGGGATGAAGGCAACCTTGTAGGCGAACTTGGCGTTGTCGCGCACGTAGGTCAGCGAGCCCGTCGACAGCATCATCATCGCGGCATTGCCGGAGATGAAGGAGGTGCTTACGGCCGGACCGGGCGTGGCACCCGGCGCATGCACCTTGTGCTTGGTGACGAGGTCGTTCCACCAGGTGAGCGCGCCGAGCATCGAGGGCGTATCGTAATAGACTTCGCCGCCGAACTCCTCGTTGTAGTAGCGCCCGCCATTGGACATGGTGAGCGTTTCCATCATCCAGCCGCAATAATCATAGGCGCAAGGGATGGCGATGCCCCAGCGCGTGACCTTGTCGCCTTCGCGCCTGGTGAGCTTCTTGGCCCAGTCGGTCAGCTCCGCCCAGGTCTGCGGCGGCTTGTTCGGGTCGAGCCCGGCTTCCTTGGCCTGCTCGGCGTTGATGTAGAGCAGCGGCGTCGAGTTGTGGAATGGCACGCCGTAGACCGAGCGATTGATCACTGCGTTGCCCTGCAGCGCCGGGAAGAACTGGCCCAGGAACTGCTCCTTGGTGGTGCCGTCGGCAGCAATCAGGGAATCGAGATTGGTGAGCTCGTTCTCGATCTGCATGTCGAGCAGGAAATTGGCCGACATGATCACGGCAGCCGGCGGCTTGCCGGCCTTGATCGCGGCGCGGGTCTTGATCAGCGTGTCGTCATAGGAGCCGGTGTAGACGGCGGTCGCCTTGATGTCCGGATGGGTCTCGTTGAACTCCTTGATCAGCGTGCCCATGTCGCGGGCGAGCTTGCCGTCGACGGGGACCGGGAAGAACAGGTCGATCTCGGTCGGACCTTCGGCCAGCGCCGGGAAGGCGAGGGCGCCTGCCATGGCGAGGCCGAGCATGAGCCTGCGGGAGAACAGCATCGAAAAATCTCCTATTTGATGCCTGAGGTGACGAAAGAGCTGATGAAACGCTTCTGAAAGATCAGGAAGGTGATGAGCAGCGGCGCGATCACCATCAGCGTGCCCGCGGCGATCGTGCCCCAGGCCTGGGTGCCTTCGGCCGTGGCGGTGAAGACGGACAGTCCGACCGTGAGCGGCCGCTTGTCCGGCGAATTGATCACCATCAGCGGCCACAGGAAGTCGTTCCAGTGGCTGGTCACGGAGATGATGGCGAAGGCGGAGAAGCTCGGCAGCGACAGCGGCACGTAGATGTGGCGGATGCGCTGGAGCAGACCGGCGCCGTCGATCAGCGCGGCGTCCTCGAGCTCGGTCGGGATCGCTTCAAAGGCCTGTCGCATCAGGAAGGTGCCGAAGGCCGAGGCGAAGAACGGCATCATCACGCCGGTGAGCGTGTCGTAGAGGCCGAGCTGCGCCACGAGCCTCAAGTTCGGCACGATCAGCAGCACCGGCACGAGCATGAGCTGCATCAGGAACAGATAGAAGATCAGCGTCTTGCCGGCGAAGGCGAGGCGCGCAAACGCGAAGCCTGCCAGCGTGATCGTGACGAACTGCACCAAGAGGATGCCGGTGCAGATGAAGGTGGTGTTGAGGAAGTAGCGCGGGAAATCGCCGATCTCCCAGGCATCCCCGATGTTGTCCAGCGTCGGCTTCACGCTCGGCATCAGCTCGGCCATCGCGTTGATGCCCTCGGAAGCGGGGCGCAGCGTCGCCACGACCATCCACAGGAACGGGATCAGCCAGACGATCGCGAACAGCACCGTCAGTGCGAAGCCGAGCTTCGGCGTGATCTCCCGGCGGGTGGCGAGCGGGGCGTCCTCGAACAAACCCTTGAACAGCTTCATGGCCCGCCCTCCCGGTTCGCAAGCGTCCGGAAGGACAGCGCGGTCAGCGCCATCAGCGCGGCGAGCGTCAGCAGCGTCGCCGCGGAAGCCTTGCCGATGTCGTAATGCTCCACCGCCTGCTGGTAGATGTAGAACAGCACGAGATTGGTCGCGTTCGATGGGCCGCCCTTGGTCATGACGAAGACGTGGTCGACCTGTGTCACCGCATTGAGCGTGGCGATCACCGTGACGAACAGGAAGGTCGGGCGCAGCTCCGGCAGGATGATGTAGCGCAGGCGCATGAACGGACCGGCGCCGTCGAGATGCGCCGCCTCCATGACGTCCTCGGGCACCGCCTGCAGGCCGGCGAGGAAGAACAGCATGTAGTAGCCGGCGTTCTTCCAGATGGTGATGATCATGATCGCGTAGAGCGCGATGTCGGGATCGCCGAGCCAGTTCGGCAGCACCGGAAGCAGGCGGCCGATGTAGTAGTCGAGCAGCCCGACATTGGGCAGGAAGATGAACAGGAACAGCGCCGACGCCGCAACCATCGGGATCAGCACCGGCAGGAACAGCGCGACGCGCAGTGCGCTGGTCACCGCGTTGGTGCGCGAGAGCGCCAGCGCGAACAGCAATGCGAGCCCGATGCTGGGGATCGCGGTGCCGACGGCGTAGACAAGGTTGTTGACGACCGCACCGGTGAAGGAGGGATCAGCGAGCACCGCGCTGATGTTGTCGAGGCCGACGAAGCGAACCGGCGCTTTCGGCGTGGTGCGCTGGTAGAGTGCATCGACGAATACGCGTCCCATCGCGCCATAGGTGAACAGCGCGAGAAAGACCAGTGACGGCAGTAGCAGGAGATACGCCGGCAGCGAGGCCTTGAGACTGGCGGCAAGTCTCCCGAGAGCATGTCGTCGCGGCGGCGCCGAGGTCGCGACCGGGAGAGCCGCGGGTTCAGCGAGGCTCATCTCACCGCGCCACGAAGTTGAGCGCATAGTCGCGGTCCTCCATTCCCGCCGGGGCGGCGAAGGGGAAGCGCAGACTGGTATCGAGGAAGTCGTGGCTGTGCACGACCACGTTCTCCTGGTCGATCAGCACCACGCCATAGGCCGGCGGTTCGTGGCTCGCCAGATGCGGAGCGTTCGGATTGAGTTCGAACCAGACCTGGTGGTTGGTGCCACGCAGCGTCGAAAATGGGATCTTGCCATAGCTGCCGAAAATCGGCCGGTGAACATGGCCGAAGAAGAGGTGGCGAATGCGCGCGCGATAAGGCGCGATCACCTCGGCAAACTCCGCGCTCTGCGCCAGTGCGATCTCGTCCATTGCGTGCACGCCGACCGGGAAGGGCGGGTGATGCATGAACACGACGAACGGCATGTCGGCGGGCGCGGCGGCAAGCGTGTTCGCGAGCCAGCCCAGGCGCTTTGCGCACATCTCGCCCGCATGGCTGGTCTCGTCCAGCGTATCGAGGAAGACGAACAGGCCGTGCTCGGTGGTCCGCGTCCCCTGCACGAAGCCGTTGGGATCGCGCGGCGCCGCCTTCAGGCCGTCGAGGCAGGCGACGCGGCGGTCGTGATTGCCGACCATGGCGATGTAGGGAATTTTGAGCGCGGCCATCGCCTCGGCAAAATTGGCGTAGGACGCAGGCTCACCCCAATGGGTGAGGTCGCCGGTCACGACCGCAAACGCGGCGTCGGACTGGTGCTGGTTGATGTCGGCGATGGCGGCATCCAGCCGGGCGCGCGGGTCGAGCCCATAGAGCTTCAGTCCCGGGCCCGCGAGATGCGTGTCGGTGAGGTGGATGAATTTGAAGGGCATGGCGCGCGTGTCAGGTCTCTGGGAGGACGGTCGCCTCCGGCAAGACGGCCCGCCAGCCGGTTAGAGTGAGAGTGTTTCAGTTTGATGACAGTGGTTGCCGACGCCGCAAATTGTTGGGCAGAACGGCAGATGCGGTCAACCGGGTCGTCTCGCGCTGCGGCATCGAGCCGATCGCGCGAGCACGCGACGAACGCCAGCCTCAAGCAGCGCACGAAGCCGAACCAACCTCACGTCCCGCAGAACGTCCGCAGCACTCGCTGATCCGGCAGCGGAGGATCTTGATAGGCAGCGTACTCCGGCTGATCGCCGTACGGCTTCGCCAGCACCTTCACCAATTCCTCGAACGGCGCGTAATCGTCGTTGTTCATCGCCGCCTGAATCACGGCCTCGACGCGGTGGTTGCGCGGGATAAAGGCGGGGTTGACCGCATGCATGGCGGCTTGTCGCTCGGCCGGTGTCTGCGGCTCCAAGGCGATGCGCTCGCGCCAGCGCTTGGCCCAGTCGTCGAAAGCCGACGGGTCCATGAATTGCGCGCGGACGTCGGCAAGGCCGGCTTCGTCACCTGCGGCATCGCCGAGCCGGCGGAAGGTGAGGGTGAAGTCGGCCTGGTTCTTCGCCATGGCGTCGAGCAGGTCCTGGATGAGCGCGTCGTCGCCGTCGCCCTCAGTGAACAGGCCGACCTTTCTGCGCAGGCCCGCCTGATAGGCCTTGCTGAAGATGTCGGGGAACGCGCCGAGAATGTCCTGCGCTTGTTCGATCGCCTTCTCCTGGTCGTCGGAGAACAGCGGCAGCAGGCATTCGGCCAGGCGAGTCAGATTCCACAGTGCGATGCGCGGCTGGTTGGCATAGGCGTAGCGGCCCATCTCGTCGATCGAGGAAAACACCTGTGCGGGATCGTAGGCATCCATGAAGGCGCAGGGGCCGTAGTCGATGGTCTCGCCGGAGATCGAGGTGTTGTCGGTGTTCATGACGCCGTGGATGAAGCCGACCAGCAGCCAGCGCGCGACGAGATCGGCCTGGCGCGCCACGACGCCGGCGAGCAGCGCATGATAGGGCCGCTCGGCACCGAGCAGCTCCGGATAGTGGCGGGCGATGACGTGATCGGCGAGCTTGCGGACCGCGTCGGTGTCGCGGCGGACGGCAAAAAACTGGAAGGTGCCGACGCGGATGTGGCTCGCTGCAATGCGCGTCAGCACTGCGCCCGGGAGCGCGGTTTCGCGCAGCACGTGCTCGCCGGTGACAACAGCAGCAAGCGAGCGCGTGGTCGGAATGCCCAGCGCGAACATGGCTTCGCTCACGATGTACTCGCGCAGCACCGGACCGAGCGCGGCGCGGCCGTCGCCGCGGCGGGAGAACGGAGTGGGACCTGACCCCTTGAGCTGGATGTCGCGGCGGACGCCGTCCTTGTCGATGACCTCGCCGAGCAGGATTGCCCTTCCGTCGCCGAGCTGGGGCACGAACTGCCCGAACTGGTGGCCGGCATACGCCATGGCGATGGGGTCGGCGCCCGGTGGAACCGTCTTGCCGGCCAGGATTTCGGCGCCTTCGGGGGTCTCCAGGATATCGGGATCGAGCCCGAGCTGGACCGCCAGCGGCCGGTTCAGCTTGATCAGCCGGGGCGCGGCGACGGGCGTCGGCGCGACGCGGGCAAAGAACGTGTCCGGCAGCGCCGAATAGGAATTCTGGAAGGGGAAATGCACCGTCATGGCCTTAAAGATAGGCTCGGAACGCCGATCGGCAAAGGCTTGTGCCCTGATGGGCCAAAAATGGACGTTCCGGGCCCAAAACAGGCCGTTCCCTTGGTTGCCGCCCCCGGCCTCGTCGGGTAAACCCTGCCGCAACTTCGGACCGGCCTTTTGGCCGTCCGATTCGATCCTCCGACATTGATTTTGGGACGACCATGCATCGCTACCGGTCACATACATGCGGCGCGCTCCGCGAGAGCCACATCGGCGAGACGATCCGCCTCTCAGGCTGGGTCCATCGCGTTCGCGACCATGGCGGCGTGCTGTTCATCGACCTGCGCGACCATTACGGCCTGACCCAGTGCGTGGTCGACCCGGACTCGCCGGCGTTTTCGCTCGCCGAGAAGCTGCGCTCGGAATTCGTGGTGCGCATGGACGGCAAGGTTCGCCGCCGGCCCGAGGGCACCGACAATGACGACCTCGCGACCGGCAAGGTCGAAGTTTACGTCAGCGAGATCGAGGTGCTCGGCCCGGCCGGCGATCTGCCGCTGCCGGTGTTCGGCGACCAGGAATATCCTGAGGACATCAGGCTGAAATACCGCTTCCTCGACCTGCGTCGTGAGAAGCTGCACCAGAACATCATGACGCGCGTCGCGATCATCGATTCCATGCGCCGGCGCATGAAGGATCAGGGGTTCTTCGAGTTCAACACCCCGATCCTGACCGCGTCCTCGCCGGAAGGCGCGCGCGACTTCCTGGTGCCCTCGCGCATCCATCCCGGTAAGTTCTACGCGTTGCCGCAGGCGCCGCAGCAGTACAAGCAGCTCCTGATGATGAGCGGCTTCGACCGCTACTTCCAGATCGCGCCGTGCTTCCGCGACGAGGACCCGCGCGCCGACCGCCTGCCGGGCGAATTTTATCAGCTCGACGTGGAGATGAGCTTCGTCACGCAGGACGACGTCTTCGCGGCGATGGAGCCGGTGATCACCGGCGTGTTCGAGGAGTTCGCCAAGGGCAAGCCGGTGACCAAGGGCTGGCGGCGGATTCCGTTCGCCGAGGCCTTGCGCAAATACGGCAGCGACAAGCCGGACCTGCGCAACCCGATCGAGATGCAGGACGTCTCCGAGCACTTCCGCGGCTCCGGCTTCAAGGTCTTTGCGCGCATGCTCGAAGACCCCAAGAACCAGGTCTGGGCGATCCCGGCCGCGGGCGGCGGCTCGCGTGCGTTCTGTGACCGCATGAATTCGTGGGCGCAAGGCGAGGGCCAGCCCGGCCTCGGCTACATCATGTGGCGCGAGGGCGGCGAGGGTGCGGGTCCCCTGGCGAACAATATCGGGCCGGAGCGCACGGCCGCGATTCGCGCGCAGCTCGGCGTCAAGGAAGGCGATGCCGCCTTCTTCGTCGCCGGCGATCCCGACAAGTTCTGGAAGTTTTCAGGCCTTGCCCGCAACAAGGTCGGCGAAGAGCTGAACCTCACCGACAAGGAGCGGTTCGAGCTCGCCTGGATCGTCGACTTCCCGATGTACGAGTACAACGAGGACGATAAGAAGGTCGATTTCTCCCACAACCCGTTCTCGATGCCGCAAGGCGGTCTGCAAGCGCTGAAGGGCCAGGACCCGCTGACCATCAAGGCGTTCCAGTACGACATCACCTGCAACGGCTACGAGATCGCCTCGGGCGGTATCCGCAACCACGTGCCGGAAGCGATGGTGAAGGCGTTCGAGATCGCCGGCTATGGCGAGCAGGAAGTGGTCGATCGCTTCGGCGGCATGTACCGCGCCTTCCAGTATGGCGCGCCGCCGCATGGTGGCATGGCGGCGGGCGTCGATCGCATCGTCATGCTACTGTGCGGCACCACGAACCTGCGCGAGATCTCGCTGTTCCCGATGAACCAGCAGGCCATGGACCTCCTGATGGGCGCGCCCTCGGAAGCCACGACCAAGCAGCTCCGCGAACTGCACATCCGGGTCAACCTGCCGCAGAAGTGACGTTGCTTCGCCTTTCCCCGCGTGCGGGGAGAGGCCGCATCCACATCGTCATTGCGAGCGCAGCGAAGCAATCCAGAGTCTCTCCGCGGAAAGATTCTGGATTGCTTCGCTGCGCTCGCAATGACAGAGAACGAGGACCGTTCGCGAGTCCAACTCTCATCGAATTTGCAGGGCGGCCCAACCCTCTGCCCGTAAGAGCGGAGCGAGGGAGCAAGCGCACCGCCGTTGTAGCTCACATCCCCGTCGACGCCTCGATCCGGAATTGCGCCAGCGCGACGATCGGCTCGGTCTTCAGGAGCTCGATGAGCTGAAGCACTGGCACCTTGCCGAGCGGCGTCAGCTTGAGCGCAAGCGTCTGGCCGGGCGTCTGGACGAAGCTCGCGATCGCGTCCACCGCCGCGCCTGCATCGGGGTTGGCGGCGGCGACCTGTCCGCGCTGCGCCTTGATACCGTCGATGATCGCCTGCCGCGCGGCGTCGCGGCCGACATTTTGCGTGCGCGCGAATTGCGCGACCGCGAGATCGACGATGCCATTGTCGTGCAAGCTGAACTCCACCGTGCCGGCCTCGATCTCGCCCGCCTGGGCTATGGCCTGCGTCAGATCGGACGTGAACACGCTGCGTGGCACGTTGCCGAGCGCGACGCGGGCCTGCGCCTTGGCGAGGTTGCCGAGATCGATGGTGGCCGGCGCGAGAGCGAAACTGCTTGAAGTTTCTGTCCAGGCGGCGCCGACATCGAGGTCTATCGCGAGCTTGTCGATGCCGGCCATGGTCAGCGGCATCTGCCTTGGGTTGGCCGGATCGGTCGGAGCGACCATCTTCACGACCAGATTGGCCTTGCTCGGGATCGATCCGATCAAGTGCCCCCAGTTCAGGCTGATCGTATCGATGGTGACGAGCTGCCGCGCGTTCTTGTAGGGCGAGACCACGCCCTTGATCTCGGCGCCTTCGAGCACCCAGAACAGGGCCAGCATCTGGTCCGGCGAGGGCGCTTGTCCCGGATTGGCGACGTTCGCCGCCCAGCGCATCAGATTAGCCGCACTGAACGATTTGAGCGCGAAGCGCTCCATCTTGAACTGCCCCTGCGGGGACGGCGTATCGACGCCCTCGATCGCGAGCTCGCCCTGCTGGTATCTGATCGTCTTGATCTTCGGCGTCCCCTGCGGCGTCGCCATCGACAGGTTGCCGATCTCGATCTTGCCGACCCGAAGGCCCTCATAGAAGCCAGCGAGCTTCTCCAGCATGTCGCGCGACTGCGCCGGCGTGGGCGGGGTCGACCGATCGGCCGACACCAAAGCGAAGATCTCGGCCGGCCGGAATTTCGACGGCTGGACCGCGATGTCGTCGACGGCGACCCCGTCGATCTGCATCCGCACGCCCTGGGTCGACGTCACCACATAGGGACCGGTCGAGACTTGCCGGTAGACGCGATGATAGCTGTCGTCACTTGTCTTCTGCGGATCGAGTGCCGCGGCGATCGCCGTCGAGTCGAAATCATTGATGAGGATGGTTGAGAGCTCGCCGGTCAGCTTGTTCTGCTTGCCCGGCTGCGGCACGTTGAACGTGAAGGTCGCATGGTCCGCCTTCATCGCATCGATCTTGCCCTCGCCGAGGTTCTGGATTTCCAGGCCCGAATAGACGATGTCGCCGCTGCCGCCCGCGCCGTTGCCGGCATCGACAGAGACGGTGAGGGTGGGGGCGACGACCGAGGACGCCGTAATGGCTGCATATTGCTCGAGCACAAACCGGTACATGTCGACGAGTGAGTCCGACGCCGGTGCACCTTGGACGCGAACGGGGCCGGAATAATCCCGCAGCGTGATTTGAGGTATCTTGTAGGTCGCCTTCAGCTTCGCTGCGCCGAAATCCTCCAGCGCGACGTCCAGGCCGGCGATCTCGATACTGTCCGCGGAGACGCGCGTCTCGTCGATCCGGCGGACGCCGGTGCCCCTGAGGCTCGCGATCCTGACATGGGCCTGCGGCTGCTGACCGGGCTCGATGGCGATGTCCTCGATCGTGAGCGTCCGCGTCGCGAGGTCGAACGCCATTCTGCCGTGGCTCGCCTTAGCCCCGCGGGCGCGGATCTGATCAAACATCGCCTCGACCTCGGCCGTGGCGCGGTGCTGGACGTAGAGATTGAAACCGAGCCATCCGCCTGCGGCCAGCACGGCGAGGGCGATCAGGCCGATCAGGATTCGTCTCATGCGTCAGCTCCAGTGGTCGATCGTGCGCAGCACAACCTGCCATATTCGCGAAACGTGGGGCGGTCCAGGGAAAGCTATGGTTTTCAAATATTTGACCGAGCGCCCTGTTGACGGGGTTGTAATCGGATGTTGCCACCGAGCCGTCGGCTGTGCTTCATCCCGGTTTCCATGCGCCGGAATACCGCGTGCACCGCGGTGAACTGGTCAGGACAATGCACTTTTGAGGCCGCATAACGCGAGGCGAAACACCGTATGTCGTCCCATTCTGAAGATCTCCATTCGGCGGCCCTGGCCTATCACCGCCTGCCGCGCCCCGGAAAGCTCGAGATCCAGGCGAGCAAGCCGCTCGCCAACCAGCGCGATCTCGCGCTTGCCTATTCTCCGGGCGTTGCCGCCGCCTGCACCGAGATCGCTAAGAGCCCGGCCGAAGCCGCCTCGCTCACGACCCGCGCCAACCTGGTCGCCGTGGTCTCGAACGGCACCGCGGTGCTGGGCCTCGGCAATATCGGTCCGCTGGCCTCGAAGCCGGTCATGGAGGGCAAGGCGGTCCTGTTCAAGAAGTTCGCCGGCATCGACGTCTTCGACATCGAAATCGCCGCCGAGACCATCGAACGCGTGGTCGAGACCGTTGCGGCGCTGGAGCCGACCTTCGGCGGAATCAATCTCGAGGACATCCGCGGGCCGGAGTGTTTTGAGATCGAGGCGCGCCTGAAGGAGCGCATGAAGATCCCGGTCTTCCATGACGACCAGCACGGCACTGCGATCATCGTCGCCGCCGCCATCACCAATGGCCTTCGGCTGAACGGCAAGAAGCTGTCCGACGTCAAGATCGTGGCATCGGGGGCGGGCGCCGCGGCAATCGCGACGCTCAACCTTCTGGTGTCGATGGGCGCGCAGCGCAAGAACATCTGGGTCTGCGACATCGACGGTCTCGTGCACGAGGGGCGCAACACCTCGATGGACCGCTGGAAGGCGGTCTATGCGCAGAAAACCGACAAGCGCACGCTCGCCGATGTCATCGGCGGCGCCGACATCTTTATTGGTCTGTCGGCGCCGAACGTGCTCAAGCCCGAGATGGCCAAGGCGATGGCCGAGCAGCCGCTGATCATGGCGCTCGCCAATCCCGTGCCGGAGATCATGCCGGAGGAGGCGCGCAAAGCGCGCCCCGACGCCATGATCTGCACCGGGCGCTCCGACTATCCGAACCAGGTCAACAACGTCCTGTGCTTTCCCTTCATTTTCCGCGGCGCGCTCGACGTCGGCGCCACCGCGATCAACGAGGAGATGAAGCACGCCGCGGTCGAGGCCATCGCGCAGCTTGCGCGCGAGGCGCCGTCGGATGCGGTGGCGCAGGGGTTTGACACCGGCGAGACGCAAGGGTTTGGCCCGGGCTCGCTGATCCCGAGCCCGTTCGATCCGCGGCTGATCCTGCGCATCGCGCCGGCTGTGGCGAAGGCGGCGATGGAATCCGGCGTCGCGACACGTCCCATTACCAATTTCGACGAATACACGGCGCTGCTCGAGCGCTTCGCCTTCCGCTCCGGCCTCGTCATGAAGCCGATGTTCGCGAAGGCCAAGACCCAGCCGGTCCGTGTGATCTATGCCGAGGGCGAGGACGAGCGCGTGCTGCGCGCAACGCAAGTCGTGCTGGAGGAGAAGCTGGCGCGGCCGATCCTGGTCGGCCGTCCCTCGGTGGTCGAGGCGCGCATCAAGCGCTTTGGCCTGTCGATCAGGGCGGGCAAGGATTTTGACCTCGTCAACCCCGAGGACGATCCGCGCTACCGCTCCTATGTGCAGTCCTATGTCGAGGTCGCCGGTCGCCGCGGCGTGACGCCGGATGCGGCGCGCACGGTGGTACGCACGAACAACACGGTGATCGCGGCGCTCGCCGTGGTGCGTGGGGAGGCGGATGCCATGCTCTGCGGCGTCGAAGGCCGCTACATGAGCCATCTGCGCCATGTCCGCGAGATCATCGGCTTCTCGCCGGGGATCAGCGACTACGCCGCGCTGGCGTTGCTGATCACCAGCAAGGGCGCCTTTTTCATCGCCGATACCCAGGTGCGGCCCAATCCGGGCGCGGAAGAGCTCGCCGAGATCGCCTCGCTCGCGGCAGTCCACGTCCAGCGCTTCAACATCAAGCCCAAGATCGCCTTCGTGTCGCACTCCGATTTCGGCGGCTACGACACCGAGTCCTCGCGCAAGATGCGCCGCGCCACCCAGCTCCTGAAGGAGAGGCATCCGGAGATCGAAGCCGACGGCGAGATGCAGGCCGACACCGCGCTGTCAGGGGCGGCACGCAAGCTTGTGCTGCCGCACTCGAATCTGGAAGGCGAGGCCAACGTCCTGGTCATGCCGACGCTCGACGCGGCCAACATCGCCTACCAGACCATCAAGGTTCTGGCCGACGCGCTTCCCGTCGGCCCGATCCTGATCGGCCCGGCGCGCCCGGCGCACATCCTCACGCCGGGTGTCACCGCGCGCGGCATCCTCAACATGACCGCGGTTGCCGTGGTTGAAGCGCAGGAGCGTGCAGCGCGGCAGCAGCCGACTTTGTTCACGTAGGCGGCGCCGCTTCTTCACCTCACCCCGCTTGCGGGGAGAGGCCGAATTCGAGCGTAGCTCGAATTCGGGTGAGGGGGGAGCTTCCGCGATTCCAACTGCCACCGTAATCGCGGAGGCGGCCCGTTACCCCAAGCCTCCCAGCGCGAGCGAAGCTCGTTGCGCCCCGTAAGAACTGGGAGAGGGGAGCACACGCCCGGAGCCTCGGCAGCTCAATCTTTTCAAAACGGTTCGCCATTTCCCCGTTTGAAAAGCTCACACGGACTCTTCATAATCCCGTCTGCGTCCCGTGCTCTAGAGCTTTGCCCATGAGGCCGACCATGCCAGCGTTCGTGACTTTCGGGCGGATCCTGTTCGCCGTGCTGTTCATCTACACGGGCGCGACCAAGCTGTTCGCCATCCAGGCGACAGCCGATTTCATCGCCACCAAGGTCGCGGTGCCCGAGGCGATCGCGCCATACGCAAAGCAGGTCGAGCAGGCGACCGCGATGACCACACCGCAGCTCCTCGCGATTGCGGTCGGTGCGCTCGAAATCATCGCAGGACTGATGATCGCACTGAACTTCGGCGCGCGCTTCTTCGCGATGCTGCTGATCATCTACGTCGCGGTCGCAACCGTGCTGTTCTACGATTTCTGGAACCAGGTGCCGCCAGACAACGCCAAGATGCTGGTCGACGCGCTCAAGAACCTGTCGATCATCGGCGCGCTGTTCATGATCATCGGCTACGGTCGCGCCACGCGCCCGGTCGAGGCGGCCTACGGCGACGTGTAGAGCCGGTTCGTAGTGTGGGTTCGCCGACCACGTCCGCCGTAGCTCAACGAGCGAAGGCGGAAGGCGTAACCCCCTCGTGTTGTTGGAGAAGCGGTGGGTTACGCTGACGCTAGCCCGTTCTGCGCCAGGGCGTGACAGTGACTTCATGCTCGGCATCGAGCGTAAACGGCGCGCCCGGCTTCATCCCGTGTGCGGCCAGCAACTCGTGCGGTGTCCGTTCCGGCACGCCCACGAAGCAGCCTTCGCCGCCGGGCAGCCGCACGTGCGGCGCTTCCGACAGCCAGAACGTGTCATAGCGGTCCATGAACATGTCGAACACGTCGGGACCGCCGATGATCGCGACTGTGCCGGAGACGACGTCGGCGAAGGCGCAGGCTTCTTCGAAGCTCGCGTGCGCCGGATTCCACAGGGTCGCGTTCGGCATTTCCGGATCGACGGTGAGCGCCTTGATCCTGCGGGTCAGGATCAGCCGCTTGCGCTTGGGCGAATTCGGCTGCCCCTCATGCGAGTGCCGGCCGTGCACGATCAGCGCGGCGCGATCGAGCGCCTGCTCGAAGAACAGCTTGTCGCCCTCGAACTTCAAGACGTCAGGCATAACATGGCCCGCGTCGGCAAGCATGCCATCCGCGGAGACGATGACGTAACCTTCGAACCGGAAAGACAATGGTGGCGGCTATTCGGAAACGGTCGTCACCACGCTGTTGACAGGGCGCTGGCTCACCGTCGGCAGCTTGACGTCCTTGAGCAGCTCCTGGTCGTATTCGGGCAGCGTCGAGACCGGCGCCTTCGCGCGCATCGCCACCACCTTGTAGCCGCCGGCCTTGAGGCGGTTCAAGAGCTCGGGCAGGGCTTCCGCCGTGTGCTTCTGGAAGTCGTGCATCAGGATGATGCCCTTGCCGAGCTTGTCGAGCTTCTTCATCACGGTCTCGATCACCTTCTCGGGCTTGGAGGCCTTGAAGTCGAAGGAGTCGAGATCGCAGGAGAAGATCGCGATGTTGCGGTTGCCGAGATAGGTGACCATCTCCGGCGGATGCTGGAGCGCCGGGAAGCGGAAGAACGGCGAGGGCGAGATGCCTCCGAGCGCCCATTTCACAGCGCTAAAGCCTTTCTCGATCTCATCCTTCCTCTGCTGCTCGTTGAGCTTCTTGTTGTTGAGATTTGCATGCGACCAGGTGTGCGTGCCGATGGTATGGCCGGCCGCGTAGACCTGCTTCAGGAGCTCCGGCTCATAGGTCGCGTGCTTGCCGATCGGGAAGAAGATCCCGGTGGTGCACTGATCGGCGAGTGCCTTCAGCACCGCGGGCGTGTTGTGCGGCCAGGGACCGTCGTCGAAAGTGAGAACCACCTCGTGGTCGCGCAGGAAGTCGAGCTCCTTGAAGTGCTCGAAGCCGAAGCCGGGTCCGCCGGTGGTGTCGATTTCGACAGTGCGGGCGACGCCGAGTGCATCTGGATTGTTGCAGGCGGCCCGCGCCGGCTGCGCCGCTTGTTTCGGCGCAGGCGGATTGACGAAGGCGGGCTGTGCGGCTGCCGCAGCGGGTGCGGCTGCAGGCGCTGCGGCAGCCGGTGCGGCTTGCGTCGCGGCCGCGGGCTTCGCTGCCGGGGTTTGTGACCACGCAGCGCCTGCCATCGCGACAGACATTGCGCTTGCCAAAATCAGTCTTGCCGCCACACGCATGGTGTTGTCCCTCGAGATTGATCCCGTTGTTCCACCGCGGCTTTTCGCCTCCGGCAAAACCCTTTCCTTGCCCCAGATAATCCTAACCTAGATGGTGCGCCGTCGCCATTGCAACGGCTCTTTGACGCTTCGCCACAATTGTGCCCAACCGTCTTGAAGTGCGGCGCGTCAGCTATCAGCCAGTGCTTTCGCGACCGCTGTCTTCACCCGCGTGTCGGTCGGCTCGACCGCAGACGCGAACACCTCGGCGATATAGCCGTCGCGGCCGATCAGATACTTGTGGAAGTTCCAGCGCGGAACCTCCTTCGGCCGCGCCTCTGCCGCCCATTTGTAGAAGGGATGCGCCTTCGCTCCGACCACAACGACCTTGGCCGCGATCGGGAAGGTAACGCCGTATTGATGGTGCGCGGTCTCCGAGATTTCGCTCGCGCCGCCGGGCTCCTGGCCGCCGAAATCGTTCGAGGGCACGCCGATGATGGTCAGCCCGCGCTCGCGAAACTCGCTCCAGAGCTCCTGCAATCCAGCATATTGCGGAGTGTAGCCGCAGAGCGAGGCAGTGTTCACGATCAGCAGCGGCCGGCCGGTGAAGGCGGCGAGTCGGATGTCGTCGCCCGAAAGGGCCGGGAAGGCGAAGGCGTAGGCCGAGATGCCGCTCATGCCGCCGTCGGCCAGCGCGCGCGTTGCAGACGCGGCGGTCGCGGCAAGCGCCGCGGTCAGGATGGTCCTGCGGTTCGGCATGGCGACGTCCCCGACGTGATCCGGACGCATCTTAATTCACCGGGGCCCGCGCGATGCTCACCATCGCGTTACGCCGCCGCAGTTGGACTGTGCTTCCTCCTCCCCAGGCGGGAGCGGTGAACCGAGCGCGCGGCTCAGCGCAGGCGGACGATGAAGTCCGTGCCTTCGCCGGTCTCACCCTGGTTGATGCCCTGGTCCGATACGATAATCGAGCTGCCGGTGGTCAGCATCTCGTTGATCTTCGCCATGGTGTCGGCGGGGATCGAGATGCGGTCGAGCGCCTCGGCCGGGCCGTCCGGCGTGATCACAGGCTTTGCTGTAACCGGGATCACGGCTGCGGCCATGCGCTGGCGGTGGTTCTTGCGGCCGCCATCCTCGCGCTCGGCGGACCTGATGGAGATGGGCAGCGACACCACAGACCAGTGCAGCACATTGGTGTCGGTCTTGTCGACCTCGGCCGTGAAGACATGTGTGCCGAGCGGCCGGTCGCTCGCCGCGATCGTTACGGGTACCTCGAACAGCGCCGCAAAGTTCTGCCGCACATAGAGCTTGGAGTCCTTGCGGCTGATGAACACGGCGATCTGGCCGGCGCGCTTCGGCGCTTCCACCTTTGCTGAGGGCGCAGGATCAGCGAGGCGGCCCTGGTCCTTACTCACATCCGGTGAACCGGACTGCGCGGGCGCGGTGGCCGTCACCGCTGCATCCGGCGTCTTGGAAGACTCGGCCGTCTCGGTCTTGGTTGCTCCGACCTTCTCGGCGGGCTTGGCATCGGTTGTTGCCGTGGCCTTGGGTGCATCCTTGGAAGCATCGGCTGCCACCAGGTCAGGCTTGGCCGCCGCGTTCGCCACCTCGGCCGGCTCGGACACTTCGGCGGTCTTGGTCTCGGTTGCCACGGTCCTGTCCGCCGATGCGACGGCTTCGTCGTGGGCCGGCGCGTCACCGATCGGCAGGTCCGACATCACGGCGTGACCGACCGTCGAGCGCAGCTCGAGCACGGCGTGTGCGTTGGCCGTCTTCGTCTCGGCCGGCTTGGCTTCTCCGACGGTCGCTTCGGCGGTCTTGGTCTCGGTTGCATCCCTGTCCGCCTTGTCGCCGGCATTGGTCTGTGGCTCGAGGCTGGCTGCGGGCTGCGGCGCAACGCGCACGGAGGCGAGCAGCGGATGCGAGAAGCTTCGCGGCGTCATCTGTCCCGGCGTGACGATCACGCGCGCGCCCATCTTGGTCCAGTTCCACATCTTCACGGCAAATGGCGTCGGCATGCGGATGCAGCCGTGCGAGGCCGGGTAGCCGGGTAGCACGCCGGCATGCATGGCGACGCCGGACCAAGTGATCCGCTGCATGTACGGCATCGGCGCATTGCTATAGATGTTGGAGTGGTGGAATTTGTGCTTCTGGATGACGCTGAACACGCCCATAGGCGTGGAATGGCCTTTCATGCCGGTCGACACCGGCGATTCCGCAAACACCCCATTGGAATCGTAGATCGTCACTTTCTGCCGGTCGATCGAGACGACGATGACGAGCGGTCCTTGCGGCTTGGCGCCGACCTCCTTCTCGGCGACGATGTCCTTCTTGCCGGTCGCGCTGCGCTTCTGCGGCTTCTGTCGCAGCAATTCCGGACGGCGCTCCTGCCGGGCGAAATAGGAGCCGTCGGAATAATCCGTCCAATAATAAAACGCTGCTTCCGCGTGCCTTGTCGTGCCGATCGCACCCGCCGCCGTCAAAACGGCGACGTGCCAGAACCGCGCCGATGCGGCGATAGAACTGGACCCCTTCACGCTGTTCATCCTCGAATCCACAATTCCAGGTTAGTATTTAGTCTCTCAGAGGGTATATGCGTTCACCAGCATGGCGGTTCTGCGGTCCGCTACATTTGTCCGAGCCGTAGCAAAAAAGCCTCACAGAGCAGTAAACAGCGGCAACCTCTGGCGCCGGGCGCCTTCCTGATCGGCTGCCGAATGCCTACGTTGCGGGACTCGCTACCGGAGAACTTCATGTCATCCCGTTTCCCCGGTTTTTCCGGCATCCGCTTGAAAGACTTCGCTTTATTCCTCCTGCTGCTGATCTTGTCCGCGACCTCCGCCTTAGCTGCCGACGAGCCGGATCTGATCTTCCGCCGCTCCACCGTGTTCAAATGGGTGAGCCCCAACGACAAGCTTGCAACCTACGGTGTCGACGATCCCGAGGTGGAGGGCATCGCCTGCCATTTTACCGTGCCGGAAAGAGGCGGATTTAAGGGCTGGCTGGGGCTGGCCGAGGAGGTCTCGGACGTCTCGCTGGCCTGCCGCCAGGTCGGCCCCATCAAGTTCAAGAACAAGCTCGAGCAGGGCGATGACATGTTCCGCCGGCGCCGCTCGCTGTTCTTCAAGAAGATGCAGATTGTGCGCGGCTGTGATGCCAAGCGCAACGTGCTGGTCTACATGGTTTATTCCGACAAGCTCATCGAGGGCTCGCCGAAGAACTCGACCTCGACGGTGCCGATCATGCCTTGGGGGACGTCGGATACGAATATCGAGAAGTGCGGCGACTTCTTCACCCAGTGACGACGCCTCAATCCTGATGCGGCGCGCGCGGCTTGATGAGGTGTGAGCCCGTCAGCCGCACGAACATCTGCGGCACGGCCTCGTAGCCAAGGCTCGACTGCAGCGCCATGGCCCCAAAAGAATCCTCGGTTCGATTGGATCGACCTTCGTTTGTGCTTCTCTTCAGCAGAAAAATGCAAAACGCATGCGAAGGGCAGGTCTCGGCCGGATGACCGCGCCGTCACACGCCCATCTGAAATGATTGATGTTTTCCGAGAATTGTTTCGTCGCACCGCGGTCGACGAAACAATTCTCACGAACACGAAACCATTTTGCGCTTTTGGCGCATCACGGACGAAACGACGCATGGTTATCAGGTCCGCAACGAAACGGTGCACCGGCCGACGGATTAGATCCTGGAGACAGTGAATGCGCGCGCTCAGCCTCATCCTCGCGTTCGGCCTCGTGCTCGCTGGCTCGTCCGTCGCAGGTTCGGCCAATGGCAATCTGCCGGGCGTCGGCACCTTCGAGTACAGTGGCTCGCCGATCACCCCGGCGTCCCAGCCGATCGCGGTCGCGGCGCGCTTCTGATCGTTAAGAGAAACTCAGCCGGCAGCACCATGATGCTTCGTCTCTGCGCCGCAGCGTTCATCTCTCTCGCAACGATCAGCGCGGCCCAGGCGCAGGTGCGCTCTCCCAACAGATTGCCGGATCCACGCAGCGAGTTCGTGCGGCTGTGCGCGCCGCATATGCTCGGCCGCTGGGAGCATCCCGAGGACGTTTGCGGCTGCCTGCACGACCATGCCGCTGCCGTCGTCGAAGATCGTGATCTGCGCGAAGCATTGCTGCGCGGCATCAGCGAGACCGGCGTGCCGACGATCGAAACCGACTGGGTCCCGGCATCCAAGCAGAGCGAGATCGGTCCGACCTTCACCAAGATCGCCAAGCCGACCTTGCAGTGCATGTTCGACCCGGCGAAGTAAGCCTCGTTTTTCTTTCCGTAAAACCGCCGCACACTTTGCGCTAACGCGGCCCTTCGGGTGCGGATGATGCTCTAGCCCATCATTTCGATTTCGGACCGAACCGTGGCACGCAGGCACTGGTGCGCGAGACCCCCTTGTCGGTCATCTTCGCGCCGCGCACTTCCTTGACCTGTCCGGCTGGACACGTTCCGTCGTCCACGAGCACGCGCTGGCCAAGCTTGAGATCGACGATGTCCTGTTCGCGCCCGACGGTGGCCGCGTGGGCTACCGTCGCCATCGCGGTGGAGATCAGGAGCGAGAGGCAAGTCGCGCGGCGCAGCAGCATCATCAGAGGTCCCGGCATTGATGGCGCAATGTAGGGAGCAGCGCGCGATTCTGATAGTGAACCTTCGTCACGTCCGGCGGGCCGCTTTGTGGTTCGCACGCAAGGCGGCAAGCGATTCCCGCGCGAGCCGATCGGCGGATGCGATGAGTTGTGGAACCGCGTGTCCCGAAAATCCCAGCACGAAGCCGGGAAGGGGGCGCGTGCGTGAGTAGGTGTCAGCCAACAGCCAGCCTTCCGCGCCGGCCGCCTGCTTCGCCTGTGCCGCGACTGCAAGGTCGATGGACGGATCGAATCGTGCGACCAGATGCAGGCCTTGTGACGGCACCGGCACCGAGAGTGTCCCGTCGGACGCGGCTTCAAGCGTCGCGGCCAGTACATCGCGCGCCTCGCGATAGAGTTTTCGCACACGCTTCAGGTTTGCGGCGAAGGCTCCCGAATTGAGCATGTCGGCGACCGCGCCCTCCATCAGCGTGCCGGGAAAACGGTCGAGCGCGGCGCGTGCGGCGGTCACGTCGGCGATGAGGCGCTCGGGCAGAGCGCAATAGCCGATGCGCAAGCCCGGAAACAGGGTTTTGGCAAACGTGCCCATGTAGATCACGCGCTGGAGACGATCGATGCCGGCGAGCGACATCAGCGGCGCGCCGTCATAGCGGAACTCGCTGTCGTAGTCGTCCTCGAACACGAAGGCGCCGGCCGTCTTCGCCCAGTCCAGCAGCTCGAGTCGCCGCGACATCGACATCTGCACGCCCAGTGGAAACTGATGCGACGGCGTCACATAGGCCGCGCGCGCGGAGGGTGCGGCCGCACGGCCCTTGGCGATGCGCATGCCGTGCTCGTCGACAGGAACCGACACCGCGCGATACCCACAATGCGCAATGGTCCTGTGGGCGGCGGGATAGCCGGGATCCTCGCACCAGACCTGATCATTCGGCTTCAGAATCGCGCTGAGAACGATCCGCAGCGCATGCAGCGTACCCGAGGTCAACATGATCTGGTCGGGATCGCAGCGCAGGCCTCGCGCCGACAAGAGGTGGTCGGCGATCGCGGCGCGCAGTTCGCGGCTCCCGCGCGGATCGCCATAGTGGAGATGCTCGGCGCCAAACGCGCGCATGCGCCGGCCGACGAAAGCGCGGAAGCGCTGCACCGCGCGCTCGTCGATATGGGTGCAGCCGAGTGAGAAGGCACCTTGCCGCGGCGCCTCGACGGCGACTTTCGGCTTCTTCGGCTCGGCCGCGTGTGCCGGGATGCGAGCGGCGACGAAGGTGCCGGAGCCGACTGTCGCCTCGGCGAAGCCGTCGGCGATCAGGCGCTCATAGGCGGTGACGACGGCGTTGCGCCGAAATCCCGTTTGCTTTGCCAGGGTCCGCGACGGCGGCAGCGGCTCGCCCGGCTTTACCAGCCCGGCGACGATCATCTCACACAGCGCCTGGTACAGCCGGTGCGCCGCGGACGCGCCGGCCGTGACGTGCGGGCCGGCGAGGTCGAGCGGTAGCTCGGACCTGGGCGAGGCGGCGAAATTGGTCGGAATTTTTTGCATGGAATTGGCACTATCGCAGACCAAATTCGCCGGTACAACTCCCTGGAATTCTTCCAATTCCGACAGGAGCGGCCGTGAACCAGGACCAGGTCCAAAATGGCGAGACCCCAAATTCCTATCCGACGTCGGCGCGCAGCCAGGTGAAGCGCCGCCACGACCGCGGCTTCTACGATCACGCCACCGTCCACCGCATCCTGGACTCCTCGATGCTCTGTCACGTCTCCTATGTGATCGACGGCCAGCCTTATTGCACACCGACCTTCTTCTGGCGCGAGGGGACGAAGCTCTATTGGCACGGCTCGAGCGCGAGCCGCATGCTGCGCAACCAGTCAAAGGGCGAGCGGGTATGCCTGACGGTCGCCCATCTCGACAGCCTGGTGCTGGCGCGCTGCGGCTTCAATCACTCCGCCGACTACCGCGCCGTGATGGCGTTCGGCACCGCCTATCTCGTCACCGATCCCGAGGAGAAGGAGCGCGCGCTGGTTGCCATGGTCGATCGCTTCTTCCCTGACCGTACCGCGGGCCTGCGCCAGAGCAACACGCAGGAGATCAAGGCGACGTCCTTCATTGCGATGGAGATCGAGGAAGCGTCGGCAAAAGTCCGCGCCAAGGGCGTAGCCGACGACGATGAAGACTACGCGTTGCCGATCTATGCCGAGCGCATTCCCGTGCGCACCGTGCTCGGTGCGCCGGAGCCGTGCCCGCGTCTGCGCGACGGCGTGACGCGCCCTGCGAAGCTGAATGGCTATTCCGAAGGCCGATTGCTCGAAGATGCATTGCGGGATGCCTATTTTGCACAGTACCCGAACGGCTGAAATCGGCTAGCTTGCGCGCTCCCTGGATGATTGGAATGCCTGGAGTTGCCTGATGAATGCCGATACGCAGCAGAGGATTGTTGACGCCGTCGACGCCGGTTTCGAAGCCCAGCTTGGGACCACCCGCGATTTCGTCGCGATCCCCTCGATCCGCGGCGCGGAGGGGCCGTGTCAGGACATGATCGGCGACCTCCTGCGCGAACGCGGCTACGAGATCGACGACTGGCACATCAATGTCGACGACTTGAAGGACCTGCGCGGCTTCGGTCCGATCGAGCATGACTTCTCCAAGGCGCGCACGGTGGTGGGCACCTATCGCCCTCAAACGAACGGCGGCAAATCGCTAATCCTCCAGGGGCACTGCGACGTCGTGCCTGCCGGTCCCCTGGAATTGTGGGACACGCCGCCATTCTCGCCTGTCATGAAGGACGGCAAGATGTTCGGCCGAGGCGCCTGCGACATGAAGTCCGGCACCATCGGCGCGCTCTATGCGCTGGACGCGATCAAGGCTGCGGGCTTTCGGCCGACGGCGCGGATCCATTTCCAGTCCGTGATCGAGGAAGAGAGCACCGGCGTCGGCGCACTCTCGACGCTTCAGCGCGGCTATCGCGCCGATGCCTGCTTCATTCCAGAGCCGACCGGCGGCAAGATGGTGCGATCGCAGGTCGGCGTGATCTGGTTTCGTCTGCGGGTGAAAGGCCATCCCGTCCACGTCGCACGTGCGGGCTCAGGCGCCAACGCGATCATGGCGGCGTATCATTTGATCCAGGCGCTGCAAAAGCTCGAGATCGAGTGGAACGAGCGGGCGAAGAGCGATCGTTATTTCAAGACGCTGAACCATCCCATCAACTTCAATCCAGGCATCATCAAGGGCGGCGACTGGGCTTCCAGCGTGCCGGCCTGGTGCGACGTCGACTGCCGTATCGCGGTGCTGCCGGGCTGGTCGATCGCCGATCACCAGAAGGAGATTGTGGCCTGTGTCGCCGCCGCCGCGCGCAACCATCGGTTCCTCGCCAACAACCCGCCGCAGATCGAATGGTCGGGCTTCCTGTCGGAAGGCTATGAGCTGACCGACGCCGCCGCGCCGGAAGCCGCCTTCGCGAAGGCCTTCGATAGGACCTATGGCGGTGCGGTCGAAGACCTCGTCTTCACCGCGCTCACCGACACCCGCTTCTACGGTCTCAACTACGGCATCCCGAGCCTCTGCTTCGGTCCGAGCGGCGGCGAGATGCACGGCTTCAACGAATATGTCGATCTGGAGTCGCTGAAGAAAGCGACCAAGGCCATGGCGCTGTTCATCGCGGAATGGTGCGGGCTGGAGAAGGCGTAGTTTCTTTCTCCGCCGTCATTGCGAGCCAACGGGTCCGCGCGAAGCGCGGCCCGATGACAGGCTCCGCGAAGCAGTCCAGAATCCCGCCGCGGAGGCAGTCTGGATTGCTTTGTCGCTACGCTCCTCGCAATGACGAATTGGTGGTCCCTCATCCTGAGGAGCTTGTGACAAGCGTCTCGAAGGATGAAGGCCCGGTCGGTGGCCTCGCCCTTCGCGGCGCCGCTGCGCGGCTCCTCAGGGTGAGGGGAGACACCTTGCCGGTACGGCTTGCTGCCCGAAACACAGACGCCGCCAAATGCTTTAAGCTTCAAATAAAGGCTAGGATGCCGGCCGTGCCGGTGGCAGACTGGGCCCCATCGCAGGCCGAGTCCGTCAGGGAGTGACAATGCGCGACTGGGATGATGCCTATGCCAATTCGGCCCATGTGCCGGGCTCGGACAAGTTGCCCGCGCTGTGGGCGGAGCGGGGGGCGGCTTATCGTGCCGGGCTCAACGGTCTTCGTCCCGACATTGCCTATGGCCCCGGCCAGCGCCAGCGGCTCGACCTGATTCTGCCCGACGGCGAAAGCAAAGGCCTCGTCGTCTTCGTCCACGGCGGCTATTGGATGCGCTTCGCCAAGTCGGATTGGACCGATCTCGCCGAAGGCGCGCGGCACCACGGCTGGACTGTCGCGTTGCCGAGCTACACGCTGGCGCCGGCCGCCCGCATTTCTGACATCACCGTCGAGATCGCCGCCGCCATCGCCAAGGCGGCTTCGCTCGTTTCGGGCCCGATCCGGCTCGCCGGCCACTCTGCTGGCGGCCATCTCGTCACGCGGATGCTGTGTGACGACAGCCGGCTCGAGCCTGCCATCTACGATCGCATCGCCGCGACGCTCTCGATCAGCGGTCTGCACGATCTGCGTCCGCTCTTGAAGACGAAAATGAACCAGACGCTGCACATGACCACGGAGGAAGCGACGCTGGAGAGCGCTGCGCTGCATCTGCCGCGCGGACAGGCACCGGTCACGGCCTGGGTCGGCGGCGCCGAACGCCCCGAGTTCATCCGCCAGTCCGAGCTGATGGCGAATGTCTGGACCGGTTTTGATGTGCCGACGCGCCTTACCATCGAGCCGGGGCTCAACCACTTCACGGTGATCGACGGGCTGAAGGATCCGTCGTCGCCGATCACCGCGCGCCTCGTCGGCCTCGACTGACAAAAGAGGGGATAATCGAGAGGGCCTTGTCATGACGTCCAGCGATTACGATCCCACCAACGAAGGCGCCGAGACCGATTTTGCCCGGCGGATGTCCTATGGCGATTATCTGGCGCTGGACGCGATCCTCACCGCGCAGCATCCGCTGTCGGAGGCGCATGACGAAATGTTGTTCATCATACAGCATCAAACCACGGAATTGTGGATGCGGCTTGCCATCCACGAGCTCAGCGCCGCACGCCGTGCGATCGCGCGGGACGACGTGGCACCGGCAATGAAGATGCTGGCGCGGGTGTCGCGCATCTTCGAGCAGCTCAACAGTGCCTGGGACGTGCTGCGGACTATGACGCCCAGCGAATACACGCGCTTCCGCTCCAAGCTCGGCCAGTCCTCGGGCTTCCAGTCGCGCCAGTACCGGCTGATCGAATATCTGCTCGGCAACCGCAATCACGCCATGCTCAAGCCGCACGCGCATGACGCGGAAGTGACGAAACTCCTGGAAGCCGAGCTTGCGACACCGAGCCTCTATGACGAGGTGTTGCGGCTCGCCGACCGCCACGGGCTCAAAATGCCGGCCTCGGTATTGTCGCGCGACGTGCGCGAGACCCACAGCCTCCATGAGGGGGTGCTTCAGGCCTGGCGCGAGGTCTACGAGGCGCCCGAGACGCACTGGATGCTCTACGAGCTCGCCGAGAAACTGGTCGACTTCGAGGATTATTTCCGCCGTTGGCGCTTCAACCACGTGACGACGGTCGAGCGCGTCATCGGCTTCAAACGCGGCACCGGCGGCACCGGCGGCGTCAGCTACCTCAAGCGCATGCTGGAGGTCGAGCTGTTCCCCGAACTTTGGCGCGTCCGTACCATCCTCTAGAGGTGTCCATGACCGACAGTCAGTTGCGCGTCTATGATGACACCAGGGCGCTCTTCCATTTGCCGGAGGGCGTAATCTATCTCGACGGCAATTCGCTGGGGGCGCTGCCGCTTGGCGTGGCCGAGCGCGTGGGCAGCGTCATCACGGCCGAGTGGGGCAACGAGCTGATCCGCGCTTGGAACACGGCCGGATGGTATGTGCAGCCGCGCCGCGTCGGCGATCGCATTGCGCGGCTGATCGGTGCGGAGGCCGGCTCCGTGATGATGGGCGATACGCTGTCACTGAAGGTCTATCAGGCGCTCGCCGCCGCGCTCGACATGAAGCGGGAACGCAAGGTCGTCTTGTCCGACACCGGCAATTTCCCAACCGATCTCTACATGGCCGAAGGCCTGATCGCGACGCTCGGGCGTGGGCACCAATTGCGCCTGGTGGCGCCGGAGGAGATCGAGGCCTCGTTGTCGGAGGAGATCGCGGTCCTCTACATCACCGAAGTCGACTACCGTACCGGCCGCCGCCACGACATGTCGATGCTCACCGCGAAAGCGCATGCGCTCGGCATCGTCACCGTCTGGGATCTCGCACACTCGGCCGGCGCCTTGCCGGTCGATCTCGCCGGATGCGGCGCCGATTTCGCTGCGGGGTGCACCTACAAATATCTCAACGCGGGCCCCGGCGCGCCGGCCTTCTTCTATGTCGCGCCGTGCCACGCCGATCGCGCATGGGCGGCGCTGTCGGGGTGGATGGGACACGCAAAGCCCTTTGCCTTCGATCTCGGCTATGCGCCTGCCGGCGGCGTCGAGCGCATGCGCGTCGGCACTCCGCCGGTGCTGGCGATGGCGGCGCTCGAGGCCTCGCTCGACATCTGGGACCGCGTCGACATCGGCGAAGTGCGCGCACGCTCGCTGGCGCTGGGCGATCTGCTGATCGCCGAGGTCGAGCGCCGCTGCCCGCAGCTCAAGCTCGTCACCCCGCGCGCCCACGAACGCCGCGGCTCGCAAGTTTCCTTCGCCTTCGATGGCGGCTACGCCGCCATGCAGGCGCTGATCGCGCGGGGCGTGATCGGCGATTTTCGTGCGCCGGATATCATGCGGTTCGGCATCACGCCGCTCTATGTCGGCGAGGCCGAGGTGCTGAAGGCGGCCGAGATCATCGAGGAGGTGATCATAGACGAGGTGTGGCGGCGGCCGGAGTATCAGGTGGTAAATGCGGTGACGTGAGCCCGCTCTGCTGTGCCCCGGACGCAGCGCAGCGCTTCTTCAGCGGTGCGCTGCAGAGCGGGGCCCATGCTACGCGGGAATTCGTTGCGAGATGGGTCCCGCCTCAGCACCGCAATGCTGGCGCGTCGCGGCGCGTCCGGCACACGAGATGCTCGACGGGGAAGTTATTCGCGCTCGCCCCACAAGGCCTTCACGATCGCATCCAGTCCATCCGTCAGCGCGGCCGGCCCCGGTTGCAGTATGATCGTCGACTTGATCTCGACGATGCGGTCATCACGCACTGCCGGAATCTCGCTCCAGCTATCGCGCTGGCGGATGCGCGCGGGCACGACTTTCTTGCCGCACCAGGAGGCGAGGATGACATCGGGCGCGGCGTCGCGCACCGCCTCCGCCGTGACGATGCGGTCCTTCGCGGCGTGCCGATGCCGCAACTCCGGAAACACATCCTCGCCGCCGGCGATCTCGATCAGCTCTGAGACCCAACCGATGCCCGAGATCAACGGATCGTCCCACTCCTCGAAATAGACCTTTGGCCGCGGCAAGGGGCGGGGTGTTGCGACGATCGTGGCGAGGCGGCATTCGAAGCCTTGCGCGAGGTCCTCTGCGCGTCCTGCCGCGCCCACGAGCGAGCCTAGCGTGCGGATCATTGCCAAAATGCCGGCGACGTCGCGCTGATTGAAGACGTGGACGGCGATACCGGCTCGCACGAGGTCGGCGACAATGCCCGCCTGAAGGTCGGAGAAGGCCAGCACGATTTCCGGCTCCAGCGCCAGGATTTTTGGAATGTCCGCCGAAACGAATGCCGACACCCGCGGCTTCTCGCGGCGCACTTGTGGTGGGCGCACCGCGTAACCGGAGACGCCGACGATGCGGTCCTGCTCGCCGAGAAGATAGAGCGTTTCGACCGTTTCCTCGGTCAGGCAGACGATGCGGCGGGGCGGGAAGTGGCGCATGGGAGGAGCATATGCGCAAATGCCGGCAAAGATGTCAGCAGGGCCCTTACCTCGGACGTCATTGCTTTGCTGATCAAAGCCATTCACGTTGAGAACACAACGAATTGGGAGAAGACTCGATGACGCCGCTTGAGAAACTTAAAGCGATGAAGATGCCATTTGCCGAACTCAAGGGTGTCGAATTCGTCGAAGCCGAGAAGGATCGCGTGGTGGCACGGATGACGGTCAGGCCCGATCTCTGCACGCTCGGCCACATCGCGCATGGCGGCGCCGTGATGGCGCTGGCCGATTCGGTCGGGGCGGCTGCGACCGTGATCAACCTGCCTGAGGACGCCAAGGGCACGACCACGCTGGAGAGCAAGACCAATTTCATCGGTGGGGCCAAGGAAGGAACCACCCTGGTCGCCACGGCAACACCCGTCCACCGGGGCCGTCGAACCCAGGTCTGGACGACCCGGCTGGAGACCGAGGACGGCAAGCTGGTGGCCGTGGTGACCCAGACGCAGCTCGTCCTCGGATGATTATGGGGACTTGATTCTGTTAACGAATTGGTCGTTTGCCATGCCTCTAACTTGGGCAGGTTCCCATCTTGAAAAATATGCTGCGACGCACAATATTGGGCGCCTAGGGATTCGAACGCCTCCTCGAGGGACACCAAGAGGAGTTTTGACGTGGCAATTCAAGAGACCGTCCGTACCGCTCAGGGCTATGTGCGGACACTGATCCAGCAGGAAGAGCTGCCGCTTCTGCGTGATCACCTTCTGAGGCTCGATCCTGAAAGCCGGCACGACCGATTCAACGGTTTTCTCGACGACAGCTTCATCGAGCGTTATGCCGCCCGCTGTGCCGAGGACGGTACAGTGATCGTCGCCTATATCGTCGACGGGGTGGTCCGCGGTGCCGCCGAGTTGCATCCGCCGGAAGGCGATTCGTTGCCTGAGGTCGCGTTCAGCGTGGAAGCCTCGGCGCGCCGCCAAGGCGTCGGCACCGTGCTGTTCCGCCGCCTGATCGCCGAGGCGCGCTGGAAAGGCTACAAGCGCCTGCGCATCACGACGGGAGCCGAGAATCACGCTATGCGCGGACTTGCGAAGAAGTTCGGCGCGCATCTGCAATTCCGGCATGGCGAATCGACAGGCACGATCGATCTCGCCAAGACGCCCGAGGCCGAGCTTGCTGATCTCGCGGCAGCGCCGTTTACGGCCGGCCGCGCGATCCTCAGCTTCAACTCGACCTGCTGGAAGCTCATCTCCAGCATGTACGGCAATCGCGCCGCTTAGGGGCGTTGCCCGGAATCAAAAAAGCGGACCGGCAAGGCCGGTCCGCTTTCGTATTTGGGGGAATGAAAAAGCGCTCAGGTCCCGGTGCGCTTGTCGTTGCCGAAACGGCGCACGACGCGGCGTTCGACCACGACCGAACGTTGTGCGCCCTGTTCGCCGGCGATGACGCGGGTTGCCGAAATGCGGGTGTTGGTACGGGCCTGCTTCTTCACTTCGGCCTGCACGACATCGAGCGGCATTCCCATCAGCGCGGCAGCGATCTCGGCCTGCGCGTCCTGATCGTCGGTGATGCCGACGGCGGCGAAAATCGCCTCGTCCAGGGTCGGCGGATCGTGGCGGACGCGCCGCGTGCCATATTTGGTATTCCAGTCTGCACTCATGGGGGCCTCATTTCGATCCCGGGATACCTAGTGCCGCCTATGTTGCATTGCAATATGATTTTGATGTGGCATCTCAGCTATTCACGGCTTGCATCGATCCAATGTCAGGACGGAGAGGCGACACCGGCATCGACGTTAACCCGTTGCTGCGGCCAGCGTTTCAGGGCCGCCTGGCCGGCCTCAGTGAGGCCATAGATTCCGCGCTCGGCGCGCTTGAACCAGCCATAGACGTTGTGCAGGAGGATCTTGCCGGCGTCCGGACAACGTTCGCGCAGCTCGCGGACGCGCCGCGGCCCGTCGGCGAGCGCCGCCGCGCAGGCGAGCGCTTGCTGCCGATAGGCGGTCATGATCGGCGCCCGCGTGCTGCCGCCGAGCACGGGATCGCCGTGGCGGCGCTGATGCTCAGCGACGAGGCGGGAGCGTGTCTTCGGCTCGCGGCGCGGGGCTGCCGTCGGCGGCTTCACCAGCACCTCGACTTGGCCGCGATCGGTCACCCCTAACATGCCGAAGCCGAGCCGACGGCAGAGGTTGCGGTAGCGCGCATCGCTCTCGCGTCCCTTGCCGCGCGCCGACATCTTTGCGGCGATCCAGATCTCGTCGCCGGCCGGCGCGCGGTCGACGGCCTGCAGGATCAGCTCGAGATTGAAGGAGAGCTTGAGCTCGCCGATCACCACGACCGGCGGATCGCCGGCGCTCAAGCCTACGAGATCGCAGCCGCCGATCTCGCCCTTGACCGTGAAGCCGAGCTCTTCGAGGAAGCGTTTGACGGGCAGATAAAGGGAGGTTTCCAAGAAAGCTTCCGAGGCTTTGCGTTCCGTTTCGAGAATCAGTTCCGGGCAGTCTAGCCCGGATCGGACCTAGGCCTCTGCGCCATTTGATCGGGAATCGATGGTGCGGCTATCCTGCACGCGGGGACAGTCGGGCGTTCGCGAAGATGACAATCGGGAATGGGCTGTACCACATCCGGATCGAGATGCTGGACGGCGTGCAGGGCGGCAAATCGGGGTGCCGGACTAGACGCGTCCACTCACCGGGATCAGGGCACCCGTGACGCCGCTCGCGGCGTCGCTGGCGAGGAACAGGATCACCTCAGCGAGCTCCTGCGGCGTCACCCATTTGGAGAAATCCGCTTTCGGCATGTCCGCGCGGTTGGCCTTGGTGTCGATGATCGACGGCAGCACCGCGTTCACGGTGACCTTGCCTTTCCACTCGTTGGCCAGTGCCTCGGTGAGGCGATGCACGCCGGCCTTGGAGGCTGCGTAGGGGCCCATGCCGCCCCCGGCATGTAGCGCGCCCATCGCGCCGATGTTGACTATGCGGCCGGCCTTGGAGGCGGCGAGATGCGGCAGCGCCGCGCGCGAGGTGTTGAGCGCGGTCAGCACATTGAGCGCATACATGCGCTGCCATGTCTTGATGTCGCCGTCGCCGACCGTCTCGAAGGCGAAGCCGCCAGCGACGTTGATCAGCGCGTCCAGCTTGCCGAAGTGCTGTGCCGCCGTATCGACCGCCGTCTTCGCCTGTGCCGCATCGGTCAGATCGACGCCGCCGATCTCGATGCGGTCGGCCGTCGCCGGCATCTGCGAGGGGGCGTAGTCGATGCCGGCAATGCGCGCGCCTCGCGCCCGCGCAACCTCGGCCACCATCTTGCCGAGCGCGCCGAGCACGCCGGTGACGATCAGAACCTTACCTTGCATCATCGACCTCCGGGCACACGGCGCTTAGAATTGCAAATAGCGCGCCTTCAGCGCGGTCCGCTCCGGTGTGCCGAGCTTGAGCCCATCGCGCAAGTAGGATTCGAGATCGCCATATTCGGCGCGCACGGCCTCGAAGCCGGCATCGAGATAGGAGGCCTCGACGCTTCCGATGGCGTCGAGCACATCGGCGGGAAGATCGACCGCGCTCGTGGCGTCACGGCGGTAGAGCTGGTTGGTCAGCAGGTAATCTTCGGCGATGATGCCGTCCGCCACGCCGAGCGCGTGCAGGATCAGCGCGCTGGCAAAGCCGGTGCGGTCCTTGCCGGCAGTGCAGTGGATGACGAGCGGCGCGCGGTCCTCCAACAAGTGCCCGAACAGCGTCCGGAAGCTGTGCGTGTTGTAGCGGACATAGTTGCGGTAGGACTCGCGCATGATCTCCAGCGCAACCGGCGCGGTCAGCGTGCCCCTGGCGAGCTCGGCGCGCAGCGCAGCCACCACGGTCGGTTCGATCGGCAGCGAGTGGACAGTGATCTCATTGACCACGCAGACGCCGGCGGCGCGCTCCTCAACCCCGCGAAAGTCGAACGCGCTCCTTACGCCGAGCGCGCGGACGATGTCGACATCGGCCGCAGTGAGCTGGCCGAGATGGTTGGAGCGGAAGATGTGGCGCCAACGCGTCGTGCGGCCGTCGGCAGTCGGATAGCCGCCGAGATCGCGAAAATTGCTGGCGCCTTGCAGCTTGAGGTGGCGGGCAGGGGAGTCTGACATGGGATCAGCTTGGGCTATGTTACCGGCGGGCGCGCGTAGCAGGCGTCCTTCGGGTTTTTTCTTGAGGTCTATTACAGGGGGCGATCATGGGCCGGCACAAGGCCATTATTTTGGCTTTCGGACTTCTTGCAGGCGGAACCTTCCAGGCGCGGCCGGCGAGCGCGCAGACGTTCCAGACCTATCGTTGTGCCGATGGTACGCAGTTCATCGTTGGGTTTTATGACTACGACAAGCGCGCCTTCGTCCAGATCGACGGCGAGCCGATCACTCTCGCCAAGCGGCTGACGGTCTCGGGCGCACGCTATTCAGGGGCGGGCATCACGCTGAAATTCGGCAAGACAGGCACCACCACGGTCAAGCATCTCAAGCGGCCTGTCACCACCTGTGCGGTGATCTGAGAACCTGGTCCCAACAACAAGGTCCCAAGAATCAAAAAGGGTCGAAACGACGTTGTTTCGACCCTTTTTCGAATTGCCGCCCGGATTCGAGCGAGCACGGCAGTCCCGAACCGAAGGCGGGCATCATCGGTCCCATTTCGGCTTGGCTTCGTCGATCGCCTCCTGATGATACCAGCTATCGCTGCAGATCGATTCGCTCACGGGACGCGAAACGTGATCGGCAGGAAGGCGGGTCTCGCCATAGCGGCGCCCCCCGAGAGCGGCGCGGCCGCCGACGGGGAATTGGTAGATCTTTGCAGATCCCTCACTCAGACCATTGTTGATCATTCGATATCTCCTTGGTCGAAGCGCTTGGCCTCCAAGCTGCGCCTGACTCGTTCGATTGTGGTTACTGGAATCTCGATATTGGCCGAGCATGCGGGAATGCAAAGTGCCCAAAAGCAGATCACTTCCTGCCTATTTCTTGGGCTGCCGATGTTTTGCTTCCTCCAAGGCATCGGACGAGTGACCAAACGCCTGGGCCATTGCGAAGGTTGCGAGAGGCGGGCCGGCGACTTTGCGAAAATTGCGGGACGGTGCTGCGCCTTTCATCGGTAGCGGCACTGCAGCGCTAGGCTGCATTAGAATCGAGCGTTTTCCGCGGGATTTTTGCAGTGCAGCTTCACGGAAAGGTGCGCTGCTGTGACGCACGGATTTGGGGACCTCCGGCGGGCCTGCCGGCGTGGACCGGCACCGGTGGATAAAGGTCAGCAGTACGGTCTTTTGGCACGTAAAATGCTTGTAACCGGGCGGCCGATGATGGCCGGGTACAATGTGCGGGAACTCTCGGTTCCCACCTTTCGCATCATCTACAGAGAGGCTCAATGACCAAGTACAAGCTCGAGTACATCTGGCTCGACGGATATACGCCGACACCGAATTTGCGCGGCAAGACTCAGATCAAGGAATTCGCGTCGTTCCCGACGCTCGAGCAGCTTCCGCTCTGGGGCTTCGATGGCTCCTCCACGCAGCAGGCCGAAGGCCACAGCTCGGACTGCGTGCTGAAGCCGGTTGCAGTTTTCCCGGACGGCGCCCGCACCAATGGCGTGCTGGTGATGTGCGAAGTCATGATGCCCGATGGCAAGACCCCGCATCCGTCCAACAAGCGCGCCACCATCCTCGACGACGCCGGCGCCTGGTTCGGCTTCGAGCAGGAATATTTCTTCTACAAGGACGGCCGTCCGCTCGGCTTCCCGTCGTCCGGCTATCCGGCCCCGCAGGGTCCGTACTACACCGGCGTCGGCTATTCGAACGTCGGCGACGTCGCCCGCAAGATCGTCGAGGAGCATCTCGACCTCTGTCTCGCGGCCGGCATCAACCATGAAGGCATCAACGCGGAAGTCGCGAAGGGCCAGTGGGAATTCCAGATCTTCGGCAAGGGCTCCAAGACCGCTGCCGACCAGATGTGGATGGCCCGCTACCTGATGCTGCGCCTCACCGAGAAGTACGGCATCGACATCGAATTCCACTGCAAGCCGCTCGGCGACACCGATTGGAACGGCTCGGGCATGCACGCCAACTTCTCGACCGCCTACATGCGTGAAGTCGGCGGCAAGGAGTACTTCGAGGCGCTGATGGCCGCCTTCGAGAAGAACCTCATGGACCATATCGCCGTCTACGGCCCGGACAACGACAAGCGTCTGACCGGCAAGCACGAGACCGCGCCCTGGAACAAGTTCAGCTATGGCGTGGCCGACCGCGGTGCCTCGATCCGCGTTCCGCACTCCTTCGTCAACAACGGCTACAAGGGCTATCTGGAAGACCGCCGTCCGAACTCGCAGGGCGACCCATACCAGATCGCTTCGCAGATCCTGAAGACGATCTCGTCCGTGCCGACCGACAAGAAGGCCGCGGCCTAAGATCCTCCCGGCCCGGGCCAGGGGGGGCTGGTCCGGGTTGCTTTCAATCCGCCAGAGTCGAAAGGCTCTGGCGGATTTTTGCATTTTGATGACGATCTCCGCTGCGGTCTGGCGGCCATGCCGGGCCCTAAATTTGTCCATCGCCGGCGAAAGCGGGATAGACTGCGCTCGGATGCGCGCAGGGCCGGGGACGCGGCTGGTGTTCGAAGGGTTTTACAAGGTGCGATTTCAGCTTGGCGACGCGGTCGGCAGGAGCGTGATGCATGCCGGCAACGGCAAGATGCTCGGCGGCAATTCGGCCTTCGCCCACATCGGCACCTACGAGAAGACGGACGACGGCGTCGACGTCATAATCAAGACTGTCCGCCACAACCCGGATCCAAATTACCGCGCCATGGCCGGCACTGACGATGCGACCTTGATTGCGAAGGGGACGCCGGACGGCGATCTCTATCGCTTCAGGGGGGAGCTGAAGGAGTTGCCCGGCGTGCCCTTCCAGTCGGTGATGACGCCGATCACGGAGGACGAGGTGCCGATCGCAGGCGGCGCCGGCGAGGGCGGCATCGTCGACGGACTCTACTCGGTTCACCTGCGCATGCTCGATGGCGTCGATGGCGGCCTCACCGGCGTGATGCTGCTGAACCGGGGCCGCATCCTCGGCGGCGATGCATCGTTCTATTACCTCGGCACCTACACAGCGGCGAAGGGCCGCTGGAAGGGCCAGATCCTGAACCAGGAGCACACGCCGGCGAAGGACGATCCGATCTTCGGCGGTCATGAGGTCGGGATCGGTTTCTCCGGCACCTATGACGGGGAGCACGCGGTGCTGGAGGCAACCGCGTTCGCCGGCAAGCGCAGCCTGCGCCTGACCGCCGCGCTCAAGCTGATGCATCGCGTCTGATCACTATCCCGGAATCACACATGGAAAATACCGTCCGCACGCTCTCGACGCTTGGCCTGTTAGGGGCGATGCGTCAGCTCTCGTCGGCCTTTGAGGCGGCCACCGGTATCCGGATCGACGCGGACTTCGCGCCGACCCAGGCACTGCTCAAGCGGTTGCGCGATGGCGAGGCCGCCGATCTCGTGATCCTCACGCGCGAAGGGCTCGACGAGGTCATCGGCGAAGGCCGCGTGGCCGCGGACAGCGCCGTCGACCTGGCGCGCTCCTATGTCGGTATTGCCGTCAGGGCAGGGCACGCGCATCCCGATATCGTCACCGAAGGTGCGCTGCGCCAGACGCTGCTGGCCGCGCGATCCGTCGCCTATTCACGACTCGGCGCGAGCGGAATCTACTTCGCGGAATTGATCGAGCGGATGGGGATTGCGGCCGAGATCAATGCCGGGGCCACCATCGTGCAGCAAGGTTTTACGGCAGAGCGGCTCGTGACCGGCGAGGCCGATCTCGCCGTGCAGCAGGTCAGCGAGTTGAAGCAGATCGACGGCATCGAGGTGGTAGGACCGATCCCGCACACCTTGCAAACGCCGGCGGTGTTTTCCGCCGCCCGCATGGCGGATGCGAAGCATGCCGCAGCCGCCGACCGCCTGCTGCGCTATCTGGCTTCACGCGAGGTGGTGCCCGTCCTGCGGCAGTCCGGGCTAGAGCCCTAATGGGCGAGGTTGCTGCGGATGCCTCTGCCGCGGCTTGCTTGGGGAACCTCGCCCGCAAGCCCGTCGTTGAGTCCTGGACGAACGGGAGGCGCGATCATGATCCGCAAACTGGCATCCGGCGAATATCGTCTCTATTCACGCAAGGTGAATCCCAAGACCGGCAAGCGCCGCAATCTCGGCACCTTCAAGAGCCGTGCGGCGGCCGAAAAGCACGAGCGCGAGGTGCAATATTTCAAGCGGCACTAGCGCGTGGTGAATGCCGTCCCGGACCGGCCTACAAAAAATATCGAAAACAACCCCATGCAAAGTAGCCGGGAGGCCGGGATGGCGGTATGCGGATTTAGCGAAATCGATTGACGCGTCGGGCAAAACACCGGGACGATGGCATCATCGCAGCGGAAGGCCAACGGTTCCTGCGCGGAAAAGCCCGATGGCAACGGCCGTCGGACAATGCTAGGTAGCCGGCGATTCGATATTGCATTTGCGGGCCATTTCATTGCTGGACGGTCTCTACAAGGTTGAGTACGGCATCAACGGCGCGTTCGGCCGCAGCATCATGTGCATGCACGAGGGCAAGCTGCTGGGCGGCAATTCAGCCTTCGCGCATCTCGGCACATATCAGGAGCGCGATGGCGAGATCATCGGCGAGGTGATCACCGAGCGTCACAATGATGATCCCGACTTCAAGCCGCTGATGGGCGCCGACGTCGCTGCGATCAAGGTGCGCGGCAGGACGGAGGGATCGACAATCCTGTTCGAAGGCAAGGCGGATCCGATGCCCGACGGCGTGTTCTGGGCAAACCTTGCGCCGCTCGACGATGCGGCGCTGCCGCCGCGCGGCACGGTCGGGCCTGATGGCATTGCGAACGGGCTGTACTCCATCCACATCCGCGCGCTCGACGGTGTCGATGCCGGGCTCTCCGGCGTCATGCTGCTGATGGACGGCCGCATCCTCGGCGGCGATGCATTCTTCTACTACCTCGGCTCCTATTCGTCTGCGGATGGCCGCTGGAAGGGTGAGATCCTCAACCAGGAACATACGCCGGCGAAGGAAGAGAATCCCGTCTTCGGCGGCTATGAGGTCGGGATCGGTTTCTCCGGAAGCTGTACGGCGGACAGCGGTGAACTCGAAGGCATCGCGCTCGCAGGCAAGCGCAGCCTGCGCCTTGCCGCTTCGCTCAAGCTGATGCGGCGGGCTTGAGGCGCGCGCTCATGAATTCGTCGCGTCCGCTTTGCAGGCGACGTTGAAGCCGAGACGTCTGCATGTCGGCCGTCGGCCCAAAAGCGGTCCTTTCGAGGGTACCGACCAAACCGCCTGAGCGGATTCCACCATCGCTCAGAGATGCTCTCGAAAGAATCTTAGAACGCTTGCGTTGAAATCACGGTGAAAGGCTGCCCGATCAAAGCCCGCCGGATCGGTGCAGAAGCGCGGCAAGTTTGCGGCAAGCTCCGGTGAGCATGGCGGCAAGAACGCGAAGTGGCCGGCTGGCACGATATGAACCTGGGGTTGGCCCGGCAAGGCATTGAGGACACGCGCAACGCCTTCCGGATCAACTCCCCGATCTTTCGCTCCTATTTCAGATCGCCAGACCTGTAACGGGATGTGGATGGGTGACAAGGTATTCTTCGTGAAAGCCACGGTCGGTGCAGGATCGGCCAGCACGGCAGCTCTGATCCGAATGTCGCTCGGCAGGTTTTGCAGGACGTCGCCGCTCCGAACCTGCTGGCAAAATCGAGAGTTGTCGGTGCAGTAGGATGCAGTGCGCTGGAAATCGAAAGTGGCACCTTCGAGCACCAGCCCCGTATAGCCGCCCTTCGAAAAGCCGAAGAACCCAATCCTGGACGGGTCAATAGCCTCTCTGTCCTTCCAATCCTTCAACATGAAATCGAGTAAGCGAACCATGTCGACCGGCCGTGAAGCCCAGACTGACAGGGTTTCGCTTTGCGAGGTATCGTTGCCGTTGTCGCCCGGATGACTAGGACGCGGACTCATAAAGACGCAGCCATAGCCTGATTGACGCGAGTTGAACGAAGGCAAGATAGTTGGCAGCGAGCCTGTCGTAGCGCGTCGCCACCCGACGACATTGTTTGATCCTGTTGAAGAACCGCTCGACTTGGTTGCGAGCGATAGAGATAGGGGCTGAAGCAGATCGGATCGCTCCGATTCCTTCTCGGCGGGATGTTGGCCCACGCGCCCTTCTTCATGGCGAGCTCTCTGATCCAGTCCGCGTCATAGCGGCGGTCGGCCAGCAGCATTGACCCAGATTTGAGGCGAGACAGCAGCTTTCCCGCAAGTCGAACGTCGTGCGCCTCGCCGGGGCTCAACGCCAGCCGTACCGGCAGACCATTGCTATCTACCACCGCATGAATTTTGCTCGTCAAGCCGCCGCGTGACCTCCCCATCGATTGGCGCTTGTTTCGTGTGATGCAGGCTCCAGGCTGATGCACGCGGACAATGGAGGTGTCGATCATCTGGACAGCGGCATCGTGGGCTACGGCAAGTGCGTCAATGATGCGGCCCCAGACACCAGCTCGTCGCCAGCGGACGAAACGGTTGTAGCAGGTCGTGTACGGGCCAAAATGATCCGGCAAATCGCGCCAAGGTGCCCCGGATCGCAAGACCCAGAAGATGCCGTTGAGCACACGTCGGCCGTTTACCCGAGGAACGCCACGAGGCTTATTGGGCAGCATGGGCTTGATGGCAACCCATTCATGATCAGCGAGTTCGTAGCGCATGATTCGAGCCCCAGTTTGGGAGCTTGAATCACAGGGGTCTGGCCAATCGCAACACTTCGCGCTCAGCTCCGGTCCCCACCGCCGAAAGTGGCTAATCGCGCTACTACCTCCGTCCGAGGGACGCTGATTCGACCGCTATAGCTGATACCCGGCCTCCGGAGACTGATCCAACACGCCCATCGTGACCGTCCATCGGGGGTGCGCCCTCGATGCCGAACGTTGCGGCGAGCTCTCTAACGCCAACTGGGGTTACGACGAGCGCTCGGCTATCCCTGACGTGCTCGACCCAATTGTGCTGGAGAGCGTGATCAAGAATGGCGGCGCCGACCGCCCCGGCCAGATGCGGCCGGCGCTCGCTCCAGTCGAGACAGGGACGACAGAACACCCGGCGCTTGGAGGCGAGGCGAAGATCGACGCCCAACTCATTGAAGAATAACCGGCCGGCATCGGTGAGTTGCCCGCCATCCTCGTCGAGCAGAATAAACGACTGTTGGACCAGCCGGTCGGCGATTGCGACGGCGATGCGGCCGGCCATGTGGTCATAGCACGTGCGAGCGTACCGGAGCGTTTCTCCACCGCGCCAGAGATTGCGCTGCCGGGCGGGGCCGTCCTGCGCCACGACCATGAGACCTTCCAGCACGCGCGCGACGTGCGGAGAGGCCAGGCGGAAATATCGTCGTCGGCCCCGCTTTGCGAGCGCGAGCAATCCCGCGTCGCTGAGTTTCGCAAGATGGCCACTCGCTGTCTGCGGCGCCACGCCAGACACATACGCGAGCTCCGAGGCGGTCAACGTTTGGCCGTCCATTAGCGCGCTCAGCATGTTGGCGCGCGCCGGGTCGCCGATGAGTGCTGCGACTTGGGCGATTTTGGGTCCCGTGTCCATGCCCTTCTCGTACGCCGATAAGGACGCAGTGCCAAGCACGAATACTTCGGTCAAGACCGTAGTGTTTCCGCGAGACTGGTTCGATCACGAGACATAGGTTGCCTGGACGCCAACAGGCCCGGTGAAGGAAGTCCCGCGATGAGGCGAAAGATCATCCCGCGGCTCCGAATATTCGATTGGTATCGAATGACCATCGCAAAGCGGGCTGATCTGGGCCGTCAAATTCTTACAGGAAACTGAGTGGGATCAATGCAAACAACTTCGTTCAATACAAGGCAGCCGGAACTAGCCCACTCCGACAACACGTCATCCCGTTCGCCTCTCGCGACGGCGCTGGCACTTGCTGCCACGAGCCTCGGCCTTGGCGTAGTGCAGCTCGATATCACCATCGTCAATACTGCGCTGAGCAGCATCGGCACCTCGCTCGGCGGTAGCGTGGCCGAGCTGCAATGGGTCGTGACCGCTTACACCATCGCATTCGCGGCCTTCATTTTGACCTCCGGCGCGCTCGGTGACCGCATTGGCGCCAAACGGATATTCATCGCGGGCTTTGCGATCTTCACGTTGGCTTCGCTCGCCTGCGCGCTGGCGCCGTCGGCGATATTCCTGATCGCCGCACGCTCCGTGCAGGGCCTGGCAGCAGCGATCCTGGTGCCGAACTCGCTGACGCTGCTCAATCATACCTATACCGATCCGAAGGCGCGCGGCCGCGCGGTCGGCTTCTGGGCCGCAGGTGCGAGCGTCGCACTGACTTCGGGGCCGTTCGTCGGCGGCGCGCTGATCGCGCTAGTCGGCTGGCGCGCGATCTTTCTCGTCAACCTGCCGATTGGCGCCGCCGGCCTCTGGCTTGCCTGGCGTTATGCCGAGGAGACGCCGCGGCTCGCGCAGCGCGAGATCGATCTGCCGGGACAGATCACGGCGATTGCAACCCTCGGCACGCTGGCCGGCGCCCTGATCGAAGGCGGCGTGCTCGGCTGGAGCCATCCGCGCGTCATCATGGGCTTCGTGGCATCGGCCGTGATCGGAGTCCTGTTCGTATGGCGCGAGGCGCGCGCGCCACAACCGATGCTGCCACTCTCGCTGTTCCGCCACCGCATGTTTGCGCTGACCGCTCTGGTCGGGCTCCTCTTCAACATCGCCTTCTACGGCCTGATCTTCGTGCTCAGTCTCTACTTCCAGGAGGTCAACGGCTGGTCGCCGTTCGCAACAGGACTCGCCTTCGTGCCCATGATGGGCATGGTGCTGCCCGCCAACCTCGTCACCGCATCGGTGAGCGAGCGCCTCGGCGCGCCGCAAACCATTGCACTGGCTTGTGTGATCACTGCCGCGGGCTGCGTTGCGCTGCTGCCTGTGGCCTCAGGCACCAGCTACGGGGCGATCGGCACTCAGCTTATGGTCCTCGGCGGCGGGCTCGGCCTGCTCGTGCCGTCCTTGACCTCGACGCTGCTCGGCAGTGTCGAGAAGTCGCGATCCGGCATCGCCGCGGGCGTGCTGAACGCAACGCGGCAGACCGGCAGCGTGCTTGGCGTTGCCCTATTCGGCTCGCTGGTCGGAGGCAACAACGTGTTCATTGCGGGCGCACATGCCTCGCTGCTCATTTCGGCCGCTGTGTTGCTCGCCGGTGCGGTCGCGATCTGGCTTGGCCGAGCAAAGGACTGACGATGAAGGGGAGGGGCGGATCGACCTCGTATGGTGCCCGGATGTCGAAGACCGTGGGGCCGGGCGGCTCGGAGCTTTCTTATGCAGTGAAGCGCGCGTTTGGCACACTGCAAATTTGGCGCGAGCGGGTTCGGCAGCGCCGCGAATTGGCGCAATGGACTGACCACGACTTGCATGATGTCGGGTTGTCCTGGTCCGACATCGCTCTGGAAATCAAAAAACCCTTCTGGCGGGCTTGAATAGTACTTGAGCAGGCTGCCTCTTGCACGACGAGGCCGGCCAAAGAAGGCGGGCCTTTGTCCGACTAAATTCTTCTGCTTTTGGCCCATCGCGACATTTGTCGCGGTTGGCAAAGGAGGTTGGTATCGGAGCGAAGCGGACTTAGCCGCCGGTTTATGAGTACACAGCCTAATGGCTGCGACGACAAAGCCGGCGTCAGCCAACACCTCTGCCGTGTCATGATGGAGACCGAACCAGCCGCCGCGACCGTGGGAGAAGACCACCAGAGGCAGCTTTGCGCCAGTGACCGGACAATCCTTCGCGCCTTCAAGGGAATTCGTAAAGGGTACCGCGAGGCTGCCAAGTGGCACACCCTGCGGCTTAGCTGCGCATGGATACCAAATAGCGCCGGCGAGCGACGGAGATTCCAGCAACTGGATGCCGGCCGCCCGAACAGGAAACGCCAGGCAATTAAGGATCACGGCGTGTGCAAAATATCTTTTTGAGCCCCAAAACTACCTCCTAACTGGTAGATGTAGTACAACAACGGCTCACCATAGGATTGTGTCGAGATTCTTTGCACGTGCCCGGCGGAGGCGATGTCTGCAATCGGGACAAAATGCAAAGAACTCAAGCTCAGCAAATCTAGTCCGCCATGCCCCACTAGGCGGATCTCCATCAGATGCGCGTCGCTTCGCTGGGGCCAAAGGCGGACGTTGAGGCCAGCGGCAACCTATCGGTTACCCTGCACAGAATTTCGCTGGGCCGAGGCGACTCGCCTCCAGGATGTAACGGGCTTCCTCACATCCCTTGATTTTAGACGATCGTCGTGGTATCAGCACGTGATGAACAAATCAGTGCGCAACTTCAACAGCATTCACATGACCCGCTTCGGCTGGGCCGTGGAAGGAGTCGCGCGCTAGGAGTTCGACGACGACATCTTTTCACCAGGCCCCGCCGGCATCGGACGGGGCCTTTTGTTTGGCCACGCTCCCTGCCGGCGCAACAGCAGGAGCATCCGATGCCACCCCAACAGACGAACATCAGTTCCGAGACCGAGCGCGATGCCGCAGGGCTTGGTCTCGACGTATCCATCGCATCGCCGCGGAGCGTCCGAGCCTTGCTCCAGCGATATTGGCGTGCGTTTCAGGAGCGGCGCCAACGCCAGAGCTTGCGAGCCAGCTTGCAGGACCTGAGTGACAGGGAGCTGATGGACATCGGCTTGACGCGCGCCGAGATCGATTACACACAGGTCAACGAGCTATCGATACGCTTAGAGATAGCACGCGGTATCTATGGGGCCGTGGTGTGATGTAACGGATCAATGGTCATATGCGGAAAATGCGGTTTGCGGCCAATCATGGCCGCTTCCGCTTTTGAACCTCTGGCCCCATCGCTCTCGCCAAGTCGGAAAAGGGACGTCCGGATGAATCGCCTGCATCGACACTGCAAGTTCGATTCAATCGATCATCATTCGAGTTAACGGTGGGAGGGATCAATGGAATGCGCGATCCGCCCAGCCCTCGAAGACGACGCCGACGAAATAAGCGCGGTCATTTTACGCGCGCTGCGCGAAGCAAATGCGAAGGACTATTCAGACGAGATCATCGAAAGGGTCGAGCGTAGCTTCAGCCCGAGCGCCGTGCTGCAACTGATCGGCAAGCGCACCGTCTTTGTTGCTACGATTGACAGCCGCCTCGTTGGAACAGCAAGCCTTGACGGAAGCGTAGTCCGTACGGTCTTCGTGGCTCCCGATGTTCACGCACAGGGGATTGGCAGGCTCCTGATGGCTGAGATTGAGCGCACAGCGCGTGAACGAAACATCTCTTCGTTGACCGTCCCTTCGTCGGTCACCGCCGAGCCCTTTTACGCGCGGCTTGGGTTCAAGGCCGTGCGCGACAGCTACTATGGTGACGAACGCACGATCGTCATGGAGCGATCGCTCAATGCCCCTTGGTAGTCCGGGCCAAAAGTTGCCAATGATGGCCGAACTGAACGACGTCTGGTCTACCTCAACGAACCGATGTGCCGATGGTCAGTGACACCTTCGGCTAAGGGCCCAGAACCGGATTTGCGGCACCGCAGAGAGCTGCGCTGGCACCGCGCTGCTGAACCGTCATCAATCGAGCGGGGACTAACCTTTCGCCGCGAAGACGAATTCCTCATGGAACGTCTCATCCGACACCCATGCCCGCGACCCCTCGTGGAAAGCCGATTTAATCTGGCACTATTTCCACGGCGGCCAGGACAGTCTCCTTCGAGGTCAAAAAAGCGACATCCGCTTCCAAATGTCTGTTCACCCATCCGGAGCGGATGTCGGTCAGCGCGGCTGACATTTCAGACGATCGACATGATCCCCTGGGCGGACATCTCATCAAAGCGCGTTGGCGCTGCCGCGTGATCCATCGTACAAATGTAACTGAGTTGGACTGCGGGCCATGTTGCAGGAGCGGCCAAGCCGGGTCGAGCGCAGGTTGTCGGCGATCCTAGCCGCCGACGTCGCTGGCTATTCGCGACTCATGCACGAAAACGAAGAGGTCACCCACGCCAAGTTGGCCGGACTTCTCACGGAGAGCATCACGCCCGCGGTTGCCGAACACGGCGGCCGGATCGTGAAGAAAACCGGCGATGGGTTCTTGGCGGAATTTCCGAGCGCGGTCGAAGCTGTTCGAGCTGCTATACAATTCCAGACCCGTGTAAAAGAACTTGCGATCAGCGAGGCGGAAGGGGCACGCATTGCTTTCCGCGTCGGCGTCAATATCGGCGACGTGATCATCGAGCCGCACGACATATTTGGAGATGGCGTCAACATAGCGGCGCGGCTTGAGAGCATCGCAGAACCAGGCGGCATTTGCGTCTCGTCCTCTGCCTACGATCAAGTGCGGGGCAAGGTGGGCGTCGAGTTCGCCGATCTGGGCGAGCAGAACCTTAAAAATATCGCTCACCCCGTGCACGTCTTCGCCTTGCAGCCCGATGTTCTGGCTAGTCTGCCGGCTCCTCCGGAGGCGCCTGCCGCCCCAAGGTCGACGCCACGGAGATTTCTTTGGACTAGCGCCGCGATCGTCCTGGCACTCGTCGGCGGTGTCACAGTAGCCGCTTGGTGGTTTCGATCGAACCCTGGCACCCCCTCATCGGCCTCTATTGCTACGAACAGCGCCAAGAGCGTTGCCGCGATTTCTCACGCAAGCCCCGCGCCACGCTTCTCGATTGTTGTGTTGCCCTTCGCGAACTTGAGCAGCGATCCAGATCAAGAATACTTCGCGGACGGGATTACCGACGATCTGACGACCGACTTGTCACGCATCTCAGGTAGCTTCGTGATCGCCCGCAACACTGCGTTTACCTTCAAGGGGAAGGCGGTAGACATCAAACAGGTCGGCCGCGAGTTGAATGTGCGATACGCTCTAGAGGGCAGCGTGCGGCGGGACGGAGACCAAGTCCGAGTAAATACGCAGCTCATCAACGCGGAAACCGGCGCACACATTTGGGCTGATCGGTTCGACAAGGATCGCACAGACATCTTCAAACTGCAGAACGAGGTCACCGCTCGCATCGCCGGGACCCTGAACCTGGAACTGATCAGGGCCGAAAGCCAGCGTGCAGAGCGTGAGCATCCGGACAACCCTGATGCGGCCGAACTTGCCATGCGAGGCTGGGCCGCCTTTAACAGACCGCGATCTCGTCAGCAGTCGGCCGAAGCGCGGATGCTGTTTGAGCGGGCACTACGCATCAATCCGCAATCTCCGGAGGCGCTGCACGGCCTGGCGCGCACGCTTGTGAATGATGTGGCAAATCGTTTTAGCGATGCCCCCGCCGCTGACCTCGCCCGCGCTGATGAAGCGCTGAGGCAGGTACTCTTGAGCGCGCCCGACAATGCTCTGGTACACGATACCAAAGGCCAGATCTTGCGGGTGCGGAAACAGTTTGAGCAGTCGATCGCGGAATACGAGACAGCTATCAATCTGGACCGAAATCTCGCGAACGCCTATGCGGCAGGTGGCCTTACCAAGCTATTTGCAGGGCGCGCGGAGCAGTTGTTCGCGCCGGTCGAAACCGCCATCCGGCTGAGTCCGCGCGACCCGCTCCTGAGCGGTTGGCTATACTTTATCTGTCACGCACATACGCATCTCGGTCACGACGACGAAGCGATCGATTGGTGTAGCAAGTCGATCGCCGCTAATCCGCTTCTTTGGTATGCCTATATTGACCTGATCTCTGCCTATGGCTGGAAAGGGCAAAAGGATAACGCGCGTGCCGCGATGGCCGATCTGAACAGGCTAATGCCGAATTACACGGTGAAGAAATGGGCCAATGAGGGTTATTCGGACAATCCGGTTTTTGTCGCCCAGTATCAGCGGATCGTCGAAGGACTTAGGAAGGCGGGATTGCCCGAAGAATGACAGCAGCTAACGAGACAGCGCCAATCTGGTCCGAAGAAAGTTATATTGTGAACCTGGCAGCTACTCCTGATCCGCGGCCTCGCAGGCAAGCGCAGCCTGCGCCTTGCCGCTTCGCTCAAGCTGATGCGGCGGGCCTAGGGCGTCTCATATAGTCGTCGCCGCGTCCGCTTTTGCTGTTACAAGGCGACGTTGAAGCCGATGCGTCTGCATGTCGGCCTTGGGCCAAAAAGCGGGACTTAGGCGACGCGCGAGGGCAATACGCTCAGCGCCAGACCTTACCGAGGCCGCGCAGCGACAATGACGAAGCCGATCGCTGAATGTCGTGTCAACGTCGGTTGCGAATTGCGTTATGTTTTTCGAAACACTTGACGGGCTCACCTGCTCGACAGTTCGATCAACGCATGACGAAGCCGCCGTCCACCGAGATGGACTGGCCGGTCACATAGCTCGCGGCCTCGCTGCATAGCCACAGAACCGCATTCGCGATTTCCTCGGGGCGTCCGACACGCCCCATCGGAATGCTTTTTTCCATGGCCTTGAGCGCATCGCCTTGCCCGCCGGCCACCATCTGGTCCACCATCGGTGTCCATATCAATCCCGGGCAAACGGCATTAACGCGGATGCCCCGCGTTCCATATTCGAGCGCTGCGCTTTTAGTGAACCCATGGATACCGTGCTTGGCGGCGTGATAGATCCCGCGTTCTACACCTCCGACGAGACCGCCGAGAGACGAGCAATTGACGATGGCGCCGCTGCCCTGCTTGCGCATCTGCTGCAATTCGAACTTCATGCAGCTCCATATGCCGCGCAGATTGACTCCCATGACACGATCATAATCCTCGCGGTTAGTGTCAGCGGTTTCTGCGAGCACATTCTGGACGCCGGCGTTGTTGTAGGCGGCATCGAGCCGACCGAAAGTTTCGACCGTCTTTGAGACCATGGCTTCGACCTCAGCATCATCGGCCACATTGCAACGGATGCTGATCGCTTTGTGACCTCGAGCAGTGAGCTCGTCGACGGCAGCGCGTGCCGTATTCTCGTTCCAGTCCGCGAGCGCGACAGACGCCCCCGATTCTGCGAAAGCTCTTGCGGTTGCGAGACCGATACCGGAAGCTGCGCCGGTCACCAGAGCGACCTTACCTTCGAATGAAATGTTCATGTCGCTATCTCCTTTAGTGGTTGCGGCGTCCATGCCGTCAGCGCTCCGTGCGCACGGATTCTGCCGGGGGATAGCGGTCGCCTTGTATGGTGATCCTGGCGGCGGCCTCCTCGATCTGCCGCAAATCGTCGGGCGTGAGCTCGACTGCGGCCGCGCCAATGTTCTCATCGAGCCGGTTGCGCTTCGTTGTGCCTGGAATCGGGACGATCCAGGGCTTCTGCGCCAGCAGCCAGGCGAGCGCGATCTGCGCCGGCGTCGCGTGCTTCCGCTTTCCAATCGTCTCCAGTAATTCGACCACGGGACGGTTCGCCCTGAGAGCCTCTGGCGCGAAGCGCGGCAGGCTCGTGCGGTTATCGTTGCCGCCGAAGGTGGTCGTCTCGTCGATCTTGCCGGTGAGGAATCCCCTCCCAAGCGGGCTATAGGGGACGAAACCGATCCCAAGCTCCGCGCAAACCGGCAGCACCTCTGCTTCGGGCTCGCGCCACCACAGGGAGTATTCACTCTGGATCGCCGCGACCGGCTGAACCGCGTGCGCACGGCGGATGGTCGAGGCGGCCGCCTCACTGAGCCCAAAATGCTTGACTTTGCCTTGTACGATGAGATCTTTCACCGCGCCGGCGACGTCCTCGATCGGCATGTCGGGATCGACCCGGTGCTGATAATAGAGATCGATCATCTCGACGCGCAGCCGTTTCAGCGAACCTTCCACCGCCTTTCGGATGGTCTCGGGGCGGCTGTCCAGGCCGCTCGGCCTCGTCTGACTTAAATCGTGGCCGAACTTGGTGGCGATGACGACCTCCTGGCCGAATGGCTCCAAAGCCTCACCTACGAGTTCTTCGTTCGTGAGCGGGCCATAGACCTCGGCCGTGTCAAAGAAGGTGACACCGCGCTCCACTGCCGCGCGCACGAACGCAATCATCTCATTGCGGTCCGGGGCCGGACCGCGATGGTAATTCAGGCCCATGCAGCCGAGGCCGATAGCCGAGACCGCAAGTCCGCAGTTGCCAACCGCACGAGTCTGCATTGTTTATTCTCCTGTGCGTTTCCGAGCGATCACGGCCGGACGCAATCTGGAAAGACACAGGTCAAACCCTAAGGCGTTTCCTCTCATGCGATTAGATGATAAATTATGATTGGACTTATAAGGTAGGTTGATGAATCAATCGGGGCGACGCCAGTGATTGACTTGCCTTCGTCGCCGTAGCGAGAGAGCGCAACTTCACGCGAAGCCGCGCTTTGGCGGCAACAACCGCATCTGAAGCCGACCTGCCATCCATGAGCGTACGAAATCTCGGTGATCGGGATTACGCGCTACGGAGCCCGACAGAAGCCGCCCGGCTTCTGGCCGAATTCCGCTTTGGGGTCAGAAGCGGCGGTTGAGGCAAGTGCAACCCGGCGTCCGGATTGCCGCCGATGGCCGACAGCACGATCCTTTAAATACCGCTCGGCTTGGGCCAAACTCGGACTCATGCGCTGCACCAATAGGATCTCTATTCGATCACTTCGTCGGCAAAGCTCAACAAGGTTGGCGGCAATGTTAAGCCGAGCGCTTTCGCCGCTTTGAGATTGATCGACAAGGTCATTTTGGTTGGAAATTCCACCGGGAGTTCGCCTGGCGGAGTGCCGTGCAAAATCTTGTCCACGAAATAGGCGGCTCGGTGATAGCACCAGCGCAAATCCACGCCGTAGCTGATCAGCCCGCCGTCCATCACGTGTTCTCGATAGCCGTAAATTGTCGGCAGCCGTTTCGTCGCGGCCAGTTGGGCAATTTGCGGTCCCACACTCAACAAGAGCCCGGTCTGCAGGACGATGACGGCATCGACCTGGAGGCTTGCCAGCGCCTGCATAGCGCGTTCGATTTCTACCGGACTGCTGATATCGGCTTCCGCGATTGCCAATCCCATCGCCTTTGCCGCCCCTGCCAATTCCTGTCGCTGCGGCGGAGCTTTCGGATCCTTGAGATTGGTGAGAAGACCGATTCGTCTTGCCCCTGGCACGACCTCGCGGGCGACCTCCAACTGCTTGGCCGGCAATCCGGTGACATAGGGTTCGATCCCCGTGACATTGCCGCCCGGCCTTGCTTCGCTCGCGATCAAGCCGAGGTGGACGGCATCGGCCAGCGCCGGACAGACAATGGGGATTACCTGTGACGCGGCGCGTGCTGGAACTGCGGCGTTAACGGCAGCAGCTACGATTACAGAGGGTTTGAGAGCAACGATCTCCTGGGCGAGTGCCGTGAGCCGATCCTGAAATCCCTCGGCGTAACGAGGTACAAACTCGAAGTCGCGGCTCTCGATATAACCGAAGTCCCGCATGCCGGCCACGAGATCATCTGCAAAGAACTTGGCCAACCTGCTTGCTGATCCCGATAGCCAAGCGACACGCGGCCGCTCCTTTCCCAAGCCTTGCGCCCATACCGGCCACGTGACCGCCGCGCCGGATAACGCGCCGAGGAATGTCCGTCTGCCGATCTGGACCGACATCGGGAAACCCATTGGATGGCGTTGCCCACAAATGAAATAATATCATCACGGCGCGTATGCGCCCAGCCATCGGTGACGAGCGGGCGACCTCCGCTTTTCTCTCGGAAGCTGACGTCTACGAGTACTCGCCCCAGCGCCTCGTCACGGCGCCGGGCAGGCGGCTCCGGTCTTCACCCAGGCTTCGACGAGCGCACCGGCCTGCGCCTGCGTGCCCGGCACCGGTGAGCGGCCGTTGCCGGGACTCCGTGATCGTGGAGCGCAAGGGCGGCCAGGTCGTGTTCCGCTCCCGCTTCCTCGATTTCCCCGGCGTCTTCATGCTCCACTGCCACATGATGAACCATGAGGAGATGGGCATGATGCAGACGGTCGAGGTCTATAAGCCGTAAGCCTCGGGGCAGATTACGGGAATTTCGCGTTTGACGGGGGAATCCGGGTGCGGCCGGGGCTTCCCCTGGCGGCCGGCATGGCCTATTACGCTGCAACAAAAATCCCCCAAAAACCCCATGATCCGCCTCGACAACGTCAGCAAGCAAGCCGGCCACCAGATCCTGTTCATCGAAGCCTCCGCGGCGCTCAACAAGGGCGAGAAGATCGGCCTTGTCGGCCCGAACGGCGCCGGCAAGACGACGCTGTTCCGCATGATCGCGGGACAGGAGCTGCCTGACGAAGGACAGGTCTCGATCGATCGCGGCATCACCATTGGTTATTTCAGCCAGGATGTCGGCGAAATGTCCGGCCGCAGCGCCGTGGCGGAGGTCATGGATGGCGCGGGCCCGGTGAGCGAGGTCGCGGCTGAGCTGCGCGAGCTCGAGGCCGCGATGGCCGATCCGGACAAGGCCGACGAGATGGACGAGATCATCGCGCGCTATGGCGAGGTGCAGCACCGTTTCGAGGAGCTCGACGGCTACGCGCTCGACGGACGGGCGCGCGAAGCGCTGTCCGGCCTCGGCTTCAGTCAGGAGATGATGGACGGCGACGTCGGCGCGCTCTCCGGCGGCTGGAAGATGCGCGTCGCGCTCGCGCGCATTCTCCTGATGCGTCCCGATGTCATGCTGCTCGACGAGCCGAGTAACCACCTCGATCTCGAAAGCCTGATCTGGCTGGAGAAGTTCCTGCACGATTACGAAGGCACGCTGCTGATGACCTCGCACGACCGCGAGTTCATCAACCGCGTGATCTCCAAGGTGGTCGAGATCGATTCCGGCTCGCTCACGACTTACTCCGGCGACTACGAGTTCTACGAGCAGCAGCGTGCGCTGAATGAGAAGCAGCAGCAGGCGCAGTTCGAACGCCAGCAGGCGATGCTCGCCAAGGAGATCAAGTTCATCGAGCGCTTCAAGGCGCGCGCGTCTCATGCCGCGCAGGTGCAGAGCCGGGTGAAGAAGCTCGACAAGATCGAGCGGGTCGAGCCGCCGCGCCGCCGCCAGAGCGTCGCGTTCGACTTTCCGCCGGCGCCGCGCTCGGGCGAGGACGTCGTCGCCTTGAAGAACGTGCACAAGGGCTACGGAGCCAAGCGCATCTATGACGGCCTCGATTTCATGATCCGCCGCCGCGAGCGCTGGTGCGTGATGGGCGTCAACGGTGCGGGCAAGTCGACGCTGCTCAAGCTCGTCGCCGGCGCGAGCGAGCCGGATCAAGGCACGGTGGCATTGGGCGGCAGCGTCAAGATGGGCTATTTCGCCCAGCATGCGATGGACCTGCTCGACGGCGAGCGCACCGTGTTCCAGTCGCTCGAGGACGCGTTCCCGACCGCGGGGCAGGGAAGTCTGCGCGCGCTCGCCGGTTGTTTCGGCTTCTCCGGCGACGACGTCGAGAAGCGCTGCCGGGTGCTCTCGGGCGGCGAGAAGGCGCGCCTCGTGATGGCGAAGATGCTGTTCGACCCGCCGAACTTTCTCGTGCTGGACGAGCCGACCAACCATCTCGATCTCGCGACCAAGGAGATGCTGATCACGGCGCTGTCGGATTTCGAGGGCACCATGCTGTTCGTCTCGCACGACCGGCATTTCTTGGCGACTCTGTCGAACCGCGTGCTGGAGCTGACGCCCGAAGGCATCCACCAATATGGCGGCGGCTACACCGAATATGTCGCCCGCACCGGCCAGGAAGCGCCGGGATTGCGGAGCTAGCATTCCTGAGCGCGCCTTGACGCGTTGATACCTCTCGTTACGCTCCTCTGCGCACCTTCCGAGCTGATTGCGGGCTTGGAGGGGCCGGCTTTTGGGATGCGGGAGTTGCGAGATGGGCGGCTTGGTGATCACGGGCGGTCGGGTGGTCGATCCGGCCAGCGGGATGGACGCCGTCGGCGACGTCGCGGTGATGGATGGCCGGATCGCCGCGGTCGGGACCTCCCTCGGCGGCGCCGAGCGGACCATCGACGCGACCGGGCTGGTCGTGGCGCCCGGATTCATCGACCTGCATGCGCATGGCCAGTCGATCCCCGCCGACCGCATGCAGGCATTCGACGGCGTGACGACGACGCTCGACCTCGAGGCCGGAGTGCTGCCGGTCGCGGCATGGTACCGGAAGCAGGCGGCGAAGGGACGCGTGCTGAACTACGGCGCCGCCGCCAACTGGGCTTTCGCGCGCATCGGCGCGATGACTGGCTCCAACTCCGAGAGCTCGCTGGAGGCGTTCGGCAATGCCATGCGCGATCGCCGCTGGATCGACAACGTGGCGAGCGATGCGGAGGTCGCCGGCATCCTCGATCGTCTGGCCGAAGGGCTGAACGAGGGCGGCATCGGCATCGGCATCCTCAATGCCTATGCCCCGGGCGCCGGCGTGCAGGAGCTCACAGCGGTTTGCCAATTGGCGGCCACGCATGACGTGCCGACCTTCACCCACGTCGCCTTCATGTCCCGCATCGATCCGGAAAGCGCCGCCGAGGCCTACATCCGCCTCATCGGCTATGCCGGTGCCACCGGCGCGCACATGCACATCTGCCATTTCAACTCCTCCAGCAAGACCGATATCGAGCGTTGTGCAAAGCTGGTGGCCAAGGCGCAGGCGCAGGGACTTCCGATCACGGTCGAGGCCTACCCCTATGGCACCGGTTCGACGGTGCTCGCGGCGGCGTTCTTCAGCGACCCTGAATTCGAGGCGCGCAACGGCACCGGCTATGACTCGGTGCAGCGCGTTGCCGACGGCCGGCGCTTCCGCGACCGCGAGGAGCTGCTTGCGGCGCAGGCTGCCGAACCTTCCACGCTGGTGCTCTGGCACATCCTGGATCTCGAGAACAATGCGCATCATCGCGATCTCCTCGACATCTCGGTGCTCTATCCCGGCGGCGCGATTGCGTCCGACGCGATGCCCTGGACGCTCTCCGATGGCAGCGTCTACACCGGCGATGCCTGGCCGCTGCCCAAGGATGCCACGTCGCATCCGCGCTCGGCCGGCTGCTTCACGCGCTTCATCCGAGAGTGGGTGCGGGAGCGGCGGACGGTGTCGCTGCTGGAAGGCATCCGCAAATGCTCGCTGATCCCAGCCCAGATCCTCCAGCACAGCACGCCCGCGATGCGTGCCAAGGGCAGGCTCTCACCTGGCGCCGATGCCGACATCGTGGTGTTCGACTACAACACGCTGACCGACCGGGCGGAGTTCTCGGCGATGAATCGTCCGTCGGAGGGCGTGCGCCATCTCATCGTCAGCGGTCATCCGCTGATCGCGGACGGTGTGCTGGATGTGGCGGCAAGACCGGGCCGACCGGTGCGCCGGCCCGCCGGCGAGGGCTAGGGTGTGTCCGTCCCGGTTCTGCTCGTGGCTGGCTTCCTCGGGGCGGGCAAGACCACGGTCGTGAACCATCTCCTGGCGCACGCCGAAGGGCGGCGGATCGCAGCCGTGGTCAACGATTTCGGCGCGATCAATATCGATGCCGAGCTGATCACGGGCGCTGCCGATGGCGTCGTGAGCCTCAGCAACGGCTGCATCTGCTGCACGCTGGAAGGCGATTTGTTGCGCACGCTCGCCGCGCTGCTTCGGCGTGATCCGAAGCCCGACGTCATCGTGATCGAAACCAGCGGCGTCGCCGATCCGGCGGACGTCGTGCGCAACCTGATGGACCCCGTGATCTTTCGCGAAGCGCCGCTGGAAATCGTGCTGTGCGTGGTCGATGCGGCGATGCCGGTCGACATGCTGGACGACGCGCTGCTGCGATCCCAGATACGGGCCGCCGATATCATCGCGCTGAGCAAGGTGGACCTCGCCGATGCGACTGCTTGTGCGCAGTTTCGTGACGCCGTCCGTGCGATGCGCCCTGCAGCCGTCCTGGTCGATGCGGTCAATGGCGACGTGCCCGCTGCGCTGCTCTTTCCGCCTGACGTCGATCGCCTGCCGGCGCCGCGCGAGCCGGGGCCGAGACGGCCGGCCGCCGAGCGGTTCGAGTCCATGAGCTGGTCGTCGGACAAGCCGGTGTCGCTACGGCGGTTGCAAGCCGTGATCAGCCGGCTCGCGCCAAAAATCGCGCGGGCGAAGGGATTGTTCGAGACTGTCGAGCAGCCCGGGCGGCTGATGGTGTTCCAACTCGCCGGCGGGCGGGCGACGCTGGCTGCGGGCGGGACAAGGGCCGAGGGGATGCCGCGGACGCGGATTGTCTTCGTTGCCGAGATCGGCGTTCTCTCGCGCGATGAGATCGACGGCATCATGGAAGGGTGCATTGAGACCGGCACCGCTTGAGACGGGAGCAACGCGACGATGAACCAGCTCAGGATCGGCGACATCACCATCGATGCGGTGATCGAGCGGGAAGGGCCATGGCGGCGACCGCAGGATTTCTTCCCGGCCTATGACGAAGGCGTGTTCGAGCGCCATCTGCCGACGATGGAGCCTGAAGTCTTCGACCCCTCGCGCGGCATGATGGTCATCACCTACCAGACCTTCGTCGTGCGCACGCCGCGCTACACCATTTTGGTCGACACCTGCACCGGGGAGGACAAGGGTCATCCGCCGCCGTTCGACTTTCCCGGCAAGGAGCGCTGGCGCAACGAGTTGTTTGCGCTCGGCATCAGCTTCGGGCACATAGACTACGTCTTCTGTACCCATCTCCACATCGATCACACCGGCTGGAACACGATGCTGCGCGACGGCCGCTGGGTGCCGACGTTCCCCAACGCGAAATATGTCTTCCACAGAGGCGAGTATGCCGCCTGGGAGGCGGAGCACGCCAAGGGCAACAATCCGCCCGGCACCGTCTTCCGCGACAACTGCCTGCCGATCGTCGAGGCCGGGCAGGCGCTCCTGGTCGACGACGACTACGCGCTCGACGACACCGTCACACTGACGCCGACGCCAGGGCATTCGCCCTGCCATTGCTGCGTGAACATATTTTCGAAGGGGCAGCGCGCGGTGGTCGCCGGCGACCTCATGCATCACCAGATCCAGTGCCGCGAGCCGGACTGGTCGGCGAAGCCGGATTGGGATCCCAGGCAGTCGGCAGTGTCACGGCGAAAGTTCTTCGCCTCCGTCGCCGATACCGATACGCTGATCCTGCCGATCCATTTTCCGGCGCCGACGGCAGGGTGGATCAAGCCGCTCGGGAGCGCTTTCGACTACCGCTTCAAGCGGGAGTAGGGACTGTTGAACGGGCTTGAACCGATGCCGCCGCCTTACCTCGCCCCGCTTGCGGGGGAGAGCTCGAATTCGATCGTAGATCGAATTCGGGTGAGGGGCCTTCCGCTGGTCCGACTGTCACCGTGATTGTGGATGCAGCGCCTCACCCCAACCCTCTCCCCGTAGGTACGGGGCGAGGGAGCAGAGTGTCGCCGTGGCGCGCCTTAGGCGCTGACCTCGCACTTCTTCATGAAGCTGTTCTTGGCCGCGCCGGCGAGCGGCTTGCCGTCGGAGCCGACGGCCTTGGGCGCGCAGACCTCCTGCTTGCACTTCTTCAGGAACGACGTCTTGGCAGCGCCGGCGAGCGGCTTGCCGTCCTTGCCCACGGCCTTGCTCTCGCAGGTGTCCTCCGCGAAGGCCGAGCCGGCCGCGAAGGTGGCGATGATGGCAGCCAGAAAAATCCGCTTCATGATGGGTGTCTCCCTAGACCAAAATGGCCTGTCCGAATTGGAACTCGGAATCATGGCGCAATCAAGCAGGATCAGCGCTCGCTCTTGGTATCCGCCTCAATTTTTCCGATGTGCGGAGATTGCCATCGCCTCGCCGGGCACGTGCTGCACTGCGCGCTGACCGGTCACCACAAACCTGTTAGCCTCAGCCCATTCCAGCAGGAAGGGAGCATTGCGATGGATGCCGTGACAGGCCCGCAAACCACCGACCAGCATTCCCATCTCGTTCAGCCCCAAATCATGGACTGGCAGCAAACGCGCTTTCCGGGGTGCGAGGCTAAGACGTTGCTGTTCGATCGCAGCACGGGTTTGATGACAGCCCTGATGCGCTTTGCGCCGGGGGCGGTGCTGCCTGATCATGAGCATGTCGGCATCGAGCAGAGCTATGTGATCGAAGGCGCGCTCGTCGACAAGGAGGGACCTGCCAAGGGCATCGCCTGCAAGGCCGGCGAATTCATCTGGCGCGAGGCGGGCAGCCGTCATGCCGCCTGGTGCCCGGAGGGCGCACTGATCCTTGCGATCTTCCAGGTGCCCAACAAGTTCTTCGAGGCCGATGGTCGGGCGGTCGATGCGTCCGGCCAGGATTGGGACGAGGCCTGGGGCCATACGGCTCCGCAGCGGGCGCCTCGCGCTTAGCCGCTTCGAACGCCGCGGGCTAGCAGTGCCTTGAAGTCGGTGCGTGCACGCTGCGCCTCAGTGCGGGCGACCTCGGACGCATCACCAAGGCCGAAATAGCCGTGGATCAGGCCGGCGCCTTCGTGATGCTTCACCCGCACGCCGGCCGCCTCCAGCGCCCGTGCATAGGCCGTCCCTTCGTCGCGCAGCGGATCGAACCAGGCTGTCGTCACGATCGCGGGCGCGACGCCGGCAAGCGACGCCGCGCGCAGCGGCGAGACCCGCCAGTCCGCGGCGTGGCCGGGATCGGCGAGATAGTGGCCGCAAAACCATTCCATCACGGCGCGCGACAGGAAATAGCCTTCCGCATTCTCTGCGCGCGACGGAAATCGCGTGTTCTCCCGCGCATCGGCGTAGCTACCGACGACGTCGGTCACGGGATAGACCAAGAGCTGTGCAGCGAGCTTGATGCCGGCATCGCGGCAGGCGATCGCAGTCGTCGCCGCGAGATTGCCGCCGGCGCTGTCGCCGGCGACGCCGAGCCGCTTCGGATCTCCGCCAAATTCCGTGACGCGGTCGAATACGTCGCGCGCCGCGGCAAAGGCGTCCTCGAACGCGCCGGGAAAGCGCGTCTCGGGCGGCCGCCGATAGTCCACGGACACCACGACCGCGCCGGTCTCGATCGCCAGCCATCGCGCCTGCCTGTCGTGGGTTTCCAGATCGCCCGCGACCCATCCGCCGCCGTGAAAGAAGACCACGGTCGGCGTGGGGCCCGAGCCGATCCGATAAACGCGCGCATCGAGCTGACCGGCGCCGCCCTTAACCTTGATATCCTGCACGGTATCGACCGGTGGCGGGGGCACCGCGGCGCGTGCAGCAGCCAATGCGCGCAAGGAATCGCGGGCGCTTTGTGGCGTCATCGTTGCGGGATCGCGCAGCGGCAGCATCGGAATGATCTGGGCGATGACGGGATCGAGCGGCGCTGCCATGGCGGGTCCTCACAGGGGTTCTTGGTCTTGCTTGTCGGGTAGCATAGATTTTGCGCGCCGCATCGGCAACCGGAGCTCCGTTGCGATGCCGCAAAAGAACGGGCAGGGGAGGTTTCGTCAGGTGGAATTTGAAACGCTGGTCCAGTCGCGCCGCAGCGTGCGTGGCTTCAAAAATGAGCCGGTGCCGCGCGCCGTGATCGAGGCGATCATCGAAACGGCCAAGCGCGCGCCGTCATCGATGAACACCCAGCCTTGGCATATCCACGTGCTCACCGGCGCGCCGCTGGAACAGGTGCGCCGCCGCAACATGGAAGAGATGATGGCCGGCGCCAAGGTCAACCGCGACATCGTCAGCCATGGCGAGTATCAGGGCGTTCATCGCACGCGGCAGGTCGACATCGCAAAGAAACTGTTCGGCGCGATGGGGATCGCGCGCGACGACAAACCGATGCGACAGGACTGGGTGTTACGTGGCTTTCGCCAATTCGACGCGCCGGTCTCGCTGGTGCTGACCTATGACCGCGTGCTCGACCCCGGCGCCGTCTGCCATTTCGATCTCGGCGCGCTCTGCTACGGCATCGTGCTCGCGGCCTGGGATCGCGGCATCGGCTCCGTGATCAACGGGCAGGGTATCATGCGCTCCGACATCGTGCGCGAGGTCGCCAGGATTCCGCATGATGAAGTCATCATGACCTGTGTCGCAATGGGATATCCGGATGACACATTTGCTGCGAACGCAGTGCGCTCGGATCGCGAGCGCAATGGCGAGTTCGTGCGGTTCGTCGGCTTCGCCGACTGAGAGAGTGCGCCGCCCGCGGCGGAGGAGATTATTCTCCGCAGGAAATTTTTGATGCGGACAACTTGTCGGCTCTTGCAATCTCGATTGCGCGGGAGGAACAATATCGGACGTGAAAGGTTTGTTGCTGGCGCGAGGGAATTGATATGCGGCGGCTGGCTAGCCTGGTTCGACGGTTCTTTGGTCCGCGAGTGCGGCCCCCCGTTGATGATGATCCAAGTCTTCCTTTTACACCCGAAGAGTTCGGCCGGCTGATCCGCAGCGGCAAACGCCAGGATATGAAGCGGCTCGCGGAAGGATTGGCGTGCCGGTCGATTCCGCGCCGCGCCAGATACCGGGCCACACACTAGGCCCGTCTCGCAACGCTCGTGCCCTTAGCAGGCTGATCGAGTGCACACGCTCACCTTGTGAGCGCGACGTTCTTGAACGAGGTGAGGAGCGCCTTTTCCAGCTTTCCCCTCATTCCGCACAGAATGTTGTAAGCCTCTTCGCGCGGCATCGTCGGCTTGTAGTGCCGATGTTCGATCAGCGCTGCGAAGATGTCCGAAATCGTGAGGATGCGAACGACGTCGCTGATGCTCTCGCCGCAGAGCGCATCGGGATAGCCGCTGCCGTCGAGGTATTCGTGATGATGCCGCACGGCATCGAGGATCTCGGGCGAAATATCCTTGTGGTCCTTCAGGAAATCATAGCCCGCAGCCGGATGAGTCTCGATCAGGGACCTTTCCTCGGCATCCAGACGCCCGGGCTTGTCCAGGATCGTCAGCGGAATCCGGGCCTTGCCGATGTCGTGGAACATGGCGGCCGAATAGAGCCGCTCGAGATCGCTCCGCCTGACGCCGAGGCTCAATCCGAAGTCGATTGCTACGCCGGTTACGAGCAGACAGTGCTGGTAGGTGCCCTCGTGATGACGCCGCACCGTGGTAAGCCATTCGGATAGCCCGTGTTCGGCAATGCGATTGGCGATCTTTCCGCCGGCTTCTTTCGCTCCATCCATGTCGATCGGCTGGCCGAGTGTCACGGCGGTGAACATCGAGGCGATGGTGGTCGCCGCACTTTCGACGGCATTGTCCGGTTGCGACGCATCGCCTGACGCCGCGGCCGCTGGTTCGGCGCGATCAGCCAGTACCGTCAGCAGTTTTGCTTTGTTGGTCGTTCCGGGAAGGACGAGCGTCGCCCCGAGGGCGTAAGCCTGCGAGATGCAGATGTGGGACGTGTCCTCGACCAAAAAGATGCGCTTCTTGGCCTTTGCCAGCTTGGCTGCCCGCTTCTTGATCGCTGCGATGTTTTCGAGAGCACGCAGGTCCGCGCGGATGACCACGGCGAAAGGCACTTGCGGGAGCCTGGCTTCGGCGTCGAGTCGTTCACCCGCGACGGTGAATTGCTTTTCGAGGATCGAGCAAACGCCTACGAGTTTCTCGGAGGAATCGGCCAGCACATGCACGAATCTGGGAGCCGCGTGGGCCTCGCGGGGACTTCCGGCGAATTCGTCGGAGCTGGGTATGGTTCGCGCGTTCTGCACCGCTGAATGACCCTTATGTTTTGATGCTCTGGGCGATGCTTCAGGGCCTACTTGGCTTCACCCGGCCTCAGCGCGGCCGCCTTTTGTCCCTTCGTTGTCTTCTTCCTGCTCTCAGCGGTGACAAAATGAACACCGGCCATGGTTCCGTCGATCCAGACCAACTCGCACCGCCGGTACGCCAGTCCCGTGGACGACAGCAGCATGAAGAATTCCTTGGCTTGCAGGACATCGAGCGTTCCCTCCACCTCGATCTTGGCGCCCGTTTGCGACACGTCGAGCAGGACGCAGCTTCGTCGCCATGTGCCGTCCGAGCCCATCAGGTTGACGGACTGCCTGTGATCCATCCGCACGCGAAGCGCCTTGCGACTGTCGAATTTCATCGGCTCACCCCCGTTTTTGCGTCACGATGACCCGGATCGCTGATGTTGGCGTTTGCCGTCATTTCGCCCCAACGAACCGTCCATTGGCTGGTCGACAAAAGAAGTGTTTCGAAGATCTGCTGCGCTCGCTCCCGTTCTGCAAAGGAGAGCCGCATGCCGCCCCGGTTGCTGAGGATGGCAAGCGTCGTCTGCCAGTTCAGTCGTGAGGCTCGGCAGGCCATGACCAGCCCTTCGCAATCGGGGGCGGTCATGACGTGCTCGATGAGCTCGATCGGAACTCCCGCGAGCACCGACAGCGCTATGTGAAGGTTGGCGATCTCGCCGCGTATGGCGAAACGGTTGACCGTCGAGTCGCTCAGCTTGCCGACGCGACTCAGTGCGACGATCTCGGGCCTTGCACGTTCGTAATCGGCGGCGCAGGGGCGCTTCAAGCTGATCGGAGCGGGCTTGGGACCCGATGCGGTACCCGGCGGCGCGTAGGAGTCATTCGGCTTCGCGGCCGGTGTCTGCCGCGATGAGGGAGTGAGCAGCTTGCGCACGATCACGTCGGGCGTGCCCGGCCTGAGTGCCAGCGCCTTCGTAATCTCGCCGTCCTGCTCGCCCCGATCAATCAGTATCGCGTAGGCCGCATCGGAAAACCTGGCTCCCGGGTTCTTGATGACCGCAAGACAGACCGTGCTGCTGCCGCGCTTCACCACCATCTCGGTTACGGCGGGTTCGATTTTTTCTCGAGCCGAGATCGCGAGAAGGTGAAGGTCGCCACCGGACGTCGCGACCATTTCAAGATCAGTCGGGGCGAGTGCCTGCGATCTGAGCAGTACCGGGCTCGCAATGGCGGGATCCTCATGCCGTGCCAGCCGTTGCAACGTCTCCTTCGGCGCCACTGTCAGCTCGGAAATAGCTATGCTGAGCTGGAGCAGCGTTTTTGGAGTGACCCGTTCGGTCAGACGAAGGAGAATGCCATCGACGACGTTGACAAGCAGCTCGTGCGGGCGGTCGCCGGAGGCAGAGAGCAGGTGAACAATGCCGGAAACGATACGCGCACATCGCTCGGGCGGGCAGGTCGCGACCGCCTCTTCCAATTCAGCAAGAATTTGCGCAGGCGAAATTGCCATCATGGCAGGGCCTGAATTGAAAACACTTCAGCTATTCAATGAGATTGATTTCGCCGCAGAGTTGTTAATTTGAATTTTAGACCTTGATGGCCGGGGTATTGCCGCACCGTCGCAACCACTGGAAACGATATCGAAATTTGGCAGGCATCGATCCGCCGTCTTGTCCTCCGAGCCGGGGACTCGCCAACTGGTTGAAAGGATCCAGGATGATTCTTTCGGTCGAGCGGGACAACCGAAAGGGGGAAATCAGACCGGTAAGTGCCGGACACGCGTCGTTTCCCGGCGCGATTTCAATTTGCCATGAACAATATTGATGAAACGCCCGGATTGGCGCCAAGGGTATTTCGCTTTTCAGACGTCGATGAATTTCGCAGTTCGATCCGTGGCTTGAACGTCGAATTCACGCCGTTCGTGCGAAGGATCGCTGCCGAGCAGCTCATACTGCACCTGCCAGGCTGTGACGTGAACGTGACGCGGACGTTCCCGCGCGTGGTGGATGGGCAGCTCGTCGCGAACTGCACGGCGATCGGCTTTGCGATGGACGATCACGACGTCCCCATTCGCTTCAATGGTGCACAGCGGGATCGTGCGGTCGTTGTCATCGGCAGCAACGGCTCAGCCTATAATGCCATCGAGGAGGTGCAGCGGCACATTGCCTCAGTCGTCTTCAGACCGGAGGTAACGGATCGTGGTTGGCCGGAGACGAGGTCAAACTTCAGGATCTTCGAGACGAGTATTCCGGCCCTGCATCGGCTGCGGAGGGTGGTCACGGAGGTAATAGCCGCCGCTTCGGTTCCGACCGATCCCGCCGAAGTGCCGCTAAAGGCCTCCGCCATGAAGGAGTCCCTGCTCGCTGCCGTCGATGAAGCCTTCGAGAATGTGGTTTCCGCGCGCTGGACGGTGCGGCCGAACGACGAGCGGCACTTCAGGATCTTCCAGGACATTCGGGCCTTGCTGTCGGACGATCTCTCCCAACCCATCTACAGCGAAGAGATCGCCCGCAAGCTCGGGATGTCGGTTCGCACCATGCACGACATCGTCCGGCGCTATCGTGGCATGAGCCTGCACCGCTATCTGCGCCTGCGCCGGCTATGGCTGGTACGCAAGCGCCTGCTTGCGGGCGCCGACAGCGTGAAGGCCGCGGCACTTGCTTTCGGCTTCTGGCACTTGAGCGACTTTTCCGGGAGTTATCGCGATCAATTTGGCGAATCGCCGTCGGAAACGCTCGAGCGCGGCCGCAAGGCCTGACGCTTGAGGCTTGGTCAAGAAGTAGATTGGGCCCGGGCTGCAGTTTCATGCTAGCCTGCCGGCATGAGCAATCGCATCCTCGTCCTCTACGGTTCCTACCGCTCCGATCGCATGGGCATTCGCCTTGCGAACTTCATCACCGATCGCCTGCGCGGCCGCGGCGAAGATGTCGAGTTCATCGACGCCAAGGCGGTCGGACTGCCGATGCTCGACCGCATGTACAAGGAATATCCCAAGGGCTCGGTGCCCGAGGCGCTCGAGAAGCTGGCCGGGCAGATCCGCGGTGCCGACGGGTTCGTCTTCGTCACCGGCGAGTACAATTGGGGCATTCAGCCCGGGCTGAAGAACCTCACCGACCATTTCCTGGAAGAATGGTTCTGGCGTCCGGCTGCGATCGCGAGCTATTCCGCCGGCCGACTGTCCGGCGCGCGTGCCGCGACTGCCTGGCATGGTACGCTATCGGAGATGGGTATGGTGGTGGTGTCGAGCACCATCGGTGTCGGCCCGATCGCGCAGACTCTGTCGGCCGACGGCGAGCCGATCGGCGAGGGCGGCAAGGCGCTGGAACGGTCGTTCCCGCGCTTTGCCGACGACCTCCTGTGGTGGATCGAAGCCGCCAAGGAGCAGCGCGCGCGGAAGGCGCCGCCTTACTGAGAGACGGTGCTCTAAAGCGCGATGAGATTGGAATGAATCGTCATCGCGCTTTAGGTTGTTGTTTAAGCATGATCTTTTCGGAAAGCCGCTCTCGCACTTTTCCGGATCATGCTTTAGGCCGCCCTGACTTCGCTCAGGAAGCGGTTGAACTGTCCGGCGAGATCACGCGATTGCGTTGAGAGTTGCTCGGCCGCGCCAAGCACCTCGCTTGCTGCCGCACCGGTGTCGTCGGCGGCGCGCTGCACGCCGCTGATGTTGGCGTTGACCTCCTGCGTGCCACGAGCGGCTTCCTGGACGCTGCGGGCGATCTCCTTGGTCGCCGAGCCCTGTTCCTCGATCGCGGCCGCAATCGCGGTGCCGATCTGATCGATCTCGGCGATGACGTCGGCGACGTTGCGGATCGCGTTCACGGTCTCGTCGCTCGCGGCCTGGATCGCCGAAATTTGCTCGGAGATTTCTGTCGTGGCCTTGGCGGTCTGGCCGGCCAGCGACTTCACTTCGGAGGCAACCACGGCAAAGCCGCGGCCGGCATCACCGGCGCGGGCGGCCTCGATGGTCGCGTTGAGCGCCAGAAGATTGGTCTGCTCCGCGATGCTCTGGATCAGCGTGACGACATCGCCGATCTTCTGCGCGCCCTCGGCGAGTGCGCGGGCGGTGTCGCCGGTGCGGCGCGCGTTGTCGACGGCACGGGCCGCAATCTCCGTGGACTGGGCGACCTGGCGGCCGATCTCCGCGATCGAGGAGGTTAGCTCCTCCGTGGCGCTCGCAACCGTCTGCACGTTGGTCGAGGTCTGCTCTGATGCCGCCGCCACCACTGCGGCCTGACTGTTGGTCTGAGCCGCGGTCGAGGTCATCGACTGCGCCGTGCTCTCCATTGCAGTGGAGGCCCGGGACAGGCCACCGACGAGCTCGGTGACCTTGGCCTCGAACGCGCGCGTGAGCTCGTCGAGCACCTGGGCGCGGCGCATCTTGCCATCGTTCTCGGCCTGCTTCTCGGCCGCGAGCCGGTCGGCCCGGATCATGTTGTCCTTGAAGACCTGCACGGCGGCGGCCATCGCCCCGATCTCGTCGGAGCGCTCGGCGCCGGGGATCGCTTCGGTGACGTTACCCTCGGCGAGCCGCGACATCCGTGTCGTCAGGCTGACGATCGGCGCGCAGACACGGCGGCGCACCATCACGACAAGCCCGATGCTCGCGATCAGCACGGCGGCGAGGCCGGCCAGCGCGATGCCAAAGCTCGTGCGCGCGGCGGTGGACGCACCGGCGAGGATCTGCTCGGCATTGTCATAGAAGGCGTCGCGGACCCCGATGATCGTGCCGAGGCCGCGCTGCGAGGCGGCATAGTAGGTTTCGACGTCGTGCTCGTACTTGCCGCTGACGGCGCCGTCCTTGGCGAGCTTGAGCTCGCGGCCGAATTCCTCGACATAGACCGCGTTCATCTTCTCCAGGGCGGCGGCGACGTTCGCAGGCGTTGCCGGATTGCCGCGCAACTCCATCAGCGACATCACGAGCTGGTCGTTGCGGCCCTGCGAGCGGCTGACCTCGGCCTTCTCCGCATCGGTCGCGACCTTTTTTCCGCCGACGAGGTTCTTGTGCACGCTGGCATTGAAGCCGCCGATGTCGCGCAGCGTCATGGCGATGTTGGCGTTGTTGGCCTGGCGGTAGGCGTCGCCGTTCAGAATCGCCATGCGGCGGACCTGCTCATTGAGAAGGGCGGTGACGCCACCATTCAGCACGGCATTGTCGGCGACGATCTTCTTGGCGGCGTCCTTCCGCGCCTCCGCGGGGCCGGCGATCGCCTTGTCGATGGCCTCGCGCAGCGCGGAAAATTTCGAATTGATGGCGTCGATATTGCTGCCGATGGTGTTGCCGTCGTCGAAGGAGCCGGGCAGCTCCTTGCGCAGCGCGGTCATCCTTTCGCGGGCGCCGTCGGTCTGCTTGCGCAGCCTGTCCTGCTCGGTGAGCTGCGCCGGATCGACGGTGGCTGGCCCGTAAAGGATATTGGTGGAGAAGCCGCGCTCGGGATTGAGATAGCGCGGGATGTCGCTGACGGCGCGGACGATCGCGAGCCGGCCCTGCGCTTCCGCGATCCTGTCCATGGTCTGGTATTTCGTGATGGCGACGTAGACGGCGAGGCCGCCGCCGACGGTCGAGAGGGAGACGATGGCGGTGGTCAGAAGCGTTCCGATTTTCATGGGCAGTCCGGGTAATCAATGCTCGGAGAATTATTTTCCACGGACGATAGGTTGCCCTTGTTAATCCCGGGTTTACGCTGGCTCACTGGCGGACGGGTCAGTCGGGTGCCCGATCGCATTTGGCCAAAATCTCCAGCGTCGCGCGGTCGTGCTCGCCGCCGAAATATTTGGCGAGCGCCTGGCCGAAGATCGGCGCGTCCGACACCGCGCCGAACAGCGTCATCGACGAGCGGAATTTGGCATCGTCGGGCGCGCCCAGAATCGCGTTGATGGTCTGCCCCTCGACGGCAAGCACGAGGCTCGTGCATTCCGCAAGGCGCGGGCCCAGGGCAGGGTGGGCGAGGTAGGCCGTTGCCTCCTCGCGCGAGCCGATCGCGTAGTGTTGCGACATGGCGCTGAAGCCGAGGCCCGCCACCTGCGGGAAGATGAACCACATCCAGTGGCTCTGCTTGTGGCCTCGGGACAGCTCCGCCAGGACGTCGTGATAAACCGGGTCCTGGGCCCTAACAAACCGCTCTAGATCGAAAGGATCGGTCATGGGGTACCTCACCGGCCGCGATTATGCCTAACTTTTGGCTCCTGATATGGTAGCTGGTATAGAGTCTCCCGGGTGGGGGTTGGGCACCCCCGGGGGTCGATTTGGGGATCTGATGGTTTCCGACGCCGCACAAGCCGAGAGGCTATTGTCGCGCCGCCGTATTGGGCGGGCCGAGACAATCATGCTGTCTCTCGCTGCGATCGCGCTCTCGCTCGGTGCTGCCGCGTGGATCGTGGACATCGGTGATTCGGCCCCGCTGGCCTCCGCCGCCCTGCCGCCAGCCAATTCTCTGTCTTTCAACGAGCGCTTCACGTCGCTTTCAGGTGACCAGCCCGCTCGCGACCTTGGCCTGCGCCCGCTCGAGCGCTCCGCCTTGAACGCGGTCCAGCTCAAGCTCCGTGACGCCAGGGCGCTGCTCGCCCAGCAGCTCCAGGGCGGCGACTGGCGGTCGACCCTGACCGACGACGACCCCGCCGTGGCCGACGACCCGGCGCCCTCGCAGCGCGCCGATGCCGTTCCGATGCCGCGCTCGCGCCCGGTCCAGGCGGACCTCGCCGCCCAGGTCGCCTCCAGCCAAGCCTACGCCGAAACGACGCCCAAAGTCGACAACCGCAGCTTCTTCGAGAAGTTCACCGACAAGATCAAGCTGGCCTCGCTGACACCGGACAGCGGCCTGTTCCGCAAGGGACCTGATCTCGCCGCGCTCGGCTACGATTCGCGAACGGCGGTCTATGACATCTCGGCGAAGGCGCTCTATCTGCCGAGCGGTGTGACACTGGAAGCGCATTCGGGCATGGGCGCGCTTATGGACGACCCGGATCATGTCGACCAGCGCATGGTCGGAGCGACCCCGCCCGCCACTTACGATCTGAAGCCGCGCGAAAAGCTGTTCCATGGCATCCGCGCGCTGCGCATGACTCCGGCCGAAGGCACCACGGCGCTCGGTCGCGTCGGTCTTCTCACCCACAGTTACATGCTCGGGCCGCGCGGCGACTCCAACGGCTGCGTCTCGATCAAGGACTATGATCGCTTCCTGAAGGCCTACGACAATGGCGAGTTCAACCGTCTGGTTGTCGTGCCGAGCCTGAAGGGGTCGGCGACCGCCTCGCAGCGCGCAACCACCGACTCCTGATATTTGCATATTTGCCTGCTACGGCAGGGCTGCCGTTTCCCCTTCGTTAAGCCGTTCTCTTCCAGAAGCAGCCCATGACCGATCCTTCAAGTTCCGACACCCCGCTGCGCACGACGTTCAAGATCCGCCTGAACGGCGACACGCTGGCGATCGCGACCGTCGGCCAGGCCTATCAATTCCTCACAAATTACAATTCCGTCGAGTGGATGGAATTCCGCACCCTGCATGAGGACGCCGTCGCGGCGCTGGAAGGTGCGGCCGACAACGCGATGCTCGCGGTGCAGGCCACCAACGCTGTGCGTGCGCTGTTCGTCAGCGCAAAGCTGCTCTGAGCACCAGCACATCGTAGCCGGGATAAAGCGGCTAGCGGCTACGCCTGGGCGCGATGTTCACGCCGCGCCCAGGCCCAGCTTGGCATAGATGCGGCGCGCATAGGCGCCGAATGCGTCGGTCGTCTTGAGCGGAAGCGCGCGCGGGAAGGGCAGATCGATCGCGAAGTAATCGGCCATCTTCGCCGGTCCCGCCGTGAGCACGGCGCAGTGCGAGGACAGGAAGACTGCTTCCTGAATCGAGTGCGTCACGAAGATGATGGTCTTGCCGCTCTCGCGCCAGATCCGCAGCATCTCGAGGTTCATCTGCTCGCGCGTCAGCGCATCCAGCGCGCCGAACGGTTCGTCCATCAGGATCAGCTTGGGATCGTGCACGAACGCGCGCGCGATTGCGGTGCGCTGCTGCATGCCGCCCGAGAGCTGCTGCGGGTATTTGTCTTCGTAGCCGGCGAGTCCGACGAGGTTGAGCAGGTCGCGCGCCCGTTCGCGCGCAGCCTTCATCGGCAAGCCGACGATCTCGGCCGGCAGCAGCACGTTGTCCAAAATGGTCCGCCATTTCAACAGCAGCGCTTGCTGGAACACCATGCCGATGTCGCGGGTCGGATCGAACGGGCTCCCGGCATTGCCGATCTTGACGGTGCCGCCGTCCGCGCCATGCAGGCCGGCCAAAATCTTCATCACCGTGGTCTTGCCGCAGCCGGACGGTCCGACCAGCGACACCAGCTCACCTTCCTGCACGTCCATCGTGACGTCGGAGACGGCGAGAAATTCGGCTCCGCCGCTGCGATAGACCTTGCGGACGCCGCGCAGGCTGATGAAGGGCTCAGCCGTCATGCCAGCCATTTGTCCAGGTTGGCCGCGACGAACGCATCGTCGCTGAGGTCGGCGTGCTCGCGGCAGACGCGGTCGATCTCCTCTTTCTGCCCGGGGCTCAGGCCCTCGCTTGGATCGAGGCACCACAGGCCCTGAATCAGGCCCTGACGCCGCAGCACTTCGTGGCAGCCGGCAATGCAGCCATGGAAATTGTTGGCGACGTCGAAGAACGCGCTGTTGCAGTCGGTGACGCGTGCATCGAGCGCGAGCAGATCGGCCGGCACGGTGTCCTTGTGCCGCGCCGCCTTGCAGCGCTCGAACTGCTTGATCGCGCTCGCAGTCCAGACCGACCAGTGTCCGAGCAGCCCACCCTTGAAGTAGGTCCGTGTCGTGACGCCCTTGTCGCGCAGATCGAACGGCAACGTGAGATCGAGCAGGATGTGATCGTCATTGCCCGTGTAGAGCGCGACGCGATCGAGCGCGCCGGCCGCCGCCACACCGCGCAGCACGTCGAGCGTCTTGTAGCGATTGAACGGCGCGATCTTGATCGCGACCACATTGTCGATCGCGGCAAAGCGCTGCCAAAAGCGGCTCGACAGGACGACGCCGCCGACAGCCGGCTGGAGATAGAAGCCGACCAGTGGAATTTCCGCAGCAACCGAGGAGCAGTGCGCGATGATCTCGTCCTCGGAGGCGCTCTTCATCGCAGCGAGGCTGAGCAGCCCGGCGTGGTAACCGATGTCGCGTGCCGTCCGGGCTTCGCTCGTTGCCTGCTTGGTCGGGCCGACAAGCCCCGCGACCATAGCCAGCGGACGTTTGGTCCAGGTCGCGGCGGTCTCGGCGGCGAGCTCCAGCACCGGCCGGTAGAGGCCGACGTCGCGGATCGCGAACTGCGTGGTGTGAACTCCGACCGCAAGGCCGCCGGCGCCGGCATCGATGTAGTACCGCGTCAGCGCGCGCTGATGCGTCTTGTCGAACTTACGCTCGGAAGTGAGCGCGAGGGGATGGGCTGGCAGCACGGTTCCGTCGGCGATCAGCTTGCGGACGTCGCTGTTGATCTGGCTGTGATGCATGATGTCCTATCCGAATTCAGGGCCGGCGACGGCGAACGGCGTTTCGTTGCCAACCTTGGTGGCAGGGCCGAACCGCATGCGCTGGAACGGCCGCTCGGTCGTCCAGCCGGCGGTGGTCAATCCTTGCAGAAACTCCTTCTGCGACGCGACCGCGTCGATCAGGAGCGGTCCACTCTCGGACCGCGCGATCGCATCGACCAGCGTCAGCGCGGTCGCGGCATCATTTGCAAACAACGGGCCGATGTGGCGTGCGGTTCGCCCATCGCGGACCAGTGCGATGGACCCGTTCGCTGCGGCGATGCGCGAACCGGAGCGCTGCGCGAACGCGGTGAGAAGGGCGGTTCGATCGAAGCCGGTGGCTCGTTTGTCGCGCGCGCAAAGTGCATCCAATGTCGCTGGCGCAGGCGGCGGCGCCGCGCCTTGCGAGGATTTTTCCAACTTCAGCCGGCGCAACTGCAGTGTCGGCGTGAAGCCGAGGGGACCATAGACCGCGGCGCCATCGGGCGTCGCGTCGAGCCAGCTCGTCAGGCCGCGCTTCCTCGCCGTCTCCAGACAGGCGTCGACGAGACGCGTCGCAAGGCCGCGCCGGCGGTGACTTGCCGTGACCAGAACCATGCTGATCCAGGCGTTATTGCCGGAGTAGGGCAGCAGCGCTGCCGTTGCGACGAGCCGAGCGTTGTCGCGAACGCCGAACACGACGCCCTCGCGCAGGAAGAAGCGCCAGTCGTCCTCGTTCTGGTTCCAGTGCGCTTCCGTCGACAGCATCAGGGCGGCCGCTGCATCTGCGACGTCGAGCTGAACGACAGGAACGTCGTCAATAGCGGCCATCGCGCACCTCATACTTGGTGGGCTTGCCGAGGCTCGGCATGGCGCGGCCGACCCAGTCCGCCGTCCAGGCGATCAATTGCTCGGTATCGACGACCGGCAGCCCGAACAGTTCGACCGCCTTTGACGTGTCGGTCAGCCACGCCGTCGGCTCTTCCTTGCCGACCAGCACCGGTGCGCGGCCGAACCTCGCACCGAACTTCGCCGCGAGATCGCGCACCGCTAAAATCTCGCGGCCGCTGACATTGATCGGCGAGGTCGGCGTCGTGCAATGCGCAAGGCAGCGCAGCGCCTGCGACGATGCATCGCCTTGCCAGATGAAATTGACGTGACTGATGCTGACGTCGATCGGCGTGCCCGTGAGCACCTTGGTCGCGATGTCGTGGAGTACGCCATAGCGCATGTCGATGGCGTAGTTGAGCCGGAACAGCCGCCCCGGCGTTCCGAATTTGCGCGAGAAATACTCGAACATGCGCTCGCGGCCGACGCAGGACTGGGCGTATTCGCCGGGCGGATTGGGCGCCATGTCCTCGCTCGAACCTTTACCGTCGACCGGGACGAAGGGATAGACGCAGCCGGTCGAGAACGCCACGATCCGCGAGGCGGGGAAGGCTTGCGCGACCAGCGCCGGGACATGGGCGTTCATCGCCCAGGTCAGCGACAGGTCGCCCTCGGCGCCGAACTTGCGGCCAGCCATGAAGACGATGTTGGATGCCTTCGGCAGCGCATCAATCGCGCGCTCGTCCATCAGATCGCAGTTGATCGTCTCAATGCCGCGTGCGTGCAGCCAGTCCTTGACGCTCGCGTCGCTGAACCGGGCGACGCCGATGACGCGGCGCTCGGGTGCGGCCGCCTTGGCGAGGCCGGCCAGTGTCGGTCCCATCTTGCCGCCGACGCCGAGGATCATGATGTCGCCGTCGACCCTTTTGAGATCGTCGATCAGCGCCTGGGTCGGTCGGCACAGGAGATCGTCGAGCGCGGCGACGTCCGGGATCGTTGTCGGCAGCGTCTGGCGGGTGAGCAGCATGGGTGGTTCCTTGTCGATAAGTCACAGCCTTGCGCCGCCGACCACGAACATCCGTTCGAGGGCCAGCACCAGGCCGTAAAGGGCGACCCCGAGCAGTGTCAGCAGCACGACGGCCATCACCATCGCGGGCGTATCGAGCGCCGACTGCACCTGGATCATGAGATAGCCGAGCCCGCGCTCCGAAGCGATGAACTCGCCGACGATGGCGCCGGCCACGGCCAGGATGGCGCCGACCTTCATGCCGGAGAACACGTAAGGCAGCGATCCCGGGAGCTGGATCTTGCGGAACAGCGTCCAGCGCGAGCCGCGGAGGGATTTGACGAGATCGAGCAGGTCGGGCTCGACCTCGCGCAGGCCGCGCGCCGTGGTGAGCAGGATCGGAAAGAAGCAGATGCTGAATGCGATCAGGATGTTGGGCACGATGCCGTAGGAGAACCACACGATGAAGAGCGGCCCGAGCGCCACCTTCGGGATCATGTTCAGCGTCACGAACAGCGGCAGCAGGAGCAGGCTCAGCAGCGGCGCCCAGCTAAAGATCACGGCCAGCGCGATCCCGACGACGGCGCCGAGCGCGAAGCCGCCGAGGATCTCGATGGCTGTTACCAGCGTGTTGGCGCCCCAGGCATAGCTTGCTGTTCCCAGCGTCTGCACCGTCGCGAGCGGGGAGGGCAGGATGAATTTCGGCACGTGGAAGGCGTCGACCAGCACCTGCCAGAGCACGAGCACGGCCAGATGCACGATCAGGACGATCGCAAAGCTGCGCGCAGTGCCTCCGCCGTCACCTGTCACCGACTGCTCCCTGTTGGCGCGGCCACCCGCGCCGCGACCGTAAGCCTAGCCTCGTCCGGAGCGACTTTCAACCAGTTGGTTGATTATGGCCGGAGCGACTGCAGCACCAGATCGACGACATGCCTGCGGCGGGCGCGCCGCGCGGCGCGGCTCGACAGGTCCTTGCCGAAGATCGCCGACAGCGTCGGCGTGTTCGAGAGATAGAAGTAACTAAGCCCCGCAATCGAGATGTAGAGCTGAACAGGGTCGATCCCCTTGCGGAACGCGCCGCCGCGGACCCCCTCGTTGAGAATGTGGGAGACGCTTCGGATCAATGGCGAATGCATTGCCTCGAGGCGCGTCGAGCCGCGGACGTGGCGCGCGCCGCCGCGGTTCTCGTCGTTCAAAAGCACGATGAAATCAGGGTTTGTTGCGAGGTAGTCGAATGAAGCCTCGATCAGTTTCCGGATCGCCTTTTCCGGCGCCAGGCCTTCGAGGTTGAGCTGGCGTTCCTGCTCGCGAATATCGGCGTAAACCCATTCGAGCACGGCGAGATAGAGCGCGTCCTTATCGCCGAAATGGTGGTAGACGAGCTGCTTGTTGACGCCCGCGCGCTCCGCGATCTCGTCGACGCGGGCGCCCGCGAAACCGTGCCGGGCGAACTCCAGGCGCGCCGCGGTCAGCAGCTTTTTGCGGGTGGCGGCGGGATCGCGCCGCTGCGGCACAGAGTCGCCAGATCGTTTCGAGGGCATTTCCAACCAGACAGTTGACAATTCGAGGAGGGGCCTGTTGCATTGGTAGCCTCACATGGGGAGAGCGACAAGCCGGTCGCGGAACGAGGAGAGATGCGATGAAGCGTTTGCAGACGGCGGGCTCGGCTCTGGTCCTGGCCCCGATCTTGGCCCTGATGCTCGGTCTGCCGGCAAGTGCCGGAGAGGCGGTCAACCTGACCCTGAACTGGACGCCGACGGCCGACCACTCACCGTTCTACTACGCCAAGGCGCAAGGCTGGTACGAGAAGGCCGGCATCGATCTCACGATCGAGACCGGCAAGGGCTCCGGCGTCTCCGCCGCCAAGGTCGGCTCCGGCGGCTCGCCCTTCGGCATCGCCGATCTCGCCACCATGCTGGTGGCGAAGGGCAAAGGCGCCGACGACGTCGCCGTGATGAGCATCTATGCCAACACCGGCCAAACCTTCTACTGGCTGAAGAGCTACGGCGTGAACGGCGTAAAGGATTTCCCGAACCACAAGATCGGCAATCCGCCGGGGGATGCGTCGCGGGTGATGTGGCCGGCTTTCGCCAAGGCCGCAGGCATCGCGCCCGACTCCGTCAGCTTCGTCAACATCGGGCCGACGGCGAAGATCGCAGCGCTAAAGAGCCACACCGTCGACATCATCAGCGATTTCTACAATGAGCACGATCTCAAGGTGATCGAGTTCGGCGGCGACCTCGGCTACGTCAACTGGAAAGACATCGGGCTCAATCCTTACGGCAATTCGCTGATCGTCAACGGCGCCTATCTCCAGAAGAACCCGAAGCTCGTCGAAGACTTCGTGCGCATCTCGCAAAAGGCCTTCGCAACCTGTGTTGCCGACGTCGCGCCGTGCCTGAAGGCGCTGCTCGACCAGGTCTCCGGCCTCGACAAGGAGAATCAGGAGCGCCAGTGGGAGCGCATCAAATATCTGATGACAGACGAGTTCACGACGACGAAGTCGCTCGGCTGGATCGACGGCGATCGGATGAAGAAGGACTACGAACTGGTGCAGACCTATCTCGGCATGGAGAAGCCGTTCGACGTCACCACTTCCTTCACGACCAAGATGCTTGATCCCGCCATCAAGATGGATGCGAGCAAGGTGAAGAAGTAGAGGCGGTTTGCTCTCGTCGACTGTCGGGGCAGTGCAGCGCGTCCGGAGCACGGAGGTTAGCTGCGTCGTCGCCTTCAGTCATTGCGAGCGCAGCGAAGCAATCCAGAGTCTTTCCGCTGGGATAGTCTGGATTGCTTCGCTGCGCTCGCAATGACGAGGTTGGGAAAGCTCCGTTTCCTAAGGTCGTCCCGGCCTTCGCCGGGACACCGGAGATGGGGTCGCTTGCCCGTGCCCGCCGGGCCATTGCCGGTCACCCCACGTAACTCCACGGACATAATTAACCGGCCGTTAACCAAATCCGCCGCATCGTTAACCATTCAATAACGGGGACGAGTCGGCCGCCATGACGGCAGCAGCAAAACCTCAACGCCAGATGGTGCGCCTGCGCGGGCGATCCTACGTGGCCTTCGTGTTCGTGCCGACGGTGCCGATCCAGGACTGGCTCCAGGAGATCGACGCCACCATCACGCGCTCGCCGGGCTTCTTTGCCGGTCGGCCCGTGGTGATCGACCTGTCTTCGGTCGATCTCAGCCAGTCTGGTATCAGCCACCTGCTTGCGAGCCTTCAGGACCGCAACATCCGCGTGCTCGGCATCGAGGGCGTGGAGGAGGCGCGGTTGACCCCGGCCATGCCGCCGCTGCTCACCGGCGGGCGCCATTGCGTGATCGAGCCGACCGCGCCCAAGAAGCCGGAGACCAAGCAGCCGACCTCGCTGCTGCTCGATCACCCCGTGCGTTCGGGCCAGACCGTGATCTTCCCCGAAGGCGACATCACCATTCTCGGTTCGGTCGGCTCCGGCGCGGAGGTCGTCGCGGGGGGATCGATTCACGTCTACGGCGCGCTGCGCGGCCGCGCCATGGCCGGCGTCAACGGGCACACGAGCGCGCGCATCTATTGTCAGAAGATCGAAGCCGAACTGCTTGCAATCGATGGGTTTTACCAGACTGCGGACGACATCGACGCCGCCTTGCGCGGCAAGCCGGCGCAGGCCTGGCTGCAGGGGAATACCATGCGAATTACAGCACTGAACTGACCAGCAAAGGAGACATTTCAGATGAGTAAGGTACTGGTCGTGACATCAGGCAAGGGCGGGGTCGGCAAGACCACGACGACCGCCGCGCTGGGCGCCGCACTGGCGCAACGCGGCGACAAGGTCGTTGTCGTCGACTTCGACGTCGGCTTGCGCAATCTCGACCTCGTGATGGGCGCCGAACGCCGCGTCGTGTTCGACCTCATCAACGTGGTGCAGGGCGTCGCCAAACTGCCGCAAGCACTGATTCGCGACAAACGGTTGGAAAATCTCTGGCTGCTGCCGGCCTCGCAAACCCGCGACAAGGACGCGCTGACCGAGCAAGGCGTGGGCAACGTCATCGCCGATTTGCGCAGCCGGTTCGACTGGGTGATCTGCGACAGCCCGGCCGGCATCGAGCGCGGCGCCTCCATGGCGATGCGGTTTGCCGACGAGGCGGTGATCGTCACCAATCCCGAGGTCTCCTCGGTGCGCGACTCCGACCGTATCATCGGCATGCTCGATTCCAAGACGGTGCGAGCCGAGAAGGGTGAGCGCGTCACCAAGCACATCCTGATCACGCGCTACGATTCCTCGCGCGCTTCGCGCGGCGAGATGCTCAGCATCGACGACATCCTCGAGATCCTGGCGACGCCGCTGCTCGGCATCATCCCGGAGAGCCAGGACGTTCTGAAGGCATCCAACGTCGGCACGCCCGTGACGCTGGCGAATACCGACGGTGCCCCGGCGCGCGCCTATATCGACGCGGCCAAGCGCCTCTGCGGCGAGAACGTTGCGATGCACGTTCCGGCCGAGCGCAGAGGTCTGATGGACCGCCTGCTGCGACGGAGGGCTGCATGAGCATGGGTCTCCTTCGGCTTCTCCGCGGCAACAAGGCTTCCGCTCCCGTCGCCCGCGAACGGTTGCAGATCCTGCTTGCGCATGAGCGTGGACTGCGCGGCCAACCCGATCTGCTCGGCGTGCTGCGCGAGGAAATTCTCGCCGTTGTGTCGAAACACGTTACGCTCGATCCGACCAAGGTGATCGTGCGGCTCGAGCGCGGCGACGAAGTGTCGACGCTCGAGGTCGACATCGAGGTGCCCAACGACATCGAACGCAAACGGGCGGTCGGATAGGGGATCCGGCCGGGGTCGTCTGACTTTGGGGTGGAAGACAGGCAGTCCGCTGGCCGCAGCGGGCTGCCTTCATATCCGGCTTCGCCGCTAGATTGCCATCAAGCCATGTTGCGCTCTCAGCTTGTCGAATGGGTATTCGCCATGCTGCAGAGACACTTCGTTCGCCAGCGCGCATTGTCGGCTGGCCTCGCCGCGCTGCTTGCGGCCACGCCCGCGGTCGCATCGGCCTGCACGCGTCTGGTCTATCACGGGGTCAATGGCCAGGTGATCACCGCACGGACGATGGACTGGAGGAGCGACGTCGCGACCAATTTGTGGATCTTCCCGCGCGGCATGGCGCGCAACGGCGAGGTCGGGCCGAATTCGCTGAAATGGACGTCGAAATACGGCAGCGTGATCGCCTCGGGCTACGACATCTCGACGACCGATGGGCTGAACGAGGCGGGCCTCGTCGCCAACGTGCTGTGGCTCGTGGAGTCAGAATATCCAAAGTTCGACCAGAGCAGGCCGGGGCTGACGATCGCAGCCTGGGCGCAATATATGCTGGACAATTTCGCGACGGTGCAAGAGGCAGTCGATGCGCTCGCGAAGGAGCCGTTCATCATCGTCACCGACAACGTGCCGGGTGAGAAGCGGCTTGCGACGCTGCATCTGTCGATCTCGGATGCGACCGGCGATAGCGCCATCGTCGAATACATTGGCGGCAAGCAGGTCATCCATCACGATCGCAAGTATCAGGTAATGACCAATTCGCCGGTGTTCGACGAGCAACTCGCGCTCAACGCCTATTGGGAGCAAATCGGCGGTACTGTGTTCATGCCCGGCACGAACCGTGCGTCGGATCGTTTCTCGCGCGCGAAATTCTACGTCAACGCGATCCCGAAGGACGAGAATCCCAACCGCGCGGTCGCGAGCGTCTTCAGCGTCATCCGTAACGTCTCGGTTCCCTTCGGCATCACAACGCCGAACGAGCCGAACATCTCCTCGACGCGCTGGCGCACGGTCGCCGATCAGCAACGAAAGCTCTATTTCTTCGAATCCGCGCTGACGCCGAACACGTTCTGGGTCGACCTTCAGAAGATCGATTTCTCGCCCCAAGGCGGCAAGGTGAAAAAGCTCGATCTCGGTCCCGACCAGGACCACACCTATGCCGGCGATGCCACAGCCAGCTTCCACGAAGCCGCGCCGTTCAAATTCCTGGGCCTGCCGATGTGATCGGCGTCGGGCGGAACGGGACCGGTGCCTCAATCGTTGTGAGGAACCCGCGGGGAGAACAGAGCGATCACCGCGGCTTCGCCATACGGGAGAGTGCCCATGATGTCCGAGGTCCAGGTCCACACCGTCGCGCGGCAGATGCTGGAACAGCACGGCTTCGCTGCGATTGCAAAGGCGGCGGAACAGGCGCAGGCCTGCGAGGGCCGCGGCGAGGCGGAGGAAGCCAAGGAATGGCGTCACATCGTCGATGCCATGAAGATCATGCGCGGGCCGCATCAGAGCTGACTCGCGGAAACTGCGAACGCGCTCAGCGCTCCTCGCGATCGGTCCCTTGCGCCGGAGTTCGGTGCTGAGTTTGCGCTTGGCCGCGCTCGCCCGTCTCCTTGCAGGGAAGCTGCTCCCACGATCCGTCCGGCGCCTGCTGATAGGCGCTGCAAGTTGACGTGGCTGCCTTATCCTCGCCCTTTTGGGCCTCGGAATTCCTCGCCAGCGACGGCACCGTCAGCACCGCGGCGGCGAACGCGCCGACAAGAACGGCATGAACAATCCGCATGAGGTTCTCCTGTTCGAAGATGCCCGCATGCTGGCGAGGATTGTGACGATTGTTTGCCGATGTGGCGGTTCCGTGGCGGCATGCTTAACCCTGGCGCGAACGTTCACTGCCCAGCGGGTTCGATGGCCATCTCGTTGCGGCGGGCGCAGGCGCGCAGCCAGCCGATGACGCCCGGATGCACCGAAAACTCGTAATTGTCCTCGACCACCTTGGCCTTCACAGCCACCACTGAACCCTTCTCGATTGCTGCAGCCAGTACAGCGTCATGCTGCGGGAAGATGCCGATTTCATCGGATCCCTCGACCTGCGCGGAGAACGCGCCGAACGGCTCATCGGCGATCTTCAGCGTCGCCTCGAGGGCTTCGCCTTCCGGCAGCTTGAGCTTGGAATCCTTCAGCATCAAGATCAGCCCCTTTGCGCGGCCCACGATCAGGAAGATGCCGAGACGACGCGAGGGCTTGTCCGTGCCGAGGAGATAGTGGCGGCGGATGAGCAGGCAGGGCGCTCCACGTTCCCTGCGGAAAGCCGCACCTGCCGGCCCGCGACAGGCTTGTCCGCGGTCGCGGCAAGCGCGGGCAGCGCCAAATTCGCGGCCACGAGCGCCGCAAGCGCCGCTGTCCGGCGCTTCCAATGCATATGACTCGCGGGCATGGCCCCTCGCGCGTTGTCCTCAGCTCGAGGATTGGACGCGAGAGAAGGGCCTGAGGTTCACAAATACCTCGAGCTGCGTCGCCGGCCCGCTAGCTCTTGCTGCGGATGAAGCCGGCGAGATTGGCCTTTTGGGCCTCGCACCAGCCCGGCAGGCCGAGACGGCGCTGGTCGAGATCGGTGCTCTGGGTCGCCACCGCCACTTCCGACATGAGCGCGTCGTCCTGCTTCTCGCCCATCTTGCCGCCGGTGTGCATGTAGGCAATCGCCTTGCGCACCTTCTCGGTGGTGTCATCGGGAAGGTGCATCTGCTGCGCCTTCTGCACCAGGTCCTGATAGACCACATCGGTGTTGGGACATTCGACCTTGGCCGCGAAGGCCTGCAAGACCATCGTCACATAGACCGACCGCGGCTCAGCCTGGGCCGGCGCTGCGATCAGCAACAGGCCCGCGATCAGAAAACCATAGCGCATCCTTGGTACCTCCCCGATTTTCCGGGAAGGCTAGCGTCCATGGCCGCGATCCGCAATGGTGCCGGGGCGTAATTGTCGACCGTCCAGGCGCTACGCTATCGTGAACGTCATCCTGGTCAGGGAGAGCGACATGAGCCTCTTGAGCACGCCATTTGATCCCGTCCATGACACGGCGGTCGTCACCGGCGCGGGTAACGGCATCGGCCGTGCGATCGCCTTGGCCCTGGTCGGCGAGGGCGTGCGTACCGTGTTTGCCGACGTCAGCGCGGAGCGGGTGACTGCCGCAATCGGCGCGAGCAGCAGGCCTGACCTCGCGGTGCCATGGGTCGGCGATCTCGCCAATTTACAAGCTTGCGATGCGCTCCTTGCCGCGGCCTTAGCAGCATTGGGCGAGGTGACGCACTTCGTCCACAGTGCATCCCCACCGCGGCGCGAGGCCGATCACGCCTTCGCCGTCGATCGCAAGACCTGGCAGGAGATGCACGCCGTCAATCTCGATGCTGGATTTCATCTGGCGCGCGAAATCGCCAAACGGCTCATCATTGCCAAGCGTGCGGGTTCGTTCCTGTTCCTCACCTCTCTGCACGCGGGCACGCCGCGCAACTTGCCGCATTATTCGACGGCGAAGGCTGGAATGGCGATGCTCGTCCGGGAGCTGGCCAAAAGCTTCGGTCGCCACAACATCCGCGTCAACGCGCTGGTGCCCGGCGCCATCGCGGCCGGCGGCTTCGTGGCGGATGCCTCGCTCGCAAGACACATCCCGCTCGGTCGGCTTGGTCAAGCCGAAGATCTTGCGCCGATGGCGCTGGCAGTGCTGTCGAACAAGGTATCAGGCTACGTCACCGGCGCTGCCATCGTGGTCGATGGCGGACTGTCGCTGACGAACTGGTTCGAGGCGCCGATTCTGGACGCCTAGCTAGCGTCGCCAGGCCGGCACCGGATCGAGCGGAGTACGATAAAGTTCCTTGTGATCGCGATCGGTGACGCGCACCGAGCAACCCTTCTTCTGGAGCTCGGGCTTCACCTGCGACAACTCGCACGCCAATTGATCGGCGCGATCAGATGCCACCTCGAGATCTTCGAGGATGATACTGCCCTGGTTCTTGAACTCTTCACCAACCACAAGGTCGAAATAGTAGTAGGGCATCTTAAATCCCCCTGTGTCACGACACGTCTCAACCCGGCTCGGATGGTACCACTGAGTCGATCTTTCCCGAATGAAGCTCGCGCGCAATCTCTGTGCTTATGGCGCAAAAATCATGTGCAACATGTGAGTGAGTTAAGATTTTATTAAACATGTCGGCGCGATGATCACGCCATGGAATTGCAACAGAACCGGGCTCCGGGAACCGGCAGTTGCAAGAGAAGGCCGGCGGCATAGATCCCGACGGCCTTTTCTCTTTCACAGGCGACCGCAATATCGGTCACCGTAGTCGTCCGGACTTAAACCGTCACATCGACTCGGTCAGCGTCGTGCGCACGCATGCACATGCGTGCCTTGGCGTTTGAGTCGCGCGCGTGTTAGTTCAGCGCACCGGCATCGGCGGACGCACGACAGGTCCGTCATCGTCAGCGACGGCCTGCGAAGACATGGGTGCGACTGACGGCGGCGGAACGGCGGCGGCTTGCGATGGCGGCGGAGGCGCGGGCGCATATGTCGGCACGTAGGCCGGTGTCGCGACCGGCTTCGGCCTGCGCACCGGTGGCACTGCTGCTGGCCGCGCCGGCAGTGCGGAGACTCTTGCACGCGGCGGCTCGGCGGGCTTCGCCTCGGCCGGCTTCGGCGCGGTTGCCTTCGCCATTTCGCGCGCCATCTGCTCCTGTCCAGCCTTCAGCTCGGCAATGTTTGTCTTGAGTTGCTCGATCTGCTGCGCCATCGCGGCGATGTCGCGCGTCATCGCTTGCGCCGATTGCACTGGATCAGGCGCGGCTGCCGCAGTGCTGTTCTGAGCCGCAGGCGGCGTTGCTTGAGCTGCGGGCGGCGTCGCCTGAGCTGCCGGTGGCGTCGTCTCGACAGTGGGCGGTGTTGCCGGCTGATCGGCGACCTGGTCCGCTGGCGCCTGAGGAACGGGTTGTGCGGCTTGCTCAGCAACTGCCGGCGTCGCCTGAGGCGTCGCAGACGTGAGCGAGGACGTCAGCGCGGGCACCCATTCGGCGATCATCTGTATTGCGGTATCCCCGTGCTTTTCCCAGGCGACGGTGGCCGCGGCGCTGCCCGCGGCAAACAGCAACGTGACGAACGCGCCACCGAGCCATTTGCTGACGGACGATCGCTTACGCCTGTTCGGCAGATCGCCGGCGGCCGCGCGAACGGCCGTATCGACGGACGGCGCTGCCGCCAGTGCTGCGGCGGCCAAGTTGATCTTGGGAGTGATCTTGGGCTCCGGACGGCTCGCAGCCTCCGGCGTCTTCGCAACCTCCGGGGCCAAGGTCGGCGCGTCGTTGCCGGGACGCGAGGCCATAATCACGTCGGGCGAAATCTGCAGCGCATCGTGGGGATCGTTGTCCTTGATCGTGTCCTTCACGATTTCATCGACGATTTGCTTGCTGTTCAGCGTCGCGAGCATCGCAGCTCCTTTGCAGCCTTGTCGTTGAAGCCTTGGTCGTCCGCATTTGCGCGAGCCGATTGATTGAGTCCAGCCACCCCAAGCCCTGATGCGCACGAGTCCAGTCGGGTTTGACCAAAGCAAGGCGGCGGGATGGAGACAGTGCGGCGGTCTCCCGCCGTTTGCGGTGATGGAACCCGGGGCAAAAAACACGCGGACGTGTTCCATGCTGCCTTCTTTTCAGCACGATTTGGGCGGCATCTAGTGCTGCTGGGGGCGTTAATTGATCCGCTAGGGGGGCAGGCGGTGCCAAGATCCTTAATCGCTCTTTTCGTTGCTGCCTTGCTTCCGCTCGGCGGCTGCATGCAAGCGACCCTTTCGCCATCGACCGATGCGAGCATGACGCCGCGCGACCGGCAGTTGCTGGCGCACACACCTTACGCGCAGGCGAACGTGCCTGAGCAATATCTCCGCCACATCGTCGACTACTCCCGCAAGGAGCAGCCCGGAACGATCCTGGTCGATACGAACGCGCGTTATCTCTATTACGTGCTGCCGAACGGTAAGGCGATCCGCTACGGCGTTGCAGTCGGCGAAGAAGCCATGGCGTTTTCCGGCGTGGCGCGGGTCGGCCGGATGGCGGAGTGGCCGGACTGGATTCCGACACCTGAAATTCAGGCGCGCCTCGGGCCGTATCCGTCGCGCGTTGCAGGCGGCCCAGCCAATCCGCTTGGCGCGCGGGCGCTCTATCTCTACGCCGGTAACAAGGACACGCTCTACCGTATCCATGGCACCAACCAGCCTGAATATATCGGGCAGGCGATCTCGTCGGGCTGCATCCGGATGCGCAATGAGGACGTGATCGATTTGTTCGACCGGGTGAAGCTCGGCTCAACGGTGGTGGTGCTGCCGCCCGGGCAGAGCGCGCAAGCGGAGACGGGAGCGAGCTGGCGCGGGTGAGCGCGTCGTCAGGAGCGCCCAGCGTTTGCGGACAATTTTAGTCATTCTCTTGCGGCGTCTGTAATACTTCGCGTCTAGCGTGCAGCCCGCAAGGGGTTGCTCGCATGTATCTCGTCAAGAATTCTCCGCGTGCGCTGTTCGCTGCGCTGATTCCGCTCGCTATCGTGGAAGCCGTGCTGATGGTGTTCGCGATTGCCGGCGGACAGGTGACGGATCCCGCCGGCGTGCCGGCACCGGATCAGATCGTCGCGTTCTATGCCGGGCGCATGGCCATGAACGCGGCCCTGCTGTTTGCCGGTCATATCATGCTGCGGCAGTGGACGATCTCGAGCCGGCTCGCTTACGGTCTCATGGGCGGCGTCATGGCGGCCGTGAGCTGCGGCATTGCGATGCGCAATCACATTCAGCTTGCAGCGCCGGGCGACGGCACGGTCGTGACGATTGGACTGCTGCCGACGATCGCCGGAATGATCGGCGGATTTCTCTACGGCCAGTTTGCCGGCCTGAGCCCGGTCGCGGGCGCAGCGCGCGTCGCGTCCGGTGAAGCCGCCGCGGGTGGGTCGGAATGCCTGGCTGCACCGCTCGTGTTCGACGGCCCGGTCCAGGTCCGCACCTCGATCGCAGGGATAGCGATCGCCGCAGTCATGCCTGCGACGCTGGCAACGATTCTGCCCTACACCCTGCTGCCGCTGCTCATGCACGGCTTCGAGGACAAGAGCACCGCGCACATCTTCGCGGCCGTGATCCCGGCACAGACCTTCCTGACAATGCTGGTCGTCACGGTGATCCCGTCGACCATCTTCATGCTTTGCGTGCATCACATCGCGCGGGCGATGGGCCGGTGCCGTGCCTGGGAATATGCGGCGATCGGAGCCGCGATAGCGTTCGCATGCATGCTGCTGCTCGCGCTCATGGTGCCGCTCCTCACCGTCCTGTTGGTGCCGGCTGCGTTCTGCGCGGCCGTGATGGGCGCACTCTACCGACGCTTCGCCGGCATCGAGCCCTTGCCGTTGCCGGAGGCCGTGATCGCAACCGATTCCAACACACTCGTCGGTGCCGATCATCCGTCGCGACGCCAGCACGGCGTGATCCTCAGCAACTGACTGCCGAGGAGGGATCGTGAAGGAGCTTGCGGCGCTCGGCGCAGGTCTGCTGATCGCGGCAGTGGCGGCGCTCTGGTTCACGACCAAGCCCGTCCTGGTGAAACAGGAAATCAGGCCGCTCCAGGCGAGCGCGGACGCGCCGACATTCAGCCCGTTATCGCCGAATGCGCGGACCAAAATAGGCGCCTGTTGGAACCAAAAAAGGTGAATTGCTTCACAGCGGATTCGTACCCGCTGCGCTATGTCTCAATGGCTCGTTGCCATTGGAGGCATCATGCAGAAATTCCTTTATCAATTGAATGAAAGCGACCGCCGGATTGCGCGGAAGTGGCGATTGGCCACGCTCGGCTTTTATGGATCGATCCTGGCCGGAATGGTCCTTTACATGGCGTTGCACTGGAATCCGGAGGTGAATTACGCCTCTGCTGACTCCACGGCGCATGTGAAGATCGTAAGCCCTTCACGGCATTGAGACCGCGTGTGGTTTGATTTCGCGCCTTACTGCTCTGGCCGCGCTATGCGCCACTGCAGGGTTGTTGCGTTGCCGTTGGTATCGCCCGGCGTTTTGTCGGCAGGCGAGGTGTAGAGCGGGCGATAGCGATAGGCCCACATCTTGCTACCGTCATTGCGTGTGATGACGGTGAAGTCGCCGATAGCCTTGGCGTCGGTGGGCGCGGCCAGTGGCGTCCAGCTCTCGGTGCATTTGCCGTCGCAGCTCGACGACTTGCCGCTCGTATCGCGCTCGTAATAGTAAAGCGTCATGCCCTTAAGATCGACGAGCTTGGGGCCTTGCTTGGTCAGAACGACGCGAGCCGGCGCAGTCGTCGTCTCGGGCTTCGGCGGCGGAGGGGCGTCACCGCCGCCATGGCCGTTGGCGAACGCAGGGCCGGTCGCGAGCGCGACCGCCGCGGCAGCAATGACGAACCTGAACATCGAAAACCCCCGACCAGCAAAGTTAATCGCGCGCTAAGCGCCGAATAGCGCCGACGCTAGCAGCCGAAGGTTAGCTCCTGGTTTCGCGACCCTGCGACAAATACGGTCAGAATACGGGCTATGCCTGCACGTCGCGCAGCGGCGCGCGGCTGAGGTCGTTTCCGGCGGCGATGGCCTTGCGCAAGAGCCGCATCAGCTCCTCGCCCTCCTTGGCGGTGAGGCCGCGCAGCATGATGCGCTGCGCGGATTCGACGGCGGGCGTGATCTTGCGCAGGGTGCGGCGGCCCTCGTCGGTAATCTCGAGCTCGCGTGCACGGCGGTCACGGCTAGAGGCGCGGCGCTCGGCGAGACCTTTCTGCACGAGGCGGTCGACCACACCGGTGATCGTGGTACGGTCATAGGCGATCAGTCCGGCCAGGGTCACCTGGTCGAGCCCCGGATTGGCCTTGATGGTCGCGAGCGCCGCGTATTGCACCGGCGTCAGGTCGAAGCCGGCATCCTCGACTTCGGCCAGGAACACCGCCACGGCAATCTGCTGGAACCGGCGCGCCAGATGCCCGGGCATGTCATTGTTGTCTTTCACCGAATTCTCCTCAGCGCGGGGAAGGGTGGATCGTTGACAAGTATACTGATAGTCAGCATACTGAGCAATATCCAAACAGAACGTGACCGGGAGAAGTGCTCATGCAATTCCATCTCAATGGATTTCAGCCGGGCGATCCCGAAATCGCCGATCCCGCCGAGCGCGTTCAGCCCCCGGGCGCAGCAGGAGCCGTTCCGTCAGAGGTCGATGTGCTCATCGTCGGGTGTGGTCCGGCCGGCCTGACGCTCGCCGCCCAGCTCGCCCAATTCCCTGACATCAAGACCTGCATCGTCGAGCAGAAACCGGGCCGGCTGCTGGTCGGCCAGGCCGACGGCATTGCCTGCCGCACCATGGAAATGTTTCACGCCTACGGTTTCAGCGAGCGTGTGCTGAAGGAAGCCTATTGGGTCAACGAGACGACGTTCTGGAAGCCGGACGCGCGGACCTCGGAAACCATCGTCCGTAGCGGCAGGGTGCAGGACGTCGAGGATGGGTTGTCGGAATTCCCGCACGTCATCCTGAACCAGGCGCGCGTGCACGACGGCTTTCTCGACGTCATGCGCAAATCGCCGGCTAAGCTCGAGCCCTATTACAGCCGGCGTCTGCTCGACCTTCAGGTCGATCCTGCCGCCGGTGCCGCCGACCACGCGGTGACCGTCCGTCTTGCCCGGGTCGATTCCGAGCACGAAGGCGAGGTCGAGACGATCAGGGCGCGCTACGTCGTCGGTTGCGACGGGGCGCGCAGCACGGTGCGCAAATCGATCGGCCGCGAGCTGCACGGCGATTCCGCCAACCACGCCTGGGGTGTCATGGACGTCCTGGCGGTGACCGATTTTCCGGACATTCGCTTCAAGGCGCTGATTCAGTCGGCCAAGGACGGCAGCCTTCTCATCATTCCGCGTGAAGGCGGCTACATGGTTCGCATCTATGTCGAGCTTGCCAAGCTCGATGTCGGCGAACGCGTTGCCAACCGCAACATCACCGCCGACGACGTGATCGCCAAGGCGCAGCGGATCCTCAATCCGCACAAGCTCGAGGTGAAGGAGATCGCCTGGTGGTCGGTCTACGAGATCGGTCAGCGCCTCACCGACAAGTTCGACGACGTGCCGGAGGCCGAGGTTACGACGCGCCTGCCGCGCGTCTTCATCGCCGGCGATGCCTGCCACACCCATAGTCCCAAGGCGGGGCAAGGCATGAACGTCTCGATGCAGGATGCCTTCAATCTCGGCTGGAAGCTTGCCGCGGTCCTCGGAAAGCAATGCGCTCCATCGCTGTTGCACTCCTACTCGGCAGAACGTCAGGCTGTCGCGAAAGAGCTCATCGATTTCGATCGCGAATGGGCGGGCATTCTCGCTTCGGCGGCCAAGGCCGGCGGGGCCGATGCGGCCGAGACGCAAGACTATTTCGTGAGGCACGGTCGTTACACGGCCGGAACCGCGACGCATTACCGTCCGTCGATCATCACCGGCGCGACGTCCCACCAGAACCTCGCCGAAGGTCTCGTCATCGGCAAGCGCTTCCACTCCGCGCCGGTGATCCGCCTTGCCGACGCAAAGCCGGTTCATCTCGGCCATGCGGCGCGGGCGGATGGCCGTTTCCGCATCTATGCGTTTTCGCGCGCTGAAGATCCGGCTGCGGTCGGCTCTGCCATTCGTGCGTTGTGCAGCTTCCTGATGGAGGCGCCGGAGTCGCCGGTCCGCAAGTTTACGCCGGCGGGTGCCGACATCGATGCCGTGATCGATCTGCGTGCGGTGTTTCAACAGGATCACCGCGACCTCGCGATCGGGGCCATGCCCGCGCTGCTTCTTCCGCGCAAGGGCCGCTACGGCCTGATCGACTACGAGAAGATGTTCTGTGCCGACCTCAAGAGCGGCCACGACGTTTTTGCCATGCGCGGTATCGATCGCAAGGCGGGCTGCATGGTCGTGGTGCGGCCGGACCAGTACGTCGCGCATGTACTGCCGCTCGACGGCTTTGCCGAGCTTGCGTCGTACTTCGACGCCTTCATGTTGCAAGCGCACTGACAGGTGGCGTCGCTGTCGTTTGCTTCGTCCATGAACGGCGGATGAATATTGAACCCGCGCGCGGCACGCATACCGCGCGCATCGATCTTTTGGCGGATACAACGACAGCGCGCGGAACGCTCGTTCCGCTTGGACGTTCCGACTTCAGAGGAGGAACACGCCATGAGACTCAAGAGTGTTTTGCTTGCCGCATTGCTGCTCGCACCGACGGCCGCGTTGGCCGCGCCGGGCATCGTCACCGTCTCGACCGGACTGCGCGCCGGGCCGGGATCGGGCTTTCCCCTGGTCGATCGCATCCCTGGGGGCACCCGCGTCAACATCCATGGCTGCCTGAGAGGCAATGCCTGGTGCGACGTGAGCTTCTCCGATGATCGCGGCTGGGTATCGTCGCAATATCTCGAATACCTCTACCGGAATCACTACGTCTATCTTCCCGACTTTGCCGACGAGATCGACGTGCCCGTCGTTCCCTTCGTGCTGAGCTCGTACTGGTCGAGCTACTACGCGGGGCGGCCCTGGTATCGCCGCCACGCCTACTGGAATAACTACTGGACCTCGCACGAGCGTTTCGCGACGCGGGTAACGCTCGATCCGCGCGCGGCCCGCATCGGTCGTGCCGCGACGCGCGACGCCGCGATCGCACTCGGACGCACCGGCACAACTGTCAGAGGCAACGCCGCGATCTCCGGTCGCGATGCCGCCGCGGCGCGCCGCAACGCCGCGGTCGCGACGCGCGAGGCAACGACCGCGAGGCGCGGTGCCGGCATCGAGAGGCGAGGCATTGCGACCGCAAGGGGCAGCGCGGCGATCGCGAACGAGCGCGCCGGCATCCGCCGTGGCGAGCGTTTCGCTCACGAGCGGGCCACCGTGCAGGGTCGTAACCCGAACGCCGCGCAAGCGCGCATGACGACGCATGAGCAGGCTGCGGGTCGCGCCGCTGCTCGTGTGCAGCCGATGGCGCGCGGCCACGAGGCTCCGCGTGTGTCAGCCGCACCTGCGGCCCGCCCAGCTCCGCATATGGCGCAGCCTAATGTGAGCCACGGCTCGCCGATGAACGCGCGTGCACAGCAGATGCCGGCGCCGCGCGCGGCTGCGCCCGCGATGCCGCATGCCGGTGGCGGCGGTGGTGGTGGTGCGCCGCATATCAATGCCGCACCGCATGGCGGCGGCGCGCCGGGCGGCGGACCTGGCGGCCATCAGAAGCATTAGGCCTATCCAAAAGCCCGGCGCTCGCGCCGGGCTTTTCCTTTGGCTGGAAGCAAGGCGCCTACAATTTAAGACAGTTCTTCGTGGACAGTTTTCATCGATCGAAATATTTCTACCCAAAGATGTAGTCATCCACTCGGGGCAGCGGGGCACGGGAGGATGACGATGAGACAGAGCCAAGCGGAGACGCGCCGCCAAAATGTCGCGAAGCGTTCGATGGCCAAGGAGGCCAAGCAACTCACCGGCCTGATTGCCGGGCTGCACAAGTCGCTCGAAGATATCCGTAAGCAGCGGGCAAACACGAAATTGTCCGGCGCCGAGATCGGCCTTCTCGATGAGCGGCGCAACAATCTGCTCCTGACCATCGCGGCCCTGGACGATCGTCTGTCCGCCGTGCAGGGCCTGATCGATCTCGGCCGTCCGCACATCATCCGCGTCCACTGAACGGTTTGCCGCGTTCTCGGTTCCGTCGCGGCGGCGATGGACCCGGCCGGGCTGACGCCCGACCAACAGCAGAATCGGTAACGTGACGCGCCGCATTGCTCCTTCGCACCATCTGAACCGACGCGGGTCCACAATGCTGCCGTGGACTGCACCAAATTGCCACATGTCCGGCGAATTGCCGCCAAAGCCCGCTGCCACGACGGGCAGGGTGCAGAGCAACGCTAGGGGATGCGCATTGGCCTACAAAATGGTCGCAGAACGCGACAACGAGAAGTACAGTTTTGCGCGCGAGAGCCGGCTCCTGATCGTGGCAAAGGCGAGGGTGTGGGCAAGCGAGGGATGGCGGGTCGTCATCACCGATGAGGACGGCAAGGCGTACGCGCCGAGCGAATTCGATCAATTGCTGGCGGCGTGACCGCGCGGCGGGGTTAGGGGACGACGTTGATAACGCTATTTCGGCCGGGGCGCGATCGCATCGCGCCTCTTGTGACTCTTGCCGCCGCCGTCGTGCTGGCGGCGACTGTGGCATCCGCGCAAAATCTCGACGCCGGCAAATCCCCGGCCAAGCTTTTCGCGGACGGCTGCGCGACCTGTCATCGCAGCCCTCGTGGGCTTGCAAAGGGGCGCTTCAGTCTGACGCTCACCTGGTTCCTGAAGGACCACTACGCGACCAGTTCCGACTCTGCCAAGGCGCTCGCCTCGTATCTGGAATCCGTCGATACCGCCCCGCGCACAGCAACCAAGCCTGCGGCGCGCTCGCCGCGCTCTACGCCGCGTCCGCCTCGACCCGTGCAGGATCATTAGTGAGATGTGTAGGGTGGGGTAGCGAAGCGTAACCCACCTCTTCGCGCGTGGCGACGGAAGTGGTGGGTTACGCCTTCGGCTAACCCACCCTACGGAACGGCCTTGAGGGCAAAGCCGCTACGTGCGCCGATAGGTTTGCGCCAGCAACCGGCCGTGCACGGCGCGCAGGTCCGCGCTCATGCGGGTCTGCCCGGTGGTGACGTGAGACAGCCAGGCGCCGTCGGCGGCGAGGCGTACGACGTGGAGTTCTGGCGCGCCGTCGGTTGTGCGATGGCGCTTCAGGCGCGCCTTCATCCAGTCGTTCCAGAGCTGGCGCAGTGGCGGATCGGTGACGACGACCATGCTCAGCGCCGCCCAGGGCGTATGGAAGCCGAAGGCCTTGCCGGTAAACACTGCGTTCACGTAAGCGCGCGTGAAGCTGCCGCGCGGCTTCGGATCCGCGGCGATGGCGGCGTCGATCTCGGCATCGACGCGGGCCAGGAGATCGGCGAACAGGCCTTCGATCAGCGCCTGCTTGCTCGCGAAATGATGGAACAACCCGCCCTTGGTAACTCCGGCCGCCGCCGCCACCGCCTGCACCGTGACGCCGGACACGCCATGATCCATGGCGATCGCCGCCGCACGGTCGAGCAGGGCGCGCCGCACCTGCTCTGGCTGCTTGGCGCGAGTGTGGGCGCTGCCCGGCATCAGTGCACCGTCGTCTCCGAGAACAGGTTGATGATCACGACCCCGGACACGATCAGCGCAATGCCGACGAAGGCCGCGGCGTCCAGCATCTGGCGGAACAGCACGAAGGAGACCGTGGCCGTCAGGATGATGCCGACGCCGCCCCATATCGCATAGGCGATGCTCAGGGGGATGACCCGGATCGCGACCGACAACGCGTAAAACGAGGCCACGTAGAACAACACCATCGCCAGCGTCGGCCACGGGCGCGTGAACTGCGCGGAGTGCTGCAGGAAGGCGGATGCGGTGACCTCGAAGATGATGGCGAGGGCGAGCGCTGCGTAGGCGTTGAAGGCGGAGGTCATGACAGATTCGGGAGTTTTGCGGAAAAGATACCGCGCGGTAGGTATGTTTAACCGCAATATGGCGTTTGCTTGACTGGCTACATCAGGGGCTCATATCACATGCGAGTGACGAGCCCACGACAGGCCCCCTTGCGCGGCGGCCTGATTGACCTTACGGACCTCACCATGCTCGTCATCTCCATTCAGAGCCAGGTGGTCCACGGCCATGTCGGCAATAGCGCGGCCGTCTATCCCATGCAGGCGGAGGGCGTGAATGTCGCCGCGGTGCCGACGACGCTCTTGTCGAACCATCCGCGCTATCCAAGCCTGCACGGGCGGGTGCTCGAGGCCGAGTTGGTGGCCGACCTGCTCAAAGGCGTCGAGGAGCGCGGGCTGGTCGAGCAGGCCGCCGTGCTCGTGACCGGTTATCTCGGCTCACCGGCCAATGCCGCCGTCATCGCCGATTTCGTCGAGCGCGCGTTGCGGTCGAATTCGAAGCTCACTTATCTCTGCGACCCCGTGATCGGGGATGACGGCCGGATCTACGTGGCGGAGGGCATCCTGGACGTGCTCCGTCACCGGTTGTTGCCGGCTGCAACGCTTGTTACGCCCAATCAGTTCGAGCTCGAGCTGCTCTCCGGCGTCAAGGTGATGGATGTGCAGGGTTTGCGCGCCGCGAGCACGGCGATTGCCGGGCAGGGCCGGACCGGCGTTGTCGCCACCGGTTGCGAGCTCGCCGACACGGCAGCGGGGCAGGTCGAGACGATTCTCTCTTCGGGCGGACAAATGTCGCGCTTTGCGACGGCGCGCCTGCCGATCCGCCCCTACGGTACCGGCGATCTCCTGACCGGCCTGATCGCAGCCCATCTTGCCAAGGGCGCAGCCGTCGAAAAGGCCGTGCGTCTGGCGGTGCAGACTGTGTTCGCCGTGCTGGTGCGCACGCAGCAGGAGGGATCAGCGGAGATGCGGCTCGTTCCGCTGCCCACGACACCACCTGACGCGTAAGGCGCGCCCGGCTTCGGCTCAGATCGTCCGTCCCTTGGACGCGCGAGCCGACTTCTGCGGCTTCGCCGAGCTTCGTTCACGCGCGCTGTGCATCTTCGCCTTCTTCGACGCCGCGTGGGCCTTCGCGTTCGCGGCGATTTGGCGCTCGCCCGTGCCACGGCGCGAGATGTATTCCTGGCCGTCGATGGGACCGACATGCGGGGGATCGCGGTCGAGATAGGGACGGCCGATGCCGAGCGCCTTGCCGTTGGCATCGATCCATTTCCACAGCACCTCGGTCGAGGTCCAGCGCTGCGCGCGGTTGTCACCCTTGGTACTCACGACGTCAGCCGCGAGCCCATGACCGTAGCCGCCGCGGAAGCTGCCGCCGTGATACGACCGGTCGGAAGCCGCCTTGAGGCCGCTGGCGATTGACTGACGATAGTCGTCGCGGAACGCGCTGGTGATGCCGGGTGACAGGCCGGCGGCTTCGGCCGCAAGCAGCGCGCGAAACAGCTTGCGCTTGAAGCTGCGATCCATGCCGCCGATCACGTAGTCCATCATCGACATGCCGGCATGGTCGGCCGCCTTCGGATCCTTCCAGGCGAAATCCTCGTCGACGAGCTTGGTGAAGGACCGCATCACCGTGACTGTCTTGCCCCTGCGTTTAACGCTGACGGCCCGGCGCTCTTGCACCTTGATCGAATCCTCCTTGGGCGTGCGCTGATAGAGCGCCCACAGATAGCGGTCGATGCAGGCGTCGATGACGAAGCATTCGTCAAGGACCGCGACGGTGTCGGCAGGAGGCGTTGCCTTGCTCTCGCTCGCAGCCGGCGCGCTCTCGATGGCCGCGGGTGATAGCGGCGCGCCGTCCGGCACGATTTCCGTGGGATCTGAGGATGCGAGCTTGATCGCAGGCGCTTCGGCAGGGACCGCTTCGTTGCTCGCTTGAGCCGGCGCGGATTCGCTGCTCGCTTGGGCCGGGATGTCTGCAACCGCAGGAGGCGGCGCTTCCGCCGGCAGGATCTGCGCCGGGTCGGCCGAGGCAAGCTTCACGGCCGGCTCGGCGGTATCGGGCGTCGTCGCAGTCTCCGTTGCGGCGGTCTCTGTGCTCGGCGGCGGAGGCAGGGCGACCGCGACGTCGGCGCTTGCGGCGGCAGGGGCGTCGATCACCGCAGCCTGTGGAACATCGGCACGCTCAACGTTGGCAGCGGAGGACTTTGCGCGGATTTCGGCGGCGGCGTCGGCACCGCTGCTCTCGATGAGGGCCGGCGCATAGGCGGACAGCGAAAGTGCAAGCCAGCCCACGACAACGGCCGATGGGCATGAGACCGCCACCAGGAGAGATCGCCGATCGTCCATGACCCCAGCCTCCAAAGGCTCTGTCCGAGCCGGTTTGCACAGCTAGCCACGCGGCAACCTTGATTGTTCGGGGCGAGATGTGGCCGCGCAATGGCGCAGGAGGGGGAGGGCGGGCGTTTTTTGGAAAACTGTGCCCGCGGGGCAACGAATGGGAACTTTTTCGGCGGGATCGCTGAGGGCCTCAAACGTGATCCGTGAAATCTGCATTGTTGCAATGCAACATGGTGACTGGTGCGGCGCAACAATGCTGACTAGGTCACGTTCTCAACGCACTACCCAGGAGAATCGGTGTGAAGAGAATTTCGTATACCATTGCAGCCGTCGCTGCCCTCTCGCTCGCCGGCGTCACGGCCAGCTTTTCCGCCGAGCTGCCGACCTATGAGGCGGCCGGGCTGCCGATCTCGCCGGTTCAGGTTGCTGTACTCGGCGGCTCCCACGTCCAGGGGCAGGCGCAGGCCTCGGGCAATGCCGCCACGCCGCATCAGCTCAAGGTTCTGACGCCCCGCAAGCTGTCGACTGCCGCCGCTGTGCCGGGCCAGACCGAAGGCCGCGCGCGCTGAGATCAGGCGCTTTCGAATTGCAGAAGCCCGCGACATCGTCGCGGGCTTTTTTGTTTGGCATGGCTTCCGCGCGATTTCCCGTCAAATTGATCAAGTGACATTTACTCAATCTTGGATTGTAGTCCGGCATTCCTCCCCGCACCGACAACCTACGACTGAAGTGGGAAGGAACTGACATTGAAGGGCATCATCACCAGGTTCATCGCCGATGAAAGCGGCGCCACCGCCATCGAGTACGGCCTGATCGCTGCCGGCATCGCGCTTGCCATCATCGAAGTGATCTATGCGCTCGGCATCAACCTCGTCGCAAAACTCACCTCGCTCGCCACGGCGTTGAAGTAGATCGTTGCTCGGTCGATCGCTCCTCAGCCTTGAGAAGTGCAGCTCGCATGCAACCCAGCGCAAGCCGGGGCGTTAGTCGTCCATGACGCATTCTTCGCTCCGCCCCATGCGGGATTTCGATCCTGCCGAGCCCGCCATTCTGCACGACCGCCCATCGGACACGATCATCACCTGGACTGCTGAGGAAGCTGACGACTATCGCCGTGCGAGCAGGCCGCTCGGCGATGGCAGCGTTGCATGGAAGGGATTCGTGTTTGACGGCTGGGGCCACGTGCTCGGCGGATGAGCGTCGCCTGCGACGGCCTGCGGGAACGATCGCGCACCGATGATTCGGAATGAGGCAGCGAACAGGTTCGCGTGAGCGGCTCCCTACGAATCTACGCCTTCTTCACGAACTCCGACTTCAGGTTCATCGCGCCGATTCCGTCGATCTTGCAGGCGATGTTGTGCCCGTCGGTCGCGTCCTGCAAGCGGATGTTCCTGACTTTGGTGCCGCCTTTGACGACCGACGACGATCCCTTGATCTTGAGGTCCTTGATCACGACTACGCTGTCGCCATCGGCAAGCAGATTGCCGTTCGCATCGCGCACACCGGTCTCATGCGAGGTCTGCGGGGCCGCGTCCGCCGCAGCGCTCCATTCATGGCCGCATTCCGGGCAAACCCAGAGATCGCGATCCTGATAGGCGTGCTCGGAATTGCACGTCGGGCATTTCATCGCGTCGTTCATCGCTCGCTCCCCGCCCGCCTTTGGGCGCGCCGCACCGTAGGTTCGTATTCGCGCAAATCAAGCGAAACTTCCGGCCCGCCTGCCGCGATTGTTATTCGAGGCGGCAATTACCTCTGAAGTAGGCAGGCTACGCCCGGGGCGGTTCGTACGACCACTGAACTCGCATCATCGTGACGCAGCAATCGGCTGCTACGGGTTGTGCCTCGCCTTCCCGGGCATACCTGACGGGAAGCGGATTCCGTCTGGCCCCCTTTCAGCTAAGACCAACGCATGAGCGAAATCGAGACCTTGTTTGGTGTCCTGCGTCAGTCGGCCGACGAAGGGGTCGTCGACCTGCTCGAGCGCATGCTGCGGGAGGCGCCGGACCACGCCTTGAGCAAGATGAATGCGTTGGATCTCGCCGGCCGCGCCGGCCTCGGCGAGGAGCAGGTGATCGCGGGGTTGTTGCATGCGGTCGGGCTCGGCATACTGGAGATGACCTGGAGCGTGATCTGCCCGAGCTGCGCCGGGGTCCTGTCCGCCAACAAGAGCCTGAAGACGGTGAACAGCCCGCAATATCACTGCGCGTTCTGCGCCGCGGGCTACGAGACGACGCTCGACAATCTGGTCGAGGTGACCTTCGCCGTCAGCCCGCGCGTGCGCAAGATCGCGGCCCACAATGCCGACGAACTGTCGCTCGCCGAATATTATCGCCAGGTGTTCTGGAGCTCGGCCATCGATCTTCCCGCCGACCTCGACGGGCTCCTGCGCGAACTCACGCTGGAAACTGTCGACCTGCCGCCGGGCGAGCGGGCGATCCTGTCCCTGCAAGTGCCGGCCGGCATGTTGATCGTGTTCGATCCGGTGACGCATACGGCGCAGTTCCTCGAGGTCAAGGGCGAGGAGACCAGCGAGCGCCAGAACCTGTCGCTGATCTTCAACAAAGCCGATGTCCCCGTCGATTCCGTGAGCCTGTGCCCGGGCTCGCTGCGGCTCGCCCTGGAGAATCGTACCGACGTGCGCGTGCTACCGGCGGTATGGGTCGCCAACCAACGGCTCGACGACCTCCTGACGCGGCGCAAGCCGAGCCTCACCGCCAAGCGCCTCCTCACCAACCAGACCTTTCGCGACCTCTATCGTACCGACACGCTCGCGATCGGCCAGCGCCTGAAGATCCTGAGCCTGACGTTCCTGTTCTCGGACCTCAAGGACTCCACCGGGCTCTACGAGCATGTCGGCGACCTCGTCGCCTTCGATCTCGTCAACGAGCATTTCCGCCTGTTGCAGGAGATCATCGCGGCCGAGCAGGGCGCCGTGGTCAAGACCATCGGCGATGCCGTGATGGCCACCTTCGAGACCCCCGACCGCGCGATCGCCGCCGCAATCCGCATGCGCGAGGCCATGAGCGAGTTAGGGGCCCAGCGCCAGCAGCAGGGGTTGCTTTTGAAGATGGGCATCCATGAAGGATCCTGCCTCGCGGTCACCCTCAACGGCCAGCAGGATTATTTTGGGCAGACCGTGAACATCGCCTCGCGCGTCCAGGGCCTTGCTGCCTCGCGCGCGATCGTGGTCACGGAAGCGGTCGTGGACAATGCCGAGGCCCGCACCCTGCTCGAGGCGAGCGGCCTCAACCCAGCCCGCCGCAGCGTGGCGCTGAGCGGAATCGCGGACAAGGTATCGGTCTACGAGATCCTGTGAGGGGAAAAATCACGAGGCGGCGTCCGGACTCCAAACCCAGTCCTTCACCTTCGGGAAACAAGCCCGCTTGCCAGAGCTCCAGACATAATCCGAACCGCCGCAAGGCGGACGTGCACGAGACGTGGCCGGACATTCATTCCAGACACGCGCCCCCGTACCCCAGCCATCGACCACACACGCGCCATAAACGGTGGCGTGGCAGCCGGGACCGCAGCCGTCTGCGGCGTTGGCTGTGCAGACCGCAAACAGAAGCATCACAGGGGCAGTACAGGCCAACAGGACGCGTGGAAGGTGGCTGGTCATGCGCTCGCTCCTTCATGCCGAGGCCCGTCTGAACGTCGCACAGAATTGGCCGGGGGCCTGCCGGCCGGACCTCCGTCCAGGATAGCACTAGAGCCCATGGCCGAGAACGCCGCCGGTGCAAGGCGGCCCGCGCGCGGCCAGCGGGCTGACGTCAAGGCGCAGTGAGTAGGACGGGTTGAGCTCTTGCGAAAACCCATCTTCGCGAACCGCAATGATGGGTCTCGCTTCCGCCTTCGCTCCGCGAGCTACGGCGGACAGGCCGTTCCGCGCAGGCTAGCGCTAGTGACGCGTCGCGCGCAACTCGACCGTGGTTTGGGTGACCCTCGCCACCCAGCCCTCGAAATTCATGACACGCTGTTTGACCAATTCCTCCTGCAGGTCGCCAATCTTCCGCGACTGCGCGACGAAGGTTTCGAGGGCTTCCCTCGCAAACTCCATCTGAAATGCGAAAGCCTCGGCGGGTGACCGCGCGGTCGCGAGCTTCCCGACGAACGCCCAGCTCTGTTCGAGCGCCTTCAGGGTGTAGTCGGTGTAGGCAGTTGCGATCGTCTGGGGGCTCACCGCAGCGAGTTCCAGTGGGGTGATCGGTGCATTCGCCGGGGTCTGCGTCGGCAAAGCCGGGGGCGGATTCGACGCGACCGGTGGACTGATGTCCGGGCTCGTCTCTTGACCGATCGCCTGACCAATCTCCTGACCAATCTCTTGGCCGATCTCATGCTCTTGGCCGATCTCTTGGCCAACCTCCGCCGCCCGCATTTCGTCAGTCCTGGCGAGCTGCTGCTCGCCGGCTTTCGTTCGCTCCCCGGCCTTCTTTCGGCCTTTGCGCTGGCTCGACTTGCCCATCGGCTTGTTCCCGTCCGCACTCAACATGAAACGATACTCCCAATAAAAATTGAGCCGCCAGATTCCGTTCCGTTCTCGCCGGAATCGCGGTTGCGCCTTGTCATCGGGATGGCGGGTGTGTGGAGAGATTTGGAAGGGGCAGGGGAGGTGTGGCTCACGTTCTTGGCGAGGAAAAGGCCCGCCTTTCGGTGAGGTTGTGCACCCCTGACATCATTATCCCAGCGTGCCGCGTTGGCGATTGGGAAAAGATGGCAAAGCTGGGGCTGTCAACGACATATGGGGTTAGAACACCGCTTACCCCCGTAATACACTGAATGCTCTTTGGGGTTCGGGAGCGTTCATTTGGGAGATCACCATGGCAGGTGTTGAACAATTGCGCAGACGGGACGGTGTGAACCTTGTTCAACTCGAGGCGGACATTTCATCGGTTCGCCCGGGAACTTCAATCGCGTCGATTGCTTTGCCGGAGTACGTCGAACACACCGAGGGTGTCACACGCGTCGGCGCGCTCAGTGCAGAGGCGGTCATCCGCGACTATGAATCCGCTGCAAAAGAGATCGAGGCCATGGGCAGGGAGCTGATCGACGCCGCGCAAAAGTGCGAGGCGCTGACAGCCCAGGTCCATGATGCGATTGCCTTCATGCGCGAAACGGCAGCGGGCTATCGCGAAGAGGGGCGGAAGATCTTCAAGCGCATCGAAGAATGCGCGCTCTTCACGGAAGACGTCCGCAAGACATGCGAACAGGTCAAGCGCAGAATGAAGGACGTCTCGGTCGACGAGCCCTCCGAGCCGGAACTTGTGGAAGAGCGCGAGGCGGAACGCGCATAGTCTTAGGGGGCGCAGCCTTAAGACGTCTGGTCTCTTTGGGGTGATAACTCGTAGGATGGGTTGATCGCTTGCGAAGCCGCGTCATCGTCGCGCGCAGCGATGATGGGCTCGCATGGCTCGACTCATCCTACGGGCTATTTCGGGGAGACCAGTCCGCAATGACCTTCCTGCTCAATATCGACGTGCCCGATGTCGAGACGGCGGCGGCGTTCTACACCGCCGCGTTCGGCCTGTCGGTCGGCCGCCGCTTCGGCACCGACTTCGTCGAGCTGTTGGGCTGGCCGGCGCCGGTCTATCTCCTGACCAAACAGGCGGGCACGTTAGGTGCCGGCGACGACCGCCGCCGCTACGACCGGCACTGGACGCCGCTGCACATCGACGTTGTCGTCGACGATGTCGACGCCGCAGTCGAGCGCGCCCTGCGCGCCGGCGCGATCTTGGAGGCGCCCGCGCGCGAGGCACCCTACGGCCGGATCGCCATGCTGGCCGATCCGTTCGGGCACGGTTTTTGTCTGCTGGCGTTCAGTGCGGCGGGGTATGACGCGTTGCTCGGCGAGTAGTTCGCCTACCGGACTCACCAATACGGATCGTAAGGATCGCCCATATAGGGCGGGGGCATCCAGGGGGCTCGCGGCCGCCTGGGCCGCGGAGGTGCGGCTGCAGGCGAGTGCTGCTGCCGCACAACTGTATCGTTCGTCGCGCTCCGCGTGGCGGATTTCGCGGATTGGGCGGTAAGCTGCGCTTGCAGTGCCTGGACCTGAGCGGCGAGGCGCGCATTGTCCCCGGCACTTTGCTCCCGCGCCGTCTTGAGTTGCTGAATGGCGTCGGCCTGCTCGCGAAGCGTTTGCTCGTTGCGGCTCTTCTGTTGCTCGAGCTTCTCGTTGATGCTCGCAAGTTCCTGCGTGATGGTCTTGAGCGATTGCGCCAGCTCGGCGGAACTCTGGTCGGGCGACGGCGCGCCGGCTGGCGGAGCGCTTTCCGCTTCCTTGTGAGCCGGCGGTGCGGGGAGGGACGGCGGCTCATCCGCAGCCGCGAGCTGAACTGTTGGCGGCTGCGCCGAGCTGTGAATTTCGGACGCCTTCGGGGACGGAGTCGGGACCGGCGGGGCCCATCGCGCCATGATCGCTTTCGCCTCATCGCGATATTGCGAGGCGAACGCAGCGCCAAGGATGCCTATCGCCAACAACACCGCGACGAAGGCCCGCAGCATGGGCCGATCCCCTTTCAGGCCTTGATGGCGAACCTTGCCTTCCGGTGCTGGCGCCTTATCCGGGGGAACGTTGCTTCGTTCCGCATCGGCCTTGATCGGGCGGGTCGGCGGGCTGTCGCCGCGTTCCAATCCGGAAACCAACTGGTCCAGCCGCGCAAGATCCTGTTCGGCGCTCTTGATCCGTTCATAAGCCCGCGCCAGCTCGCCATCGGCGCGCGGCGCGTCCGGCTTCGGGGCGTCTGGCTTCGGGTCTTGCGGCTTCGGGTCGTGCGTCTCAGGCACCGATGCGACCTCCATTCAGTCTGGCGTCAACGGAATGAGCGCGGCAATCCGAGATCACCAAAGAGGATAGTTCTCGCCGCGTTCCAAAACAACGCGGGCGCGAGGGAAAAATTGTGGCGACCTCGCTACCCCATCTATGCTTGCTAACAAAAAAAGGCCCCGGAGCGACCGGGGCCTGTAGCGCGTCTATCGGTGGGCAATCACCAGGCGTGCCAAAACGCGTGGTGATGGGCGAATGCAGCGTCCGCTCCCGTTGGCATCGGACCCGCGGAGGGGGCGCCGCCGCCATCTGCTGCGAAATGATGCGCGGCATGTTCGATGGCCTGGGCATGCGGGAGCGAGATCTGATTTGGATCGGCTTTGCCGATGCCTTCAACGAGCGAGGCGAGCGCCGCGCCCATGCCTCGGCCGGCGTGGTGGTGTGCATTCGTGACATCGCCGTTGAGGGCAGTTTGATCGGTTGCCCCGGCTGGTTCGGACGGAGGCCGATCCACTGAGGTAGCGGCATCCGCCGTTGCAGGCTGATCCGATGCGTCCTGGGTCGTGGCAACGTCAGAGCCGGTATCGGCCGGAGCGGGGCTTGTGGCGCCTGCGGCATCGGCAGGAACGGCCGCCTGGCCGGTGTCGGTCTGGACGGTGTCGGACTGTGCGGTGTCGGACTGCGCGACGGGATCGGTCTGTGGCGCTGTGCTGGATGCTCCCGAGCCGTGGTCGACCGTCATGACGAGGTGGTCGCGTATCCAGTTGATATCGGCAAACAGGTGGCTTGCTGTTCCGGCGTGGCCTCGACCTGGGCCAGGGCCGTTGTGTGGCCAGCCATGTCGACGACATAGCCGCCGTATGTCTGATAGGCCTTTGCAAGCGCCAATCCTTCGGGGGTGAGACCCGCGGCCGCAAGATCAATGTTCGGCGGGAGTGCGAAGTGCGCGCCCATCGGTATCGTTCCCGTGTACGATGCGGCACTGTCGCCGTCGGCAGATACAGCCGGAAAGGTAAACTGACCGGCATGGTTCGGTCCGGTTGCGGCTGCCAACTGATGCGTGTCGAGCTCGATCCCAAGGGCGTGCGGGATCGAAAGATTGTTCAACTCGTCCTGGGTGACGAGTCCTCCAAGCAGCGAAGCACCGGCCTGGCACTTTTGGTCCCCTCTAGTGAAGTAACTGTTGATCCCTTTTTCATTGCGCGGCTCTTGTGGTGGGCGACGACGACGAAAATCGGAGCAAAGGGGATTGGAGCGTGGGAATTTGGCGGCGACATTGCGGCCGACGTGATCGGTGCAGCGTTGTGCTGTTGCGAAACTCATGGTTCTCGCGTCACGGTTGATTGACGGCACAGCGCGTCCGACAAAAATATCGAAAACAACCCCATGCAAAGTAGAAATCACTACGGATTTTGATTTCGGCGATACCGAATAGCGTTTGACGCGTCGGGCAAAACAGGAGCATTATGGCATCGTGGCGCCGGTGCGACGGCTAAGAGTTCGTGCGTAGCCGGGATGGAGTGAAGCGCAATCCGGGACAGGCACCTGCGGTACCATCCCCGGATTACGCTGCGCTCCATCCGGGCTACGCCTCTGCAAAGGAGGATCCGATGAAGTCGCTGTTGCTGCTCACGGCGAGCGGTCCGATGCTCATTCTTACATCCCACGAGTCCCTGCACGACCAGAAGCTCCTTGAGGTGCTCAGGGGCAAGGGGATCGGCAAGTTCGTCGCGTTCGAGGTTCCCTTGTCACTTGCGAGAGCGCGCTACGGCGGGCACTTTCAGGCGGTCGAAAGCAATCTGCAGGAGACCGATGATTTGAGGGTCCTCGATTTCGACGGCCAGCGCATCTTCCAGCTCTTTCGTTTCGATGAGCTGGGCGCACCGAACCTGAAGGAACAGTCGTGATCCCGCGGCGGCGAGAGCGATGGGGCGAGCAGGGCCGTTCCGAAGCGACGCCGATTGAGGTACGGTGGAAGCCTGGACCTGAGGAGTCTGCCATGACGTCGTATACCGTCGGGTTGAAGCTCGGGGCGCGTGCCAAGGCGCTCACGATCGAAGCCGAGGACGCATTGGTCGCGGCGCTGAAGATCAAGCTCGAGAACCCCGAGGCACTCGTCACCTACGTTCGCAAGTCAAATCAGCGTGGCGATCGTCGCCACCCGCACGAAGCGTTGCGGGCCAGGAAAACCGGCTAGCCCTACTGCATCACAAGGCCCCGGCCTGATCCTGAGGAGCCCGCGGCAAGCGGGCGTCTCGAAGGATGGCCGTACGCGAGAGCCGGGCCTTCATGGTTCGCCCGGCGATGCAAAGCATCGTCCGGAGACGCGCGTCCGTGATCCTCACCATGAGGATCTCGTGATGCAGTAAGTCTAGCCAATGCTGTGGCTGCAGCAACATCCAGGCGGCGTCGGTCATCAGCGAAACAGCGCGACAAAGATCACGTAGAGCCAGCCCAGGATCCCATGGATGATCGCCCACAGGATCGAATGGTTGTTGGTGTAGGAGATCGCGATGGCGAGCGCCGAGCCGAACCCCACGCCGTATTTCGCGCCCTCGACGCGGACGCCGTAGTAACGATTGCCGTTCATGATGATCCTTCCAGCAGACTGCGTCGGTTGGGGTGAACGTGTGCGAGATCTATCATTGCCGTGAACCGATGCTCTTGCTCTTTCTTGGCATGGGTCTTGAGGGAGTGGGTAGGGCGGATCGGGCTTCGCGTCCCAAGTATTCGTTTCGGGCCACAAGCTGGCTTGGTGCGGGCGGCGGCCGAAGTTCGCCAGGCCGAGAGCGTCATTTCAAGCAACTCGAGAGCGAATTAGCTTGCCTTGCTTTGAGTCCTTTTGCACTCTCTTGGCCAGGAGGCCAACGCATGAAGAAAATGACCGTCGCGTGCACTCTCGGAACGGCTCTGGTGCTGTGCAACCTTGGGACGTCTGGTGCTGAAGCCCGGACGCGGAAGGTCCAAGTCGTTGATGTCCCACGGCAGAGGCTTGTTGTTACGCCGCCGCCCGTGTTGAGGCCAACGCCCTGGGATTATTATATTGTTCCACGATATCGTTATCGCCCTGAAGACGACCGGGTCGATCCATACGGCCCGCCCTATGTGTCGTCGTGGGTCCGCTATGAGGGGTGGCGGTGGCCATACTGGTGGTAAATCGGGTGGCACCGGTGCGACGGCCAGGAGCTAGCTACAAGAGCTAGTTAATTGCCGTCATCCGCCGCAAGGCGCAGAAATCGCCGCTTCATCGCGTTGACCCCCGAGATATAGCTTGCGACGAGGTGGTCGCCGCACCGCTCGCCGGCGATCATCTGAAAGTGGCGGCGTGCGTAGGCCGTGGCGGGACCTGCGCCGCAGAGATGGATGAAGGCGGCGCTCTGCGAGCTACAGCGGACAGGTCGCTCCACTCATCGTATGGGCTGACAGTGTATGGGCTGACTGTGGCTATGCGGGCTGCGGCTTGCATCCCTTGATCGCGTGGGCGCGGGCGCGATAGGCGATGCGGCCGTCGGCGCTAGCGGGCAGGCGCGCCTGCACGCGCTGCCTCAGTGTGGCGACGTCGGCCAGCGGCATCTCGGCGATCATTGGGGCGATCGATGGGGCTTTCGTCTCCACCTGCCAAAACTCCTCGAAATCGCCAAACGTCCGCTGCACGGCGATTTCTCGGGTCTCGATCTGCGTCAAGCCCGCTGCGATCCAGAATGCGCTCAATGCATCGAGGCGCGACGCCTCCATGCGAGGCGGGCGTGTCGGCGAAAGTCCCATCGCGCTGATCTCCGCAAGGATCGGATCGAGCGGGAAGCCGCCGTCCAGCATGTCCCAGATATAGGTTGCGACGAGGCCGCCCGGCCGAGCCACCCGCACCAATTCCGCAATGCCCTTCGCGGGATCGGGCACGAAGACCAGCACCAATGCCATCACCGCGGCATCGAAGCTGTCCGTCGCGAACGGTAGCTCCATCGCATCGCCTTGCTGGAAATGAGCGCCGCGTGCCCCGGGTCGCATGCGCGCAAAGGCGAGCTGTCCCTCGGAGGGGTCGATGCCCTGCACCTCGGCAGGGGCGCAGCGCGACAGCACCAGCTCGGTGAAGGCGCCGTTGCCGCAGCCCACGTCGATCCAGAGCAGGCCTTGCGCAGGTTTAAGCCAGTCGAGAAAGACCTCGCCGGCAAGCCGGCTCCAGACCCCCATCATCTGCTCATAGGCGGCACCGTCGTCGAAGCGAATTTCGGGCATGCACGGCTCCATGGCGCGTGGCGGGTCAAGCGAGTGTAGCCTGTCAACGCGCGGGCGGGAACGGCGGATCCGCTGCGGCAAAGCGCGCTGCAATCCGTCGCCGCTGCGGCACTCAGCGGCGCCGCGCGCATTCCGCCGGAAAAGATTGATTGGGAGGGGTGGACGAGCTAATCGCCGTCATCCGCCGCAAGCCGCAGAAATCGCCGCTTCATCGCGTTGACCGCCGAGATATAGCTTGCGACGAGGTGGTCGCCGCACCGCTCGCCGGTCGTCATCTGAAAGTGGCGGCGCGCGTAGGCGGTGGCGGGACCTGCGCCGCAGAGATGGATGAAGGCGGCCAGATCCTGCTTCTGCTGTGCGCTGGCCTTCACATCGCCGGCGCGCGCGAGAACATCAGCCACATTGCGGTCCAGATACACGGATGCCAGCTCGATGGCGTGGCTCGGGATCGCGCGGATATAGAAGCTGGTGAACCCGCAGCCGGTGTCCGTGATCGCGTTTTCGCGGACACAGAACCGTGCGGCTTCGGCGTAGGCTGGGTCGGTCATCTGGTAAAGGCCGACGGCGCTGGAGGCGGGCCGGTAGATCGCGAGGGGATTGAGGCTCAATCGCCAGCGCCAATAGGTGCGCGCCACCGGATTGCCCGAGCTCTCGACCTGCGCCAGCGCGGCCAGCAATTCCGGCGTGATCGTATCGGTGGAATGCTTGCGGAAGAGCGGCCCGTATTGCCGCCAAGTCTCGGCCGGCTCCTTGTCGAGGGAGTTGCCGACAAGGAAGAACAGCTCGGTCGGCTTGCGGATCACGTGATAGACGATGTTCATGAGCGCCGCGGCCGCAAGCAGGATCGCCACGCTGCCCGCGATCCGAACCATCCGCGGTGTCCGCGCGAACCTCTTTCGCGTCCACCGCGCGCCCCGCCGGAAGTTGCGAAGGCGGGGGAGGAGGCGACTGCTTTTTCTTGGCATGGGTTTTGGGGGAGCGGGATAGGGAGCATAGCGGAAGCATATTGCGCTGACGATCCCTAGTCGCGGATTGTGCTGCGCTAATCCGACCTACGGGCTTGGCAGGGAACTCGTAGGATGGATTGAGCTCTACTTGGCGTCGGGCATTGATAGGTATCGCCTGGCTCCACCCATCCTGCGCGCTGTTGGCGTTTAGTGAGGAGGGGTACGCCTTGGTTTTGGAAGGCTTGCGAAATGCGTCGGCTCGGCTCGCGTCCGGCCGATGATTTCGTCACGCGAACGAAAAGAGCTCCTTTTCTTTAGGCGAGAATAGTTCGTCAGAAAGTACCCTGCAATTGAGCTTCTCCCACGCGAGAAATGCCCATGGCGATTGAGTTTTGCCGAATATCGTCAAGCTGGGCGCGCCACGCCAGTCATTGGAGTGAAATTGCTGAAACACAATCAACGCAAAGCAAAGCGGTGTTAGTACCCTCTGAATTTGCCATCGATTCTCTGCGTGATGTCCATAATGAAAGTGCGAACATGGATGCTCGAATTTGACATAATCGTCTGGCGCATTCTCGTACCGAAGTAGCGGAGCATGCTGACTGTTACGGATTTCTGCAACCCGGTGCAAAAATTCCTCAACGGTGACTACCCGCAACGATGGGTCGAGGAGTTCTTTGGAGTGCGGCGTTTCCGGCTTTAGCCTTGGCAATCGCATGACGGGATATTTACGCCAAGCGTCACCTCGGAGGAATCTCTTGGCCGACGACGAGCACTCATCGACTCCTATCCTAGGTAAGAACATAAAGGGAACGCTGTCAATGGAAGATGCTCGTCGCAGCTCCAGTAAAGAGGCGGCCTTGCGGCCGCCTTTTTTTCTGGACGCCCGGGCATGACGATCATCGCGGGCGGGCTACCGCCTCACGAACACCCCGTCGTGCTGCCGCACGTATCGCACTTCATGCACGTGCCGTTCCGCACCAGCGTGAAGTTGCCGCACTCGGAGCACATCTCGCCTTCGTAGCCCTTGGCTTTCGCTTCCGCGCGGCGCTCGGCCTTGGTTGGCACCAGCGTTTGCGCGGTGCCGGCCTTGCTCCATTGCATCTGCTCGAGCTTCTCGGTGGGCGAGAGGTCGTGGCTGGCTTCCTGCTTCAGGGCGACGGCGCCTTCGACCGCGTCACTGGTGCGGGCCGAAGCGCCGTGCGAGGCCAGCGCCGTGACCTTGCTGCCGCCGGCGGGGGCACTGTCGTTGCCGGAGGCGACGGCGGTGGAGCCGCCGCGCATCACGACCAGATTGTCGGTGCGGGAGCGGGTGAGGCCGCGCGAGACCAGCTTGGTCGCGTGGTGGCTCGGCTCCTCGTCCGGCTCCTTGCCTTCCTCGACGCCCTTGCCGAGCGCGTCGAAGCCGGTCTCGTTGGGATCGACGTGGGCGAGGTCGAAGCGGGAGAGGTAGCTCACCGCGAGCTCGCGGAAGACGTAGTCGAGGATCGAGGTCGCGTACTTGATGCTGTCGTTGCCCTGCACGGGGCCCGCCGGCTCGAAGCGGGTGAAGGTGAACGCGTCGACATATTCATCGAGCGGCACGCCGTATTGCAGACCGAGCGACACGGCGATGGCGAAGTTGTTGATGAAGGAGCGCAGCGCCGCGCCTTCCTTGTGCATGTCGATGAAGATCTCGCCGAGACGGCCATCGTCATACTCGCCGGTGCGCAAGTACACCTTGTGGCCGCCGACGACCGCCTTCTGGGTGTAACCCTTGCGGCGATCCGGCATCTTCTCGCGCTCGCGCATCACGATGATGCGCTCGACGAGCTTTTCGACCACCTTCTCGGAGACCTGGGCCGCGCGCGCCGCAAGCGGCTTCTCGTAGAGCTGCTCGACCGCATCGTCCTCGTCCTCATCGTCGCTGATGAGCTGGGAGTTGAGCGGCTGGGAGAGCTTGGAGCCGTCGCGATAGAGCGCGTTGGCCTTCAGCGCCAGCTTCCACGACAGCATGTAGGCGGACTTGCAATCCTCCACCGTCGCGTCATTCGGCATGTTGATGGTCTTGGAGATCGCGCCCGAGATGAAGGGCTGCGCCGCCGCCATCATGCGGATGTGGCTCTCGACCGACAAATAGCGCTTGCCGACCTTGCCGCATGGATTGGCGCAGTCGAACACCGGATAGTGCTCGGCCTTGAGGTGCGGAGCACCTTCCACGGTCATCGCGCCGCAGATGTGGACGTTGGCCGCCTCGATCTCGCGCTTGGTGAAGCCGACGGCCTGGAGCAGGTCGAAGCCGGGGGCCGCGATCGCTTCCGAGCCGATGCCGAGCTGGTCGCGGATGAAATCCTCGCCAAAAGTCCACTTGTTGAAGGCGAACTTGATGTCGAAGGCGGTCGGCAAGGCCTTTTCGACCTTCGCGATCGCTTCATCCGTGAAGCCCTTGGCCTTCAGCGTCGCGGCATTGATGCCCGGCGCGTTGGACAGCGAGCCGTGGCCGACGGCATAGGCCTCGATCTCGGCGATCTCGCTCTCGCGATAGCCGAGCGCGCGCAGCGCTTCGGGGACCGCGCGGTTGATGATCTTGAAGTAGCCGCCGCCGGCGAGCTTCTTGAACTTCACGAGCGCGAAGTCCGGCTCGATGCCGGTGGTGTCGCAGTCCATGACGAGGCCGATCGTGCCGGTCGGCGCGATGACCGTGGTCTGGGCGTTGCGGTAGCCGTGCTTCTCGCCGAGCTCGAGCGCCGCATCCCAGGCAGCCTGCGCATGCGCGACGAGGTCGGCTTGCGGGCAGGAGGCGTGGTCGAGCGGCACCGGGTTGACCGAGAGCGCCTCGTAGCCGGAGACCTCGCCATGCGCGGCGCGGCGGTGGTTGCGGATCACGCGCAGCATGTGCGCGGCATTCTTCTTGTAGCCGGGGAAGGTGCCGAGCTCGGCCGCGATCTCCGCGGAGGTCTTGTAGGTGATGCCGGTCATCACCGCGGTCAGGGCGCCGCAGAGCGCACGGCCTTCCCTGGAGTCATAGGACAGGCCCATGGTCATCAGGAGACCGCCGATATTGGCGTAGCCGAGGCCGAGCGTGCGGAACTCGTAGGAGAGCTCGGCGATCGCCTTCGACGGGAACTGCGCCATCATCACGGAGATTTCGAGCACCAAGGTCCAGAGCCGGCAGAGGTGCTCGTAGCCCTCGACGTCGAAGTGCTTCGTGGTCGTGTTGTAGAACGTCAGCAGATTGGCGGAGGCGAGGTTGCAGGCCGTGTCGTCCAGGAACATGTATTCCGAGCACGGATTGGACGCGCGGATGTCGCCGGACGCCTTGCAGGTGTGCCAGTCGTTCATCGTGGTGTTGAAGTGCAGGCCGGGGTCGGCCGACGCCCAGGCGGCGTAGCCGATCTTCTCCCAGAGGTCGCGCGCACGAAGTGTCTTCGTGACCTTCTTCGAGGTGCGGGCGACGAGGTTCCAGTCGCCGTCGGTCTCGACGGCACGCAAGAAATCGTCCTTCAGCGAGACCGAGTTGTTGGAGTTCTGGCCGGACACCGTGAGATAGGCTTCCGAATCCCAGTCGGTGTCGTAGGTGTCGAACTGGAGGTCCTTGTAGCCCTGCTTGGCGAACTGGATGACGCGCTTGATGTAGTTGTCGGGCACGAGCGAGCGGCGCGCGAGCTTGATCTCGCGGCGGAGCGCCGGGTTCTTCTCGGGATCGAAGCAGTCGTCGCCCGAGCCCTCGCAGTTCACGCAGGCCTTCAGCACCGCCTTGAGGTGCTTCTGGTTGATCTTGGAGCCGGTGACGAGAGCTGCGACCTTCTGCTCCTCCTTCACCTTCCAGTCGATATAGGTCTCGATGTCGGGGTGATCGACGTCGACCACGACCATCTTGGCGGCGCGGCGCGTGGTGCCGCCCGACTTGATTGCGCCAGCCGCGCGGTCGCCGATCTTGAGGAAGCTCATCAGGCCGGACGAGCGGCCGCCGCCCGAGAGTTTTTCACCCTCGCCGCGCAGGCGCGAGAAGTTGGAGCCGGTGCCGGAGCCGTATTTGAACAGGCGCGCCTCGCGCACCCAGAGGTCCATGATGCCGCCCTCGTTGACGAGGTCGTCGCCGACGCCCTGGATGAAGCAGGCGTGCGGCTGCGGATGCTCGTAGGCGGACTTGGACTTGGTCAGCTTGCCGGTGAAGGGGTCGACGTAATAGTGGCCCTGGCCGGGGCCGTCGATGCCATAGGCCCAGTGCAGGCCGGTGTTGAACCATTGCGGCGAGTTCGGCGCGACCATCTGCATGGCGAGCATGTAGCGGAGCTCGTCATAGAAGGCCTGGGCGTCCTCGTCCGAGGAGAAGTAGCCGCCCTTCCAGCCCCAATAGGTCCAGCAGCCGGCGAGGCGGTCGAACACCTGTTTTGCGCTGAGCTCGCTGACATAGCGCTCCTTCTCGGGCAGAGCGGCCAGCGCCTCCGTGTCGGGCACGGAACGCCACAGGAAGGAGGGGACGGATTCTTCCTCGACCTTCTTCAGGCGCGCGGCAACGCCCGCTTTGCGGAAATATTTCTGCGCGAGGACGTCGGAAGCGACCTGCGACCACTCGGCCGGCACTTCGACGTTGTCGAGTTTGAACACGACCGAGCCGTCGGGATTCCTGATCTCCGACGTGGTCAGCCGGAATTCGATCCCGGCGTAAGGTGACTGTCCTTGCGTGGTGTGGCGCCGCTCAATCCGCATCGTCTTGCCCCGTCCTTTTCTCTGACCGGACCGCCTTCGTGTGGGCGTGCCGGGTCGCATTTCTCGAGTTCGCGATTCCTCCAAGGGCCGGACCGGCCTAAAGGCTTCGCAGTTCAGCCGGTGGAATCCGGCCCAGTTTCTCCCGACGCGATGGTTCGGTGCGCACACCTCGCATCCGCCGGCATGTCCAGGCCCATCCGCCCCCAAGGGGATGTGCCCGACATGCGTTCAACGCCCCAACGCCACGTCTTCTACCGATGCCATCCGAGCCTGTTGCCGGCCCGTTCTGGCGCCCGAAAAGTCCGCGTTTGAAGGGCAGACAAGCCCTTGCCCCGCTGCCTTGGTCTGGCCGGCGGAGTGGTCATTTGCGGGACCCTTTGGGGGAGTGCCGGCGGGACGCAAACTCACTCGCGCCGAACGGATCGAAAGCTAGGACTCTCCGTTGCGCCCGTCAAGAACTAGTGCGAGTTCCTGAATCAAATACTAAATATGGTGGAAAGCGGGGGATAACAGGGGTCTCGGCCGCGCCTGTTGTGGGGGCAAGTATCAGTGAGTCCTCAGGGATTCCCAACCGAAAAAATTTGCATCCGGTGTGGATGCGCACCCTTCGTCCCGCTGTTCACAGGGCAGCTATATTTTTGGGCGGATGGGATTGCGTCAGCAAGACTCACGTAGTGCCACGGAACTTGGGGCAGGCATGCCCGCGAAGGTGGTGGTGAAGCCGCCGAATCCGCGTCAAGCTGACGGGCGTTTCTGCCGGGTACCCCACATGCATGATTCGACTCGCCGGGCTATGCGGCCGCGCATCGCCCCGGCCGGCCTGATGTTCCTCGCCATCACCTCGATCGGCTGGGGCTTCAACTGGCCGGCGACCAAATTCCTGCTCGCCGAGCTGCCGCCCTTGACCCTGCGCGGGGTGACCGGCGTGCTCGGCGCCGTGCTTCTGGCTGCGCTCGCCCTCGTCCGGCGCGACAGCCTGAGGGTCCAGCCCGAGATCTGGCCGCGCCTGCTGATTGCGGGCGTGCTCAACGTGACCGGCTGGATGGTGCTGATGGGGCTCGCGCTGCTGTGGCTGCCGGCGAGCGAGGCGGCGCTGATCGCCTACACCATGCCGGTCTGGGCCTCGATCATCGCCTGGCCGGTGCTCGGCGAGCGGCCGACGCTGCTGCGAACCATTGCGCTGGTGATGGCCTTTGCGGGCCTTGCCGCGATCATGGGCGGCAACGGCTTTGCGGCGAGCGAGGCCAAGCTGCCCGGCATCGTCATGGCGCTCATCGGGTCGATCGGCTTTGCGCTCGGCACGGTGCTTCTGAAGAAATACCCGATCCATCTGCCGCCGATCACGGCGGCGGCCTGGCAGATCGGCGTCGGCTGCCTGCCGGTCGCGATCGCGGGCCTTCTCCTCGAGACCACGCATCTTTCACTGGTGACGCCGATTGGCTGGGCGCTGCTGGTCTATTCGACCGTGGTGCAGTTCTGCATCGCCTATGTGAGCTGGTTCGCCGCGCTGTCGCGCCTGCCGGCCTCGGTTGCGGCGATCGGCACCATGGCGGTGCCGGTGATCGGCGTCGTCGCCTCGGCGCTCGCGCTGGGCGAGCCGTTAGGGGCGGGGCAGATCGCGGCGCTGATCTTCACGCTCGCAGGCGTCGTGCTGGCGACGCGCTAGCGCGGAGATCTTCCGCCCCCGCTCAGCGCCAGGCGGATCATCTCGGCGAGCTGGTTGCGGCGGTAGGGTTTCGTCAGCAGCATCACGCCGTCGTCGAGCTTGCCGTGATGTACGACGGCGTCGTCGGTATAGCCCGACGTGTAGAGCACTTTCAGCCCGGGGCGGATCTTTGCCGCCTTCTCGGCAAGCTCACGGCCGCTGATGCCGCCGGGGATGACGATGTCGGTGAACAGGAGATCGAAGGCCTCGCCGGCTTCGATCAATTGCAGCGCGGCCTTGCTGTCGGCGGCGGCGATGGTCCGGTAGCCGAGACTCTGCAACTGCGCGGTGACGAAGTTGCGCACCAGCGTATCGTCCTCGACGACCAGGATGGTCTCGACACCGCCCGCGGCAGCGGGGAGAGCGGGCGCAGTCGCTTCCGCCAAGCCTTCGCCCGGCGGCAGATAGAGCTTGATCGTCGTGCCGTGGCCTTCCTCGCTGTAGATCTTGATGTGGCCGCCGGACTGCTTGACGAAGCCGTAGACCATGGACAGGCCAAGGCCGGAGCCCTTGCCGACCTCCTTGGTGGTGAAGAACGGCTCGAACGCCTTCTCCTGGACTTCGGGCGGCATGCCGGTGCCGTTATCGCTGACCGCGAGCATCACGTAGGGACCGGGCCGGACGTCCGGATTGGCCTGCGCATAGGCCTCGTCCAGCGTGACCCGGTGGGTCTCGAGCAGGAGCTTGCCGCCGTTCGGCATGGCGTCGCGCGCGTTGATCGCCATGTTGAGCACGGCGTTGGTGAGCCGCGACGGATCGATGTGCGAGGTCATCGGCCCCTGTTCCAGCGCGGTCTCGATCTGGATCTGCTCGCCGAGGGTGGGGCGCAGGAGCTTTGCGATATCGGTGATCGCGGCGTTGATCTCGACGTCGCGCGGCTTGAGCGGCTGCTTGCGCGCAAACGCGAGCAGATGCTGGATCAGCTCGGCGCAGCGCTCGGCGGCATCGTCGATCAGCCGCGCCACGCGCTGGAGCTCGGGCTGCTGCTCCAGGCTCGCGACCAGCGTCTCGGTGTTGCCGGAGATCACCGTCAGCATGTTGTTGAAGTCGTGGGCGACGCCGCCGGTGAGCTTGCCGATGGCGTCCAGCTTCTGCGACTGGTGGAGCTGCCGCTCGGTTTCGCGCGAGGTGGTGGCATCGTGATAGACCAGCACCGCGCCGGAGATATTGCCTTGCGCGTCGCGCATCGGCCGGCCGCTGATCATGAGGTGCCGCGGAGGATTGCCGCTGTGCGGGCGTACGACCATCTCCAGCTCTTCGAACGCATCGCCGCGTAGCACGCGCGTCGACGGCAGCTCGTCCGGCTTGAGCGGCGTAACGCCATCGCCCTGAAAGACGTCGGACAGCGCCCGCAGGTTGCGCAGGTTCATGCCGGCGCGATGGAGCAGCATGCGCTCGGCGGCCGGATTGGACAGGAGGACGTCACCCTCATTGTCGATGACCAGCACCGCCTCCGCCATGCTGCGGAACGTGCTCTGGAGCACGTTGACGGAGAGGCGGAGCTCGTCGTGGGCGGTGACGAGATGCTCGGTGCGCTCGGCGACGGCAGCCTCGAGTAGCTCCTTGGCGGCCTGCGTCTCGTGCAGCGAGCTTTGGAGCTGGACCCGGGCGCGCCGGGTCTCGCGCATCAGAAGCGCGACCAGGAGCAGGATCAGCGCAGCCCCGGCGACATCGATGCCGAGTAGAACGATGCCGGTGCGACGTGAATCCGACGTGCGCGCGGCGAGCAGTGCGTCTTCTTGCGTGCTCAGGCGGTCGAGATTGGCCATCACCGTTTCCATGAGGCCGCGGCCCTCGGCCCTGCCCTGGAGCGCGGCAATGCCGGCGCGGTCATTCTCGGCGCGCAACCGCATCGCTTCGGCCGCGATCTCGAGCCGGCGCTGGATCAGCGGCCCGGTGTCCTCGAGCAGGGCGACCTGGTCGGAATTGTCGCGGAGGGCGCGCTTGAGCTCGGCCAGCGCCGGCGCGATGTTGCTGCGTGCGGCCTGGAAATCGTCGTTGAACCCGGGAGTGAGATAGATCTCGTAGCCGCGCGCTGCGCTCTCGGCGCGGCGGATCTGGACGCGCAGGTCCGAGATTTTCTTAAGGACGTCGATGGTGTGATTGACCCAGGCCGCATCGGACCGCGACTTGACGTCAAGTCCGATCGAGGCGGCGGTGATGATCAGGAGGATGGCAAGTCCGGCACCGAGAATGACGCGCTGCGAGGGGATCAAGGGGCTTCTTTCTTGTCCTTCAGCGGTGTGGTCTCGCCGGGGCCGGCGAGGCATTCCTTGATCGTGGTCAGCAGCGCTTCCGGCGTGAACGGCTTGCGCAGGCAGCGCATCGCGCCGAGCTCCAGCGCCATGCGCAAGAAATCGGGAGAGGGCGAGGCGGACGAAGCGAAGGCGTAACCGGACATCGCGATCAGCGGAATCGTCGGGGCGCGCTCGTGAAAGATGCGGATGGATTCGAAGCCGCGCATGTGCGGCATGAAGATGTCGACTAGCATGACATCAAAGGTCTGTGCCTCGAGCGCAGCAAGCCCTGTTTCGCCGCCGTCAGTCAGCGTGACGTCGAAGCCCTGACGTTGGAGGAGGACCTCGATGGTCGCGCCGACCATCGGATCGTCATCAACCACGAGGATACGCGGCATGACACTTCCCAGTAGATCGAAGTCCCCACAGCGGTTGTGATATAAGCGAATCGTGCGCCCGGTCAATTTTGGATTGGATCAGGGTAGATATGCACGGTGGGGTGATTAAGGGTCCATTTGCAACGGTGCGTACAAGACGTCGCCAGCGCACGCGATGCGCGTGAAAAGGGCGTCGCATCGCTGCGACGCCCTTTGGGTTCAAATGATCTTGATGCGCTTACGGGCAGGGATGCCGCTGTCCGTCATAGCCGAGATATGTGCCGGACGCCGGATCATACGACCTGTAGCGCTGAGCGCAGTAGGCTGCGGAGTCGCCGCCGCCGTCAGGCACCACGGCCACGGACGGCTCTTCGTCGTAATAGGTGTCACCATAATAGTAGGAGTCATCGTAGTACGGGCCGCCGCCATAATAGGCGTATGAGCCCAGCGCGCCGATTGTCGCACCTGCCGCCACGCCCGGCCAGAAGCCGCCGCGATGACGCCAGTAGCCACCGCGCCAATCGCCACCGCGCCAGTTACCGCCGCGCCAGGTACCGCCGGTTCCTGCGGCTGCGAAGCGTGTGCCGCCGGTCGTGACGGACGGCGAGGTTACGCCCGGACGCATCGCGGCACCGGCTGCGAAGCTGCGGCCGCCTGTGCTGAAGGACGGCGAAGCGCCGCCCGGACGTGCTGCGGCGTTCGCTGCGAAATTGCCGCCGCCACCGCGCATCGCCGCGCCGCCACTGAAGCCGCCGCCACCCATGCGCGCGCCGCCTCCACCGAAGTGAGCACCGCCGCCGCCTCCGCTGCCGAAGTGGGCGCCTCCACCACCACCGCCGTGGCCGCGCCCCTGTGCAAAGCTCGGCGACGCCATCGGCAGAACCAGCGCCAGCGCTGCGGCTGCGCCCAAAACTTTCAGACTGTTCATGTGCAACTCCTTTTCCCGGAAGCAAACCCGTTGAGGCGGCTGTGGTTCCTGGATCACACGTCTGGCGATCGAGGCGGGCTTCCACCCGCCACCCGTACCGGCATGAACGGATCGAGACGGGGCATTGCGGCGGCGGCAGTGCCACCGCCATGGCCTGTGCGTGGGTCACGTTCGCACCTGCCGAACTGGACATTTCGCCGCCCGGATGGCATCAGGACCCCGGAAAGCAGGGCCCTTGCCGCATGAAACAATTCTTCCTCAAGCTCTTCACCTGGTGGAATGGCCAGACCTTTGGCACCCAACTCTGGACCTGGCGGTTCGGGGAACTGGTCGGCCAGGACGAGCAGGGCAACCGCTACTATCGCACCCGCGGCGGGGCGATCGACCCGGCGCTCGGATTCGAGCGGCGCTGGGTAATCTATAACGGCTATGCGGAAGCGAGCCGCGTTCCGCCGGACTGGCATGGCTGGCTGCATCACGTCGTCGACGTGCCGCCGACCGAGATCAACTACCAGCCACGCGAATGGGAAAAGCCGCACCAGCCGAACCTGACGGGCACGCCGAGAGCCTACCGGCCGGCCGGTTCGACGCTCGCCAGCGGCAAGCGGCCAAAGGCGACCGGCGACTATCAACCCTGGACGCCAGGCTAATCACCCGGCCGACCGAATCGTCCTTCACTGCTTTTGGATGCATCCGCATCCGCTGCAGCCGTTGTGGACAATGGGAACAGCGGGGACGCCGCTTGCGCATCCGTTGCGCTGAGACGAGCAATGCGGCTCAATGATCCCATCTTACGGAGATGGGAGACCATCGCGTTCGGTTCGGGCAACAGCTCGCGACTGTCCCGATATGCAGCGGCCGCCGACGAGGACTCGACCGGGACATAGGCCCCCGGTCTGCTAGGTCCGAAATCGCCCGATGGAATGTGCAGCCGCCGTAAGACAGGAAAGGCCGCTTGGGAAACCGAGCGGCCTTTTTCTTTGATCGCGTTGCGCCAGCGCTTCAGTCGTAGCGCACCTTGGGGAAGAAGTCGCCGCGCCCCTCGGGCGTCATGTCGAGCAGGCCCCAGAGCGGATCGACCAGATCGCCCGCGCGATGGTGTTGCTTCGGCGCGGGCGGCGCAAAGCTCATCTCCGACCCCCAGAAGTGCCTGATCTTGCCGCTCGCCTTCTTGAAGACGTTGAAGATCGTCTCGTCCCAGTTCTGTCCGTCCGGAACATGATGCTGGGCGCGCATCCCCCTGGAGAATTTCGACGTATCGCCGAAGTAATCGGCATCGTAGCTGTTGCCGGCGGTGGACAGCAGCGACAGGTGCTCCCAGCCGCGTTCGTGGGCCCAAGCGGCGAGCCGCGCGATCGGCGATTTGGCGACGATGTGGAAGGCTGCGCGCTTGCCGATATGTCGTGCGGCGCCGTCGAGCCCGTCAAGCAGATGGGTGCAGCCGGGGCAGGGCAGCTCGCGTTCCGGCCCATACATGAAGCTGTACAGGATCAGCGTATCGTGCGGGCCGAACAGATCCGACATCCTGACCTGTTCCGGCATGCTCGTTTTGCCGATCCGCTCGAAGACATAGTCCTGCAGCACCTCGCCGCCGAGCGGCAGCGCGCGACGCTTGGCGGCCACGGTTTCAATCTGCGCCCGGAGGGCGATCTCCTCGTCCAGCAACGCATTTCGCGCGGCGCGATATTCAGTGCTTTCGTTGGGGTAGTGGAGATGCTCCATGCCTGATCTCCTGGACGCTGTGAATTTTGGTGCGGGCTTAACTCACCCCCAAAACGTCAGTTCCGCCCCAACATGGAATGCCTACATCACCCGCGCTGCCGCGCGCTTGACGGCCTCGATACGACGGGCCTGGTTTTGCGCGCCGCGTTCCCTGAGAAAAGCAAGCACCTCGGCAGGCGCCGTATCGGGCGAGCCCGCATTGAACGGGGGGCCGGATTGTATTCGAGGCGGAGCTGGATCGCCTCCGCCGTGGTGCGATCGACCAGCATCGATACCAGCGTCAGCGCGAAATCGATGCCCGCGGTGACGCCGCCGCCGGTGATGCGGTTGCGATCGATGCACACGCGCGTCTTCGTCGGCATCGCGCCGAAATGGCTGAGCATCTCCATCGCGCTCCAATGGGTCGCGGCGCGATAACCCTTCAACAGGGCGGCTGCACCCAGCACCAGCGATCCCGTGCAGACCGAGGTGACGTACTTGGCGCCCTCGGCCTGCCTGCGCAGGAAGTCGAGGGTCTCCTCGTCATTGACGAGAGCATCGATCCCAGAGCCGCCGGGCACGCAGATGACGTCGAGCTGCGGGCAATCGGCGAACGTCACGGTCGGCGTCAGCATCAGCACGGAATCGCTCGGCATCGGATCCAGGGTTTTCCAGATCAAGTGCACCGTCGCCCCCGGCACGGAGGAGAACACCTGCAAGGGACCGCTGAAGTCGAGCTGGGTGACGCGTGGGAACACCAAGAGCCCGATCTGTAACGGCGACGACATCGAAGAACCTCCCGAAAAATCAGCTTGACGTCGGCAGGATGGCATGGTGCCCTCGCGTCCGGAATGGCGCATTTCCCTCTTTTTCGGACTAAGCGATGATCGGCATCCTGATCTTCCCGGATTTCCAGTTGCTCGATGCGGCAGGTCCCATCTCGGCCTTCGAGATCGGCGCGCGCTACGCCGCCAAGCCGCTCGCGATCCGCGTGCTCGCCGTCAATGCAGGCCCGGTGCGCAGTTCGTCCGGCGTCGAGATGGTCGCGCGTGATTTCAAATCAGCCAATGCAATTACGACCCTTGTCGTTGCCGGCGGTGAGGGCGTGGCTGCGGCGGCACGCTGCCCCGCCACGCTGGCCTTCGTGCAGCGGCTTGCGCGGCGCGGCGTGCGGGTCGCGAGCGTCTGCTCGGGCGCCTACGTGCTGGCCGAGGCCGGACTGCTCGACGGCCGCCGCGCCACCACGCATTGGGGGCGCACGCGCGACTTCGTCGCGCGCTATCCGAAGGTGAAGTTCGAGCCAGACCAGATCTTCACCCGCGACGGCAATGTGTGGACCTCGGCCGGCATCAGCGCCGGCATCGACCTTGCGCTGGCGATGGTCACCGAGGATCACGGCGAGGAGGTGGCACAGCAGACCGCGCGGCAGCTCGTGCTCTACCACCGCCGCAGCGGCGGCCAGTCGCAATTCTCCTCGCTGCTGGAATTGAAGGCGCCGAACGGCCGATTCGGCGGGCTGTTGTCATGGGCGCGCGAAAATCTCGACGCACCGCTGACGGTGGAAGATCTCGCCGACCGCGCCGGCATGAGCGCGCGGCATTTCGCCCGCGCCTTTGCCGCCGAGACCGGCACGACGCCGTCCAAGGCGATCGAGCGGCTGCGTGTCGAGGTCGCGCGCGAGCGCGTGCAGTCCTCGCGCGAGGCGATCGAGCTCGTCGCGGAGGCGACCGGCTTTCGCGATCCCGAGCGGATGCGACGCGCCTTCATCCGCGCCTTCGGCCAGCCGCCGCAGGCGCTGCGGCGCGCGGCGCGGGCCGGCTAGGGCGTATACTTCCGGTCAGCCAAGCCTCTTCTAGTCAGCCAAGAGTCTTGCCGATCTCACGTCCTACAGATGCGATGATGTCATTTCGCCCATTCGGGTCGAGCGCGGATCCGGTGAGGTAAACTGCGATGATCAGCGGCGGGTGCTCGGGCGGCCATACGATCGCTACGTCGTTGGTGGTGCCGTGTTCGCCCGCTCCGGTCTTGTCGCCCACGCGCCAGCCTTGCGGCAGGCCGGCGCGCAATCGGCTATCTCCGGTCTTGTTCGCGATCAGCCATTTCGCGAGCTGATCGCGAGCTTCCGGCAGGAGCACGTTGCCGAGCAGCAAGCGCCTGAAGTTTGCGGCCATTGCATTTGGTGTCGTGGTGTCGCGCGGATCGCCCGGCGCCGCCTCGTTCAGTGCGGGTTCGATCCGGTCCAATCGCGTCACCTTGTCGCCGAGGCTCCGCGCAAAGCTGGTCAGCCCGGTCGTGCCGCCGATATTTTTCAAAAGCAGGTTTCCGGCGGTGTTGTCGCTCCTGGTAATGGCAGCGTCGCAGACCTCAAGGAGCGACATTCCTTCGCCGCCAACATGCTCACGGCTCACGGGCGAGTTCTCCACGATGTCGGCTTGCTCAACGCGAACGCGCCGTTCGAGGCGGTCCAGCCTGCCGCCTGCGCCTTTGAGGATTGCTGCGGACGCAAGCACCTTGAATGTGCTGCACATGGGAAAGCGTTCATCTCCCTTGTGATGAATCAGTGCTCCCGTTTTCGTGTCGAGCACGGAAACGCCGAGCCGGCCTCCGCTCTTCAGTTCCAGCTCTGTAATGGCCTCGATCAGTCGTGCTGTTCCGGCTGGCGCCGCACTCGAAATCTTGGGCAGGAAGGCACTTCCTGCGAACGCAAGTGCTGATGAGCCGAACTGACGTCGCGTAAGCATCGTAAACTCCCGTAAATCGTGCACAGGCTTTTGCTTCGCGCTCTATCGATTGACAAACGATGGTTCGTAAGGCCATCCATAAGCAAAACTTGGATCAGACGTGACCCGCCGTCCGCCCACCGTTTCCGGCCTGCCGCTCAATGCGCTCCGTTCATTCGAGGCGGCAGCGCGTCATCTCAGCTTCACCAAGGCCGGCCTCGAACTTCGCGTGTCGCAGGCCGCTGTGAGCCAGCAGGTGCGGATCCTCGAAGAGAGCCTGCGCGTAAAGCTCTTCAGGCGATTGACACGTGGGCTTGCCCTTACCGAAGAAGGTGAAGCGCTGCAGCCTGCGATCTCCGACGCCTTCAGTCGAATCAACCAGGTGCTGGACCGGTTTGAGAACGGTCGAATGCGCGAGATCCTGACGATTGGTGTGGTCGGTACGTTCGCGTCCGGCTGGCTCCTTCCGCGCCTCAAGAGCTTCACGGCCAGGCATCCGCACATCGACATCAGAATCTTTGCGAACAATAATCGCGTGGACCTCGGTGGCGAAGGATTGGACTACGCCATTCGTTTCGGCGATGGCGCGTGGCACGGAACGAATGCCGAGCGTCTGGTCGATGCGCACTTCACGCCGATGTGCGCGCCAACCATTGCGAAGCGGCTCGAAACCCCGGTCGACCTCCACCAAGAGGTGCTGTTGCGGTCTTATCGGACGGGCGAGTGGGCGCAGTGGTTCGAAGCGGTGAAGTGCCGGCAGCCTCGTATGGCCGGCCCGACCTTTGATTCATCGGTCTCGTTGGCGCATGCGGCAGCCCAAGGCGCCGGAGTCGCGCTGTTGCCCGTCGTCTTGTTTTCGGATGACGTGTCGCGCAAACGGCTGGTCTGTCCTTATGACAGTCAGGTCTATCTCGGATCGTATTGGCTCACGTCCCTGAAATCGAAGCGTTTTTCACACGCCATGCAAGCGTTCCGGGGCTGGATATTGGAAGAGTGCAAGAAAAAGAGACGGCACGAGAGATGATCCCTCATATGCGCCCCGGCTGCCGCGGAGGCTTGTGAGTGCGTACGCTAGGTCGGGCTGCCTGCGGCCGCTGCGCCGGACGCGTGCACGCGGGCCATCAAGCGGCGCGCGATCGGCGTCAGCATGTAGGGAGCGAGGTGGATCGGAAACTGGGTGAGCGCAAAGTAGAGCCAGGTCGTCGGCGGCAGCGCGCCCGCGGTCGCAGCCAGCATCAGCCCCAGATTGCGCTGTGACACCATCAGCCCGAGCGCCAGCGCGCGCTCGTACCCGACGCGGCGGAAGAGCAGCGTCGTGACCGCCAACAGCGTGAAATAGACCGCAAACGCCATCAGCGCGACGCCGATCGTGAAGACCGGATCGGTCACGAGGTCGCTCGCCACATCGCCCATCACCGCCGACGCGAACACCAGCAGGATGATGATGTTGATGCCGTCGATCGGCCGCCTGTGGCGGTGGATCGCATCAGTGCCGACGGCACGGCGGATGACAGTCGCGGCGAGCAGCGATCCGGCAAGCAGGCCGAGCAGCTTCAAGCCGAGCGTGAGCGGCGTGATGCTGAGGCTGGCGCCGAGGAACAGGCTTGCGAACAGCGAGGCGGTGAAAGGCACGAGCGCGGTCGAGGTCACCAGTGTGACCAGCACCAGCGTGGCGTCGAGGCCGATCATCGCGGCGAGCGCGGGTGAGGCCATCATCGGCGAGGCCATGCCTTGCAGCATCAGCGCGAGGAAGAGGCCGGGCGAGCGGCTGTCGAACCCGGTCGACCAGGCGAGCAGCCCGACGAGCATGGGCACGCCGATCGTGGTCCACGCCGTGGCGGCCGCGACCAGCCCGGGCCGGCGCAAATGGCCGTAGAGCGCGGCCAGATCGACGCGCATGAAGGAGATGCAGAGCAGGCAGAAGATCGCCTCGGTGACGTAGGGGCGCAGCAGCGCCCCGATCGGCGGCACCGCAATCGCGATGAACACCAGCGCCGCCACCGCGCGCGTGCCCTGGTCGCCGAGCCAGGTGAGCCCGCGCAGGGGAACGGCGAAGATGGTTCGAAGGCTGATAGACATCCGGGTTTTTCAGTATCGATGGATTTGTAGCCCGGATGAGCGAAGCGATATCCGGGGCAGGTGCTTCCGGTGGATAAAGTGTCCCGCATGTCGCTTCGCTCATGCGGGCTACAACGCTTTCGCTAGCCCAAGCCTTTCAGCCATGCGCCGATCTCGCTCGCGGCAACGTTTGCCTGCGGGAGCAGCTTGCCCATGGTGAAGAAGCCGTGGAACTGCCCGGGAAAGTGCCTGGAGGTGACGCTCACGCCGGCCCGCTTCAGACGCGCGGCGTACTCTTCGCCTTCATCGCGGAGCGGATCGGCGCCGGCGGTGAGCACATAGGCCGGCGGCAGGCCGAGAAGCGTCGCGGCGCGTGCCGGCGAAGCGCGCCAGTCCTGGATGTCGGCGACGCCGTTGAGATAATGATCGCGGAACCAGCGGATCACCGAATGCGTGAGCAGCACGCTGGTCTCGGGCTCGCTGTGAGAGCCATGCGTCATGGCGAAATCGATCGCCGGATAGATCAAGACCTGACCTGCGATCGCAGGACCGTTGCCGTCGCGCGCGGCGAGCGCGACGACGGCTGCGAGATTGCCGCCGGCGCTGTCGCCGCCGACCGAGAGGCGCGCGGCGTCGATGCCGAGATTGCGCGCGTTGGCCGCAACCCATTTGGTCGCGGCGATCGCATCGTCGACGGCGGCGGGAAACTTGTGCTCGGGCGCGAGGCGGTAGTCTACCGAGATCACGATCAGCGCGCCTTCGATCGCGAGCTTGCGGCAGGCGACATCATGGGTCTCGAGATCGCCGATCACCCAGCCGCCGCCGTGGAAGAACACCAGCGCAGGCGACAATCCGTCGCGCCGTCGCAGCTCGGCGGGAACATAGATGCGCGCCGGGATCGCGCCGTGCGACGCCGGGATCGCCAGCTCCGCGATGCGCGCCAGCTCCGGTGCGTCCGGATTGGTGGCAAAGCGCGCCTGCGAATAATAGGCGCGCGCTTCCGGCGCGGTTAGGCTCTCGTAGGCGGGGCGGCCGGCCTCCTGGAACGCCCTGTAGACGGCGGCGGCATCGGGATCGAGTACGACGGGCATGGGCGGTCTTGTCCTGCTCCGGTTGGCCCGGAGACGCTTGGACCCTCCGGCGGGCCCTGGCCGACTATTCCATCCCAAGACGGGTCTGGCCAGTCGGCGGCTGGCAGAGGAGGGCAGGAATGCCGCCCTTTCCCCGCCGTATTCGGCGTGTTAACCGGGTGGCCTGCGAGCGGCGGTATCCCCTGTAGAATGTCCAACAAGCCCGATTCGCTGTTGAAGCCGCGCGAGATGTTTCGAACCCTTACCCTGACAGGACTTGCGGCGCTGCTGGCCGCCTCGGCGATGACGCTTGCGCCGCCTGCGCAGGCGCAGATCGGCACGATCTTCTCCGACCCGCCGCCGCGGCCGCCGGGCAGCATTCCGCGCGGCCAGCCGCAGCCGCAGATCCCTGATGACGACGAGGAGGTGCCGGAGCTGCCGCCGCAAGGCCGTGTGCTGCCGTCGCGCCCGATGCCGCGTCAAAGCAATCCTCAAGGCAACATTCAGGGCAACGCGCTGCCCGGGCCGGTCGAGACCCAGCCCCTGGCGCCGCCGCCGGGCACCACCGTTGCTCCGCAGAACCAGCCGCCGTCCGTGGCGGTCGCCCCGCCCAATCCGCAAGGAGCGCCGCAGCCGGGCGCGGCACCTGGCCAGCGCCAGCCCCAGCAGAAGGGCGGCGTGCCGCAGGCGCCAGCGAGCCTCCAGCCGGGCGATGAGGTCGTCACCGAGCCGCCGGCGCAGAAGATCGTGAACAAGAAGGCGACCTTCTCGGGCCTCGACAAGATCACGGGCCGCATCATCAATTTCGACGAGGACGTCGGTGAGACCGTGCAGTTCGGCGCGCTGCGCGTTAAGACCGACGCCTGCTACACGCGGCCGGCGACGGAAGCGGCCAACACCGACGCTTTCGTCGAGGTCGACGAGATCACCTTGCAGGGCGAGGTGAAGCGGATTTTCTCGGGCTGGATGTTCGCGGCCAGCCCGGGCCTGCACGGCGTCGAGCACCCGATCTACGACATCTGGCTCACCGATTGCAAAGAGCCGCAGCAGACCATCGCGACCGCGGCACCCGACCCCGCCGCCGCAAAGCCGCCGCCACCGCCGCCGCCTGCGCAGAAGAAGGCCGCGCCGAAGCAGGTGCAGCAGCGTCCGCCACAGCCATTGCCGCCTCCGCAGCAGCCGCAGCCGGCTGCACCGCCGCCGCAGCAGCAACCGGGCCTGTTCAATTTCCCCGGATTTAGTCGCTAGTCGCAATCATCGACTATTGCCGTGACGCGATGATCTCGAGCGCGCGTGCGCCCGGGATTGCTTCTCCCGCAGACAGCTTCAGGAAATCGGCCGGCTCGCCGGCCAGCGCCCTGTCGAGCAGGCCGGTGTAGCGCCGCCGTGAAATCTCGACCGCGCCAAAGCTCTTCAGATGCTCGGTGACATATTGCGTGTCGAGCAGCTCGAAGCCGCCGTAGATGAGGCGCGCAACCAGATGCACCAACGCCACCTTGGAGGCATCGCGCGCGGTGTGGAACATGCTCTCACCGAAGAAGGCGCGCCCGAGGCTCACGCCGTAGAGGCCGCCGACGAGATCGTCGCCTTGCCAGGCCTCGACGCTGTGGCAATGGCCGAGCTCGTGCAGGCCGCCATAGAGATCGCGGATGCGCTTGTTGATCCAGGTGTCCTCGCGTCCGGTCTGCGGCGCAGCGCAGCCGGCGATGGTCGCCTTGAACGCGGTGTTGACGGTGACACGAAGCGCATCCGAGCGCACGGTCCGTGCGAGACGCGAGGCAACGCGGAACCCATCGAGCGGAATGACGCCCCGCATCTCCGGCTCGACCCAGAACAGGGTCGGATCATCGGCGCTCTCGGCCATTGGAAAGATGCCGCAGGCATAGGCGCGCAAGAGCACAGCCGGCGTGATTTCAGACGAAGCGGATTCGCGCGAAGTCATGACCCCTCGACAATAGCAGGATTGCGACGGGCTTGCGATGGGTGGCGCGGATCAACTCGCCGCGGCGTTGCTTGCCTTAGCGGGCGCCGCGGCAGTCCGGCTGAATTTCAGGACGATGCGGGTTCCGGCATGGTCGGGATCGCGCTCCACGGAAGCGTCGAGCTTGGAGGCCATGGCGGCGACGATGCGCTGGCCCATGCCGGTCGAGTGCGGATCGGCCTTGGCATTGTCGCCGACGCCGTCGTCGGCGATCGACAGCAGGAGATCCTCTCCTTTCGAGGTCAGCTCGACATGAATGGGGCCGGCACCGTCGGGATAGGCGTATTTTACCGCATTCATTACCAGCTCGTTGACGATGATGCCGACAGCGACCGCGCGATCCGGATCGATCTCGATCGGCTCGGCCTTCAGCGTCAGGCGCGACATCCGGTTACCTTCGGCCGAACGGCGCAGGTCTTCGAGCAGCGAGTCCAGATACTGGCTCAGGATCACGCTCTTCAGATCCTGTGAGGTGTAAAGGCGGCGGTGGACCTGGGCGACAGCGGCGACGCGGCCCATCGCGTTGGTCAGGGCAGCCTTGACCTCCTCCTGCGCGGCAGTGCTCGCCTGCAAGTGCAGGAGCGAGGCGATGATCTGGAGCGAATTGCCGACGCGGTGATTGACTTCACGCAGCAACAGCTCGCGCTCGGCGGCAAGCGCGGCGTAGCGGTCGCGCGAGGCATGGACCTCGGCCTCGGCCTCCTCGCGCGCCTTCTGCATCTCGGCCTGGCGCAGCGCTCCGTCGGCCGCGACATGCAGCAGCGGGATGAAGTCTCCTTTCACGTCCTTGACCAGATAGTCGGCCGCGCCTGCCTTCAGCGCGGTGACTGCGATGCTGGAATCCTGCGAGGCGGTGACGAACACCACCGGCGGCGCATCCGGGATCGCCATGATCTGTTCGAGCGTCTCGAGCCCGTCGAGGCCCGGCATGTACTGGTCGAGCGCCACGACATCGATACAGCCGCCGGGACCCGCGCTACGGATACGCTCAAGGCCTTCCTCGCCGCTCGCGGCATGAATGACCTTGTAGCCGCGGCGCATGAGTCCGCGCTCGACGAGGCGGGCCAGCGCGTCATCGTCGTCGATATAGAGCAGTGTCGGCGTTCTCTGATTCATGTGGCGGCGGGCGGGACCTGGATGACCGAGAAGAACAGACCGAGCTGCCGGATGGCGTTGGCGAAGTTCTCGTAGTTGACGGGCTTGGTGATGTAGACGTTGCAGCCGAGCTCGTAGCAGCGCTTGATCTCCTGGGAGTCGTCGGTGGTGGTCAGCACCACCACGGGCGAAGCCTTCAGGTACTTGTTCTCCTTGATCTGCTTCAGAATGTCGATGCCGGTCATGTCCGGCAGGTTGAGGTCGAGCAGGATCAGGAGGGCGTTGCCCTTCTGCGTGAGACCGCTACCGTCAGCGCCGAACAGATGCTTCATGGCTTCGGTGCCGTTGGCGAACGCGACGATCTCGTTGTTGACGCCGGACCGGCGGATGTTGCGCTCGATCAGGCGCGCATGTCCCTCGTCGTCCTCGATCATGATGATGGTGACAGGCTGGGTCATTGATCGGCTTTCCGATTGCTGGCGTTCCAGTTCATTGGCAGCGTGATCGTGAATGTACTGCCTGCGTTCAGTTCCGACGATACCGACATCGTACCACCGAGACGACGCACAAGTGCACGCACGTGTGCGAGACCGATGCCCTGGCCGGGCTTGTCCTGGGTTCCCGCGCGGCGGAACAGGTCGAAAATTCGCTGATGATCCTTCGGATCGATGCCGCGGCCGTTATCCATGATCTCGAAAATAGCGTATCCGAGCTTGGTCCGCCCGCGGATTCTGATTTCCCCGGGGACGCCGGTCCTGAGATATTTGATGGCGTTGTCGATCAGATTGGAGAATATCTGCTCGAGCGCCAGGCGATCGCTGACGATATTCGGCAGGGGCTCGACGTGGATTTCGGCCTGCGCTTCAGCCGCCTGATGCGCCAGCGTCGACGCTATGGCCTCGATCAGCTCGCGTGTGTCGATCCGCCTCGGCTCGAATTCGCGCCGGCCCTCGCGGGTGAGGTTGAGGATTGCCGAGATCAGCCGGTCCATCTTGGCGATCGAGGACTTGATGAAGCCGAGTGCCTCGGAAAAATCCTCCGAAAGCTGCTTGTCCGGACCCTCGAGCACGATCTCGCGACCCGCGCCGGGCGCCAGCGGCGGACCGTCGGCCGGGACATGGGTGAGGCTCTCGATGCGGCGGAAAATGTCGCCGCCAAGCTCATCGAGCTCGCTGGTGAAGCCCATGATGTTGACGAGCGGCGAGCGCAGATCGTGGCTGACGATATAGGCAAAGCGCTGGATCTCGTTGTTGGCTTCGCGCAGGTCTGCGGTGCGTTCGTCGACGAGGGCCTCGAGATTGACGTACGCGTCGCGCAAGCGCGCCTCGGCGTCGTCGCGGATCCGCGCCGAGCGCCGCACCAGCCAGACCGAGATCAGCGCGAGCACGACCACGAGGCCCGAGCCGATGCCGGTCATCGACGCGGCCAGCGTCTGGCTGAGGTCCGCGTTGACCGAGCGGAGATGGAACAGGCGTTCCTCTTCCCGGATCATCGCGTATGCGATGCTGGTGATCGTGGTCGTGGTATTGCCTGCGGCCGCTTCGTTGACCAGCGCCGTTGCCTTCTCCGGCTGGCCTTGCCGGACGAACTCCATCTCGCGCGCGAACTGGTCGAGCCGCGTCTCGATCGCGACGCTCAGCTTTTCGACGTTGTCGCGTTGCGATGGATTGTCGGTGCTCAGGCGCGTGAGCCTGTCGAGCGCGGGAATGATGGCAGCCACGGCCTTGTCATGGTCGGTCTTGAAATCCGTCTCCCGGGTCAGGAGGTAGCCGCGGGCTCCGCTCTCGGCGCGCCGGACTTCGAGCAGGAGCGCATTGACTTGGTTCTCCACCTCGATGGTGTGAAGCACCCATTTGCTGTCGCTGCGGGCCTTGTTGACCAGATACACCGAGCCAGCGCTGATCACGGTCAGCACCAGCAACCCCGCTGCGAACAGCAGGATCTGCCAAAATGCGCGCCGCCGCTGCGCCTTAGCCGTCACGACGGTCTCGCCTCATACAAGACAATGGAGTGCAAGGAGCCCCCTTTGAGCAGACCAACGGCTCAAAACGCCCGTGCAGGCAGAGGGTTCCCCGGGAGGCCGGAAATTTATCTGGTGGCGGGCTCCATCTGGCCGGCCAGGTACTGTTCCAGCCAGTGGATGTGGTAGTCGCCGTCAATGATGGCGGGCTCCCGCACCAGGGCGCGGAACAAAGGCAGTGTGGTCTCGATGCCGTCGACCACCATCTCGTCGAGAGCCCGGCGCAGGCGCATCAGGCACTCGCCGCGGGTCTTGCCGTGGACGATCAGCTTGCCGACCAGGGAGTCGTAATAGGGCGGGATCGTGTAGCCCTGATAGACTGCCGAATCGATTCTTACGCCGAGCCCGCCGGGCGGATGAAATTGCGAGATGCGACCGGGCGAGGGCCGGAAGGTCTGCGGGTTCTCGGCATTGATGCGGCACTCGATGGCATGGCCGATGATCTGCACTTCGTCCTGCCGCGCCGGCAAGTCGCCTCCGGCGGCGATGCGGATCTGCTCCAGCACGAGGTCGATATCGGTGATGCTCTCGGTGACGGGATGCTCGACCTGGATGCGAGTATTCATCTCGATGAAGTAGAACTCGCCGTCCTCGTAGAGGAACTCGATGGTGCCGACGCCGAGATACTTCATCTCGCGCATCGCCTTGGCGCAGGTCTCACCGATCTTGGCGCGCGCCGCTGCGGTGAGGACGGGCGAGGGGCCTTCCTCCCAGACCTTCTGGTGACGACGCTGCAGCGAGCAATCGCGTTCGCCAAGGTGGATCGCGCCGCCGCGGCCGTCGCCGAGGATCTGGATTTCGATGTGGCGTGGCTTCTGGAGATATTTTTCGAGGTAGACGGACGCATCGCCGAAGGCGGATTTCGCCTCGTTGGCCGCGGTCGACAGCGCCACCTGAAGGTCAGCCTCGCTATGCGCCACCTTCATGCCGCGGCCGCCGCCGCCGGCAGCGGCCTTGACCAACACGGGGAAGCCGATCTTCCTGGCGATCGCCATCGCATCGTCATCAGGCCCGACCGCGCCGTCGGAGCCGGGCACCACGGGGATGCCGAGCCGCTTGGCGGTTTTCTTGGCCTCGATCTTGTCGCCCATCAGGCGGATGTGCTCAGCCTTGGGACCGATGAAGTGCAGATTGTGCTCGGCGAGGATTTCGGCGAAGCGCGCATTCTCCGATAGGAAACCGTAGCCGGGATGCACCGCGTCAGCGCCGGTGATCTCGCAGGCTGCGAGCAGGTTGGGGACGTTGAGATAGCTGTCCTTCGAGGGCGGCGGGCCGATGCACACGCTCTCGTCCGACAGCCGCACATGCATGGCGTCGGCATCGGCGGTCGAATGCACGGCAACGGTCGCGATCCCGAGCTCCTTGCAGGCCCTGAGGATGCGAAGGGCGATCTCGCCGCGATTGGCTATGAGGATCTTGTCGAACATGGCGCCTCAGCGGGCGAATAGCGAGTAGCGAATGGTGAATGGTAAGACAGTAACCATTCGCCGCTCGCCTTTCGCCACTCGCTCATTCAATAATCACCAGCGGCTCGCCGTACTCGACCGGCTGGCCGTCCTCGACCAGGATCTGCGTCACGGTACCGGCGCGCGGCGAGGGGATCTGGTTCATTGTCTTCATCGCTTCGATGATCAACAGAGTCTGCCCGATGGAGACCTTGGTGCCGACCTCGATGAAAGGCTTGGCGCCCGGCTCGGGTGCCCAATAGGCGGTGCCGACCATCGGCGAGATGACGGCGCCCGGGTGTTTTGACATGTCCGGCGCACTGGCCGCAGGTGCAACGGCCGCGGCGGCGACGGGCACTGCGGGGGCGGCGGCTGCCACCGGCATCGGCATGGTCGCAGCGACGCTGATGTTGCGCGCGACGCGCAGGCGGAAGCCTGCGCGCTCGATCTCGATCTCGGTGAGGCTGGTCTCATCGAGCAGCAGCGCGAGCTCGCGCACGAGCGCCGAATCGTCGCTGGAAAACTTTGCGGCTGCTTTGTCGTCTGGCTGGCGCGCCATGATTCTGATCCGAATATTCTGTGTGATGAGGGTGCGTCAGGCTTTGGGCTCGAGCCCGAGTTTGGCGGCAAGGCCGAGGATCGCGAGGCGGTAGCCCTCGACGCCGAAGCCGCACAGCGAAGCGAAGGCCGCGCGTGCGGTGTAGGAATGGTGGCGAAAACTCTCGCGCGCGTGGATGTTGGTCACATGCACTTCCACGGTCGGGATCTGCACCGCGAGCAGCGCGTCGTGCAGCGCGATCGAGGTGTGAGAATAGCCGCCGGCATTGATGATGATGCCCTTCATCTTGCGGGCGTGCGCCTCGTGGATGAAGTCGATCAGCTCGCCTTCGCGGTTGGACTGCCGGCAGTCGGCCTTGAGACCGAACTGCGCCACCGTCTCCCGGCACAGCTTCTCGACGTCGGTCAAGGTCGCGTGGCCGTACTTCTCCGGTTCGCGCGTCCCCAGCATGTTGAGGTTCGGCCCGTTGAGTACGAGGATCGTGTCGGTTGCTGGTTCGGCCATTCTTGTCCCGGCAGGTGCTTCGGCGTGGCGGGGGTTATAGGTAACAAAGGGCCTTAGGGGAAGCCTTGAAGGACCTCCCGGGGGCCTTGAGGCACCTCATCCGGCTTGCAAAAACCTGTGCGGAAACTACGGAAATTGCTTGTTAACCAGGCCAAAGCATGGCTGCCGGCCGTACACCAAGGGGCGGGCATCGCTGCCCGCCCCCGGAAGGTTGCCGTGATCCGGCCTTAGTTAGGCGTTGAGAACCGCCACGATCTCGTAGGTGTCCGGATTGATGATCACGATCTCCTCGCGGACCAGGATGAACTTGTAAGTCCGCCACTCCGGATAGATCGTCGCGACCCGCGGCGGCAGCGCGTGCAGCTCGATGCCTTGGCGCGGAATGCGGGTTCCGACCGAGATCGAGAAGTTCACGTTGGTCACCGGGGCGACGCGCTGCTCGTGGATCACCGAGGTGATCTGGGTGCGCTGCTCGGTCGAGAGCTTGGCGCCGGCGCCGGCCTGACCGGTGGTCTGGGTCGAGGTACCAGCCTGGCCCTGTACGTTAGTGCCGCCCTGGCCCTGGCGGCTCTCGCCTGTGGTCGTGCCGGACTTGCTCTGGCTCTCCGAGCTCATGCCCTTCGACTTGTCCTGCTGGCCTTGGGCGCGTTCGTCGGTGCGCTGCCCCTTTGTTGCACCTGACTTCTCCTCAGCCGTCGGATTCTTGTGCATCGTGCCCGAGGACTTCTCGTCCTTCATTGCACCTGAAGACTTCTCTTCAGCGCCGGACTTGGATTGTCCCACGGTGCCCTTTTCCTTGCCCGTCGAATCCTTGTTCATGGCGCCGGATTTCTCGTCCTTCATAGCGCCCGAGGATTTCTCTTCGGCGCCGGACTTCATGGAGCCACCGGCCTGTCCAACGGTGCCCTTTTCCTTGCCCATGGAGTCCTTGCCCGTGGTGCCGCCATGCTCAGCCGCGCCGCCCGACTGCGAGTGCTGCATCTGTTGCTGTTGCGAGCCGGCACCGCCGCCGCCCTCGCGGTTATAGCCCTGTGCGTTCGCCAGTCCGGTGCCGGCGATCAACGCGAGCGCAGCAACCGAGATCATGAAGCGGTTAGACATTGAACTTCTCCTCACGTGTTTCTTTGCGTCATTGCCCGCGCCGACAACGAAAGGAGATTTGAGTTGTTCCGGAACTCCGCCGGTTCCGCGGCATTTGTTTGTTGAATGCCGAATGAATGCGTGCGTCGGGACTGCGACACGATCGAGGTCGCAAAACGCAAAGCAAAAGGCCGGCTTTTCAGCCGGCCTTGCTATGTGGAACGGAACAACGAGAGCTGCGTCAGCAGGTCGCCTTGCCGCAGCGCGCAACGCCGATCTTCTCCTTCAACCCCTCGAGGCCGATGGCGCCGACGACGATCTGCTTGCCGATCACGTAGCTCGGCGTGCCGTTCATGCCCATCGCTTCGGCGAGCTTGAAATTCTCCTCGATGGTGGCGCGCACTTCCGGATTCGCAATGTCCTTCTCGATCTTCGCGACGTCGAGGCCGGCCTCCTTGGCCGCGGCAAGCGCGTGCGCCTTGTCGGCCTGGCCGCGACCACCGAGTAGCTTCTGGTGGAAGTCGAGATACTTCTTGCCGGTGGGATCTTGCATGCGCACGGCGACCGCGACTTGCGCGGCTTCGACCGAACCTTGGCTCAGGACCGGGAATTCCTTCAGCACGACCTTCAGCTTCGGATCGGTCTTGATGAGGTCGAGCATGTCGGCCATCGCGCGTTTGCAATAGCCGCAATTGTAGTCGAAGAACTCGACGAAGGTGACGTCGCCGTCCTTGTTGCCCAGCACGACCTGGCGCGGCGAGTTGAAGATCGCGTCCGCGTTCTGCGCGATGCTCGCTTCGTGCTTCTGCGCTTCGGCGGCGGCCTGACGCTTGCTGAGCTCGGTCATCGCCTCCTCGAGCACCTCGGGATGGGTGACCAGATAGTTTTTGACGATCGCCTCGATCTCGGTGCGCTGGGCATCCGAGAAGCTGTCGGCCGAAGCGGGCCCCGTCACGCCGCAGCCGATGGCGAGCGCAAACAGCGCGGGAACGAGCAGGCGCAGCGAAGGCATTGGCAAATCCTCTTATCCAAAGCAGGTTTCGGAAAACGTCCCGGCGGGCTCAAGCGTGTCGTCGTGACGTCGTGGTATCGGGCCTTGTGGTGTCAGGCATTCAATTGTTACGCGGCGGCTTCGCCGCCACGATGTCGTCGGCCTTGACCCAACCGGGTGTGCCGACGGCGAAACGGGTTTTCGCGCGCGTGGCAAGCTCGCGGGCGGTCTTGTTGTCGCCGCGCAAGTAGGCGGCCTGGGCCGACGCCAGATCGGCCTCGGCATAGTCTCCCTTCCGGCCATAGGCCATCGCGAGCTGGGTGTAACCAAGCGGCGCCTCGGGCTCGCGTGCCACCGCAGCCCGGAGAATCCGAATGGCTTCGTCGGTGTAGGCCTTATTATCGGATCCGACCAGAGCCTGCCCAAGTAACATCTCGATGAGCGGTGAGTTGCTGGAGAGCTGCACTGCCTTGCGCAGGGCGGGGATGGCCTCTGCCGGTTTTCCGCTCTCGAGCAGCGCCTGGCCGCGGACCTCGTAGAAGTACGGGTTGTTGGGCTGGACCTGGATCAGCGCATCGATCTGAGCCAGCGCGCTGCGCAGGTCCCCGTGCAGATAGGTGCTGATGGCACGGGCGTAACGTGCCGGCATGCTGTCGTTGGTCTGCGGATAGCGGCGATAGACGGTTTCCGGCCGCTCCATGAAGGCCGAGATCTTGGCGCGGACCATGTCATGGCGAAGCTGGAGCGCCGGATCGTCCTTCTTGTCCCAATAAGGGCTGGTGCGGGCGAACTCCTGCAGCGCCGCGACGCGCTCGGCAGGCATCGGATGCGATTGCAGATAGGGATCGGCGCCGCGCGCGGCGAACAGGCTCTCGCTGGTGAAGCGCTTGAAGGTCTCGTACATGCCCTTCGGCGACTGCTGGGTTGCGGTCAGAAACTTCACGCCGGCGCGGTCGGCGTTCTCTTCCTGCTGGCGCTGGTAGGACAGCAGCGTGCGACGGATCATCTCCTGCGGGCCGGCGATCGCGGCCGCGCCGGCATTTGCAAGACCGTTGTTGCCGGAGTTGCCGCCGCGGCTTGCGCCTGCGGCGAGCGCGCCAGCGCCGAGCAGCATGGCAATGATCATCTGCGTCTGCGCAGTTGCTAGCTGCTCGCGCAGCTTGGCGAGATGGCCGCCGGCCAGATGCCCGGTCTCGTGGGCGAGCACGCCGATAAGCTGGTTCGGCGTCTCCGACTGCAGGATCGCGCCATAATTGACGAAGATGCGGCGGCCATCGGCGACGAACGCGTTGAACGAGGCATCGTTGATGATCACCATCTGGATGTTCTGCTTCTCGAGGCCCGCCGCGCGCAGGATCGGACGCGTATATTCACGCAGGAGCTGCTCGGTCTCGGTGTCGCGCAGAATGGGCGGCCCCTTCGCCTGTGCGCGCGCCGCCGCGAGCGGCGTCAGCACGATAGCCGCTGCCGTGACGAGCGAGGTGAGGGCGGAGGCTTTCTTGCGCAAAGCGATCTGGAGCAACATCAAGCGGTCTTGGTCAAACGGTCTTGGTCAAGCGGTCTTGGAACGCAGTTCCGTGATTGGTTTTGGCGATTGGCGGCGGACCGGATACGCGATATGCCCTTATGAGCCGTACAATGCGGCCAGTCTGGGGCGCAAGCGCCCTGTCCTCCGGACGATAGCGGACCGGCCGCCAGCGAAATAGCAGAAATCGATGCACGATGCGACATTGAGGAACCGCCTGGCGCCGTGGCTCGAGCCGTCCCGCCGCAGCGATGTTCCCCCGTTTATGGTGATGGACGTGATGGCCGCGGCGGCCCGAATCGAGGAGGGCGGGGGCCATGTCATTCACATGGAGGTCGGCCAGCCGTCGGCTGGGGCGCCCAAGACCGCGATCGCGGCCGCCCATGCTGCGCTCGATACCGGCCGGATCGACTATACTTCGGCGCTCGGCATCCCGTCGCTGCGCGAGCGGATCGCGCGTCATTATCGCGACGTCTATGGCTGCGCGGTCAGCGCGGAGCGGGTGGTCGTGACAACGGGCTCGTCCGGTGGCTTCATCCTGGCCTTCCTGTCGATGTTCGAGCCCGGCGATCGTGTCGCCGTCACGGTGCCGGGCTATCCGCCTTACCGTCATATCCTCACTGCGCTCGGTTGCGAACCGGTGCTGATCGAGACCACGAGTGAGACGCGCCACGCCTTGACCGGCGAGGCCTTGCTCGCCGCCCATCGCAAAGCCCCGCTGAAGGGCGTGCTGGTCGGAAGCCCCGCCAATCCGACGGGAACGATGATGTCGAGCGAGGCGATGTCGGGCCTGATCGCGGCGGCGGAAGATGCCGGCATCCGCTTCATCTCAGACGAGATCTATCACGGGCTCGACTACGCGTTTCCGGCGGTGACGGCGGCAGCGCTGTCGGAGCGCGCACTCGTGATCAACTCGTTCTCGAAGTACTTTTGCATGACGGGCTGGCGCGTCGGCTGGATGGTCGTGCCGGAGATTTTGGTGCGGCCGATCGAACGGCTGCAGCAGAACCTGTCGATCTCGGTGCCGGCGCTATCGCAGATCGCGGCCGAAGCTGCATTCGACGGAACGGCCGAGATGGATGCGATCAAGCATGGCTACCAGGAGAACCGCCGCATCCTGATCGAGGGATTGCCCGAGGCCGGCTTGACAAGGTTCCTGCCCGCCGACGGCGCCTTCTACCTCTATACGGACGTCTCGGATTTCACCGCCGACAGTTTCGACTTCGCCAAGCAGATGCTTGAACAGGCCCATGTTGCGGCGACGCCGGGTATCGATTTCGATCCTATTCACGGCCGTTCGTTCATCCGCTTCTCCTACGCGAGATCGGCGGACGAGATGCGGGAAGCAGTTGACCGGATCGCTCACTGGCTTAAATAGCCCGCCAGTTTTTCCAGAGCTTCCGGAGTTCAACTTGTCTGACAGATCACCAGCCATCGCGCCGCATTTTCCTCTCGCCGCCATTGTGTGGCCGGTCCAAAGCGGCGAGTTCGCCGGGGCGCTGCGCGCATTCGTCTTGATTGCGCTCGGCACCGCATTGATGGCGCTGTCAGCGAAAGTCAGCCTGCCGCTGCCCTATGTGCCGATGACCTTGCAGACGCTTGTCGTGCTGATGATCGGTGCGGCCTATGGCTGGCGTCTTGGCAGCGCAACCATGATCGCCTACCTCGCCGAAGGCGCGATCGGACTGCCGGTGTTCGCGGGCCCCGTCGGCGGAATCGCGCCGCTGGTCGGCCCAACGGCCGGATATCTGTTCGGCTTCGTCGCGGCAGCTTTCGTGACGGGTTATCTCGCCGAACGCGGCTGGGATCGCAGTATCGTGCTGCTGTTCGCTGCGATGGCCGTCGGTCACATCGTTATTCTGGCGGCGGGATTCGGCTGGCTGGCCTTCGGCCTCGGTCTTGGCATGCCCAAGGCCTGGCAGGTCGGCATCGTGCCGTTCATCGCCGCGTCGCTGGTCAAGAATGCGCTTGGTGCCACCTTGATGCCAGCCGCACGCCGGGTGGTCGACCGTCGCGGGTAAAGCGCGCAACACCGACCAGTTCCAATTGACAGGGCCAGCCAAGTTGCTCTTGGCTGGCTCGCAGTTTTGAGGGGGAGTGGACAAATGACGACGACAACGATGGCGGGTGTGCCGACAGCACCGGCCGCCAAGCCGTGGTACAAGATTCTCTACGTCCAGGTGCTGATTGCCATCGTGCTCGGCGCCATCGTCGGCTGGTTGTGGCCGTCGGTCGCCACCAACGACTGGATCAAGGCGATGGGCGACGGCTTCATCAAGCTGATCAAGATGGTGATCGCGCCGATCATCTTCTGCACCGTGGTCTCGGGCATCGCGCATATCCAAGATGCCAAGAAGGTCGGCCGCATCGGCGTCAAGGCGCTGGTCTATTTCGAGGTCGTCTCGACCTTCGCACTCCTGATCGGCCTCATTGTAGGCAATCTCGTCAGGCCCGGTGCGGGCTTCGGCAATGCCGCGGCCAGCGAGCAGGCCGTCGCCAACTATGCGAAGCAGGCTGCGGGCCAGAAGTCCGTCGACTTCATCCTGCACATCATTCCCGACACCGTGGTCGGCGCCTTCGCGCAAGGCGAGATCCTCCAGGTGCTGCTGTTCTCGGTGCTGTTCGGCTTCGCCATCATGGGCCTCGGCGAGCGCGGCCACACCATCCGCAGCTTCATCGACGATGCCGCGCATGCGGTATTCGGCGTCATCTCCATCGTGATGCGCGCGGCGCCGATCGGCGCGTTCGGCGCGATGGCCTACACCATCGGCAAGTTCGGCACCGGCGCGATCCTCAACCTGATCGGTCTGATCGCGACCTTCTATGTCACTGCTGCGCTGTTCGTCTTCATCGTGCTCGGCATCATCGCGCGGTTCGCCGGCTTCTCGATCTTCAAGTTCCTGGCCTACATCAAGGACGAGCTCCTGATCGTGCTCGGTACCTCGTCGTCGGAAAGCGCGCTGCCGTCCTTGATGGAGAAGCTGGAACGGCTCGGCTGCTCCAAGTCGGTGGTCGGCCTCGTGGTGCCCACGGGCTATTCGTTCAACCTCGACGGCACCAACATCTACATGACGCTGGCGACGCTGTTCATCGCGCAGGCGCTCGGCTTCGATCTCACGCTGGGTCAGCAGTTGACGATCCTGATCGTGGCCATGCTGACCTCGAAGGGCGCCTCCGGCATCACCGGCGCGGGCTTCATCACGCTCGCCGCGACGCTCGCCGTGGTCGATCCGCGCCTCGTGCCGGGCATGGCGATCGTGCTCGGGATCGACAAGTTCATGAGCGAATGCCGCGCGCTGACCAATCTCTGCGGCAACGGCGTTGCCTGCGTGATCGTCGCCTGGTGGGAGGGCGAGCTCGATCGCGACAAGCTCACCGCGCGGCTGAGCCAGCAAATCGACCCGACGGACATGGAAACCGCCGTCACCACGGACTGATCTGCAAGCCGCATCTGATGGCGCGTACCGTCAGACCTTGAAATAGCAGGGCTGGTCGAGATCCTCGATCAGCCCTTATTCTTTCTTTCGCCGGCTAGAAGCGGTCCGGCCGGTACGGCGCGGGATCAATTGATGGCGTCTCGCCGTTCATCATCTCCGCGAGCAGGCGTCCAGTCGCAGGCCCCAGCGTAAAGCCCTGGTGGCCGTGGCCAAAATTCATCCATAGGCCGCGATGGCGCGGCGCGGGGCCGAGCACGGGCAGCATGTCGGGGGTGCAGGGCCTGGTGCCGAACCACGGCTCCGGCTCGACGCGGGTGCCGAGATCGATCAACTCTCGCGCCGACGCTTCTGCGCTGGCGAGCTGAACGGGCGTTGCGAGCGCATCCGGGCCCGTCAACTCCGCGCCGGTGGTGATGCGGATCCCCTTGGCCATCGGGCCCATGGCGTAGCCGCCGGCCTTGTCGACCAGCGGCAGATCGAGCGAAGAGCCGCCGCTGTAATGCATATGGTAGCCGCGCTTGCGCACCAGCGGAATGCGGTAGCCGAATTTGTGTAAGAGATCGGGCGACCACGGCCCGAGCGTGACCACGACGTCTGCGGCATCGATGCGTCCCTCGGCCGTGTCCACCGACCAGCCGGTGGCGGTCTGCCGCAGGGTCTCGGCATCGCCGCGTACGATCCTGCCGCCGAGGCGCTCGAACAGGTTGGCATAGGCGGTGACCAGCGCACCGGGATCGGACACGGTCCAGGTGTCGAGCCAGTGGATCGCGCCGGGAAGATCGTCGCGCAGGATCGGCGCGGCCTTGGCAAGCTCGCTCCCCGAGAGCACGCGAAAATTCACGCCGAAGTCGTGCCGATCTTCCTCCGCGGCCTTGATCGCAAGGTCGAATGACGCGGGGTCGCGATGCAGCATGCGGTAGCCGGCGCGGCGGATGAGATTGTCGGCATGCGCGTCGCGGATGAGGATGTCGTGCTCTGCCGTCGCGTAGGCGATCAGGCGCGCCCAGGCTTCGATCGCTTCGCGATGCCGCTTCGGCGCCGAGTGCCACCAGTAGCGGAGCAGGGGCTCGATGTGGAGGTGTAGGGAAGAAAGGCTGTAGCGCACATCGTTGGTGCGGCCGGTCGCGATCTTGAGGAGCGTCGCAAGGTCGCGTGGCATCGGGTAGGGCCGGACGGCTTCCGCCTGGATCATCCCGGCATTGCCATAGCTCGTCTCGCGGCCCGGCTCCCTGCGGTCGACGAGGGTCACGGACCAGCCACGCCGCTGCAGGTGCAGCGCCGCGCCCACACCCACCATGCCGCCGCCGAGAACGATCGCGCTTCGCATTCGAATGACCCCGCCAAATCAAAACCGCCCGGAATGACCGGGCGGTTTCGTCTGGATTGTTGGTTTTACTCGCCGCCGCCGAAGCGGCGCGACCACCAGCCGGCGCGACGCGGTGCGGCCGGCGTTTCGCTGGCCTCTTGCGCGGGCTCCGGAGCCGGGGCGGGCGGGGCAGCCTGCTCCGGTACCGGCTCAGCCGGCATTGCCGGCTCGGGCTGGCTGTTGAGCAGGAAGCTCACCTTTTCGCGGACCGTGGAACGGCGTCGCGCGGCCTTGTCGTCGGAGGCCGGCTCGTCCGTTGCGGCAGAGGCGGTCGGCTCGGGCTGGCTGGGTGCTTCTGCCTGCACCTCGGGCTGGGCGATCTGCAGCTCGGCGCTCGCCTCGGCGGGTTCCGTATCGGCGATCGACGGCGCGGCTTCGCTGCTGCCACGGTCGAAATCGGCGACTGCATCGCTCACTTCCGACGGCGGATTGGCGCCAAGCTCATCGCCGATCGACCCGGCGAGACCTTCCTCGCCGCCGCCACCGCGCCGACGGCGTCCACCGCGGCGACCGCGCCGGCGCCGGCGTTCACCGCCGCCCTGCTGCTCGCCACGGGCCTGCTGTTCCTCGGCCTCGTCGCCGTCCTGCTCGGCGGCTTCGGTCTCTTCGTCGGCCTCACCGGCAACCATCGCGGCATCGGGGGCGATCGGCGCGCCGTCCTCGCGAAGTTCGCCCTCGCGCTGGCCACCGCGGCCGCGCCGGCGGCGGCGCCGCCTGCGGCGCTGGCCATCCTGTTCGGGCGCGCCTTCACCGGCTGCCTGCTCCTCGGCAAGACCTTCAGTCTCTTCCGTCTCGATCTCGGATTCGAGCTCCGAATCGAACTCGTCCTCGTCATAGGCCTCTTCAGCCGCCGGCGGCGGGCTTGCGGCGGCCTGCGCCGCGAGCAGCGCCTTGGCGGCCTCCAGCGTGTGCACCTGCTCGCCACGGTCGATGACATAGGCCTGCGGCCCGCTGACGCTCGCGTCGGCGATGATCGACAGCGTGACCTTGAAGGCGTTCTCCAGGTCGCGCAGGTGGCCGCGCTTGTGATTCAGCACGTACAGCGCGACGTCGGTGCGGGTGCGGACCACCAGATTGTGGGTCGCGCCCTTCATCAGGATCTCTTCGAGACCGCGCAGAAGCTGGAGCGCAACCGAGGATACCGAGCGGACATGGCCGGTGCCGCCGCAATGCGGGCAGGGGTCGGTCGAGGATTCCAGCACGCTGGCGCGGATGCGCTGGCGCGACATCTCCAAAAGGCCGAAATGCGAGATGCGCCCGACCTGGATGCGCGCGCGGTCCTGCCGGAGGCAATCGGACAGCTTGCGCTCGACCGCGCGGTTGTTGCGCTTCTCGTCCATGTCGATGAAGTCGATGACGATCAGGCCGGCGAGGTCGCGCAGGCGAAGCTGGCGGGCGACCTCTTCGGCCGCTTCCAGATTGGTTTTGAGCGCGGTGTCCTCGATGTGGTGCTCGCGCGTCGAGCGGCCGGAGTTGACGTCGATCGAGACCAGCGCCTCGGTCTGGTTGATGACGACGTAGCCGCCGGAGCGCAACTGCACGGTCGGCGAGAACATCGCGTCGAGCTGACTTTCGACACCCATGCGCGAGAACAGCGGCTGGCCGTCGCGATACTGCTTCACCGCGCTGACGTTGGCCGGCATCAGCATCTTCATGAAGTCGCGCGCTTCGCGGTAGCCGGATTCGCCCGCGACCTGGATCTCGTCGATCTCCTTGTTATAGAGGTCGCGCAGCGAGCGCTTGATCAGCGAGCCTTCCTCGTAGACCAGGGTCGGCGCCTGCGACCGCAGCGTCAGGTCGCGCACCGTCTCCCACATCCGGATCAGATATTCGAAGTCGCGCTTGATCTCGGGCTTGGTGCGGGAAGCGCCCGCGGTGCGCAGGATGATGCCCATGCCCTCGGGCACGTCGAGATCCTGGACGACCTCCTTGAGACGGGAGCGGTCCTGCGCGCTGGTGATCTTGCGGCTGATGCCGCCGCCACGCGCAGTGTTCGGCATCAAGACGGCATAGCGGCCGGCGAGCGACAGATAAGTCGTCAGCGCCGCGCCCTTGTTGCCGCGCTCTTCCTTGACGACCTGCACCAGCATCACCTGGCGGCGCTTGATGACTTCCTGGATCTTGTATTGGCGGCGCGGACGGAAGGTGCGCTCCGGCACTTCCTCGAGCACGTCGTCGCCGCCGACGGATTCGACGACTTCGTCTTCGATTTCCTCGCCGTCTTCGCCATCCTCGACGTCAGTGGTTGCCTCGGCATGCGGCGCCTCGGCGCTCTCGCCGGCCGCATAAACGGCGTCGGCGGGCTCGGCGGCGGTGGTCACGGCTTCGGCGAAGGCCTCGGCGTGAGCTTCCTCCGCGGGCGCTTCGGTAGTCGTCGGCTCCTGAGGCTGGGCGGCAAGTTCGGTGGCGACAACGGGCTCGGCTCCCACGGCCGCGACAGGGGCGGGCGCCTGGTCGTCGTGATCATGGTCGCGCGCCTGCTGATCGTGCTCGCCCGCGGGTTCATAATCGTCATGATGATGCGCGTGATGCTCATGATCGTGACGATGCTCGTCGTGCCCATGCTCGTCATGATCGTGGTCGTCGTCATGGGCCTCGAACGCACCGGGATGCTCGGCATCGGCGTGCAGATGCTCGCCCTCGTGCGGGACGCCCTCGGGGCGCTCGGGCAGCAGCTCGCCCTCGACCGGCTGGGCAACGGGATCCGCGCCCGCCTCGAGGCCATCGACGATGTCGCTCTGGACACGCTCGCCATGACCGCGGCGGCGGGCGTTGCGATGGCGCGAGCGGCGGCGGCCGTGGGAACGATTCTCGTTCTCCTCCTCGGCTTCGCGATGGGCCTGCTCCTCGGCCTCGATCAGCGCCTGCCGGTCGGCGACCGGGATCTGATAGTAGTCGGGATGGATTTCGCTGAAGGCGAGGAAGCCGTGGCGGTTGCCGCCATATTCCACAAAGGCGGCCTGGAGCGAGGGTTCGACCCGGGTGACCTTGGCGAGGTAGATATTTCCGCGCAGTTGCTTGCGTTGCGCGGTCTCGAAATCAAACTCTTCGACGCGATTGCCGCGGACCACGACGACCCGGGTCTCTTCCGGGTGGGTGGCATCGATCAACATCTTGTTGGGCATGTCTTGGCTCTTGGCGGCGGCGGGCGCGATTCACCGTGGGCGCGAATCGCGCCGCCGGGTGACGCGACGGTCCACCTGATTCGGGGGTGAGGGGAAGGCCGAAACGTCCTCTCTCGCGCCATGTCGAACTGGAGCCTGGGGGGCCAAGGCGGCGCGCGGGAGTTTCGCTCCGCAGCGTCGCGAATGGTCCTTCAGATTTCGTCGGCACAGTCTGGCGCATCAAGCGTCGGCCCGTATGAAAACTCGGGCGGCGAGGCCGCCCCTTAATCAGTTGCTGCTGGCCAGGTCTGGCGCGAGAACGCGCGTCCTGAGGATCACAACCGCTCCCCTGGGATTAAGGGATCGGGTAACGAGAGGCTACGTCGCTGTCAGAACCGTCCCTGGAACGCGAGAGGTAACCCAGGACCGCCTGCCGCCGGGGCTCGACCCCGTTCCACCTCGCTGCCGCGCTCCGCGCTGGCCTCAAAGGGGGACGGAAAACGCTGGAATTCCCAAAGCTTGAGAGTTCCGGCGCTGCACCGGGCGCTGAATGCGACACAACCGAATATATTGGCCGTCAGCAGTCTGTACATACGAGGAATGGACCAGCGGTGCAAGGGAGCGTCGCACGTCGGTCACAGTCGTCGAGTTTCGCGCCTTTTGTCATTAAGACCTGATTAACCCTGCAGTTCTATTGCGATAAGGAAGCTGCTCGGAGGCACGGGATTCGGTGGCGAGCCGCGCAAATCAACGGGTTTTGCTGGGGTGTGCGCTGTTGTGCGCCGCAGCATTGCCATGTGCCGATTCCTCCCGTCTGAGTGCCGCCGAAAGCCCGCCGCGAGTGGCTGTCGCGACGGCGAATTTCCCGGTCGCTTCGGCTGCGCGGCTTGCCGGCGATGCCAAGCAGACCCGCTTCATTCTCGACCTCGATCAGACCGTCACCTTCCGCGCCTTCACCCTGGCCGACCCCTACCGGGTCGTGGTCGATGTGCCCCAGATCAATTTCCAGCTTCCGTCCGGCACCGGCGTGGGACGTGGCCTGATCAAGGCTTTCCGTTATGGGCTCGTGATGCCCGGCGGATCGCGAATCGTGTTCGACCTGGCGGGACCGGCCAAGATCGCCAATTCGTACGTGCTCGAAGCGGCGAACGGCCAGCCGGCTCGGCTCGTACTCGAGCTGGAGGAGGTCGATCGCGCCTCCTTCGTGCAATCGCTCAGCCCGAATAGCCGCCCCGAGCTGCGGCCCGCGATTGCCGACGCGCCGCCCGCGACCGTTCCGGCCACGGCTCCGGAGCCGGCGCAGCAGAAGCCGGCGGATGAGCGCGCCGTGGTGGTGATCGATCCCGGTCACGGCGGCATCGACAACGGAACGCAATCGAGCGGCGAGAGCGAAAAGAACCTGGTGCTGGCCTTTGGCCTCGCGTTGCGGGACCGGCTGGAAAAGAGCGGCAAATATCGCGTGGTGATGACGCGGGACGACGACACCTTCATCCCCCTCAACGACCGGGTCAAAATCGCCCGCAACCTCAAGGCCGCCCTGTTCGTCTCGATCCATGCCGACGCCTTGCCGCGCGCGGAGGGCGATGCGCAAGGCGCCACGATCTACACTCTGTCCGACAAGGCATCCGACGCCGAAGCCGAGCGCCTGGCGGACGCGGAAAATCGGGCGGACGCGATCGCCGGCTTCAACCTCGCGGAGGAGCCGACCGATGTCGCGGACATCCTGATCGACCTCACTCAGCGGGAAACACGCACGTTTTCAAACCGTTTCGCCCGTTTGCTGATGGGCGAAATGAAGTCTACGGTGCGGATGCACAAGCATCCCCTGAAGTCTGCGGGCTTCCGGGTGCTGAAGGCGCCCGACGTGCCGTCGGTGCTGGTCGAGATCGGTTACGTCTCCAACAAGGGAGACCTCGAGCACCTCGTCTCCGAGGGCTGGCGGTCCCGTGCCGTGGGCTCGATGGCGCAGGCGATCGACGGATTTCTGGCCAAGCGGATGGCAACCGCGGGGTCTGCGAATTGATGAGGGAAGTTTCCAGCCCGCCGTTAAGCCCTAGTTTGGCCACAGCGGGCGCTTTATAAAAAAGCCGCAGGGGGTTCCGGAATCGACGAGAATCCCGCTCGGCAAGCGCCTTTAGGCCCGGCGCCGATGTATTTGAGTAGGCCGGTGAATTCGCGACGTAAGGACGACGCCTGTTGGCGGCGCCAAGGGCTGATCCAGGGATTGAACGGATAAACAGATAATGCGCTTGCTGGTGCGGTTCATGGGCTTCCTGTTCGCCGCGGGAACGGTGATGTTCCTTGTTGGTGTCGGTGCCGTGGCAGGCCTGATCTGGCATTTCTCCAAGGACTTGCCCGATTACTCTCAGCTTCAGGATTACGAACCGCCGGTGATGACCCGCGTGCACGCGGTCGACGGTTCGCTGCTCGGCGAATACGCCAAGGAGCGCCGGCTCTATCTGCCGATCCAGGCGGTGCCGAAGCTCGTGATCAACGCCTTCCTGGCGGCCGAGGACAAGAATTTCTACGAGCACGGGGGCATCGACTACACCGGCATGGCCCGCGCCGGATTGCTCTATCTGCAGAACTACGGCTCCAACCGCCGCCCGCAGGGTGCTTCGACGATCACCCAGCAGGTCGCCAAGAACTTCCTCCTGACCAACGAGGTCTCGTTCTCGCGCAAGATCAAGGAAGCCTTGCTGGCGATGCGGATCGAGAAGACCTACTCCAAGGACAAGATCCTCGAACTGTACCTCAACGAAATCTATCTCGGCCTCGGCGCCTACGGCATCGCGGCGGCTTCGCTGGTCTATTTCGACAAGTCGGTGAACGAGCTGACGATCGCGGAAGCCGCTTATCTGGCGGCGCTGCCGAAGATGCCGGCAACGCTGCATCCGGTGCGTAACCGCGACCGCGCCATCGAGCGCCGCAACTACGTGATCGACCGTCTCCAGGAGAACGGCTGGATCAAGCAGGCCGACGCCGACAAGGCGCGCAAGGAGCCGCTGGCCGTCACCAATCGTTCCAACGGTGCCCACACCTTCGCCGGCGAATATTTCGCCGAGGAAGTCCGCCGCGACATCTTCGAGCGCTATGGCGAGAAGAAGCTCTATGAGGGCGGCCTGTCGGTCCGCACCACGCTCGATCCGAAGATCCAGGTCATGGCGCGCAAGACCATGGTCTCGGGCCTCGTGAACTATGACGAGCAGCAGGGCTATCGCGGCGCGATCAGCAAGCTCGATACGTCAGGCGACTGGGGCGTGAAGCTTGCCGAGATCAAGTCGCTCTCCGACATCTCGCCGTGGCGCATGGCGGTGGTGCTGGAAACCAGCGACCAGTCGGCACGCATCGGCTTCCAGCCGAGCCGCGAGCTCGGCGGCGCCGTGAGCAAGCAGCGCGAGACCGGCATCGTCACGCTCGACGGCGTGCGCTGGGCGCGGGCCGCGCAGGGCGGTACCAAAGGCAAGACGCCGACTGCGGTGTCCCAGGTGCTCCAGCCCGGCGACGTGATCTATGCCGATCCACTCTACAAGGACGGACAGCCCGTCGAGGGCCAATACCGCCTGCGGCAGATCCCCGAAGTATCCGGCGCCATGGTGGTGATGGATCCGTGGACCGGCCGCGTGCTCGCGATGGTCGGCGGCTTCTCGTTCGACCAGAGCCAGTTCAACCGCGCCACGCAGGCCTACCGGCAGCCGGGTTCGTCGTTCAAGCCGATCGTCTATTCCGCGGCGCTCGACAATGGCTATACGCCCTCGACTGTCGTGCTCGACGCGCCGATCGAAATCGACCAGGGGCAAGGCGCCGGCGTGTGGCGCCCGGAGAACTTCTCCTCGGGAAAATTCCAGGGACCGGTGACGCTGCGCAACGCGCTGCGGCAGTCGCTCAACACCGTCACGGTGCGGCTCGCACAGGACATCGGCATGCCCTTGATCGGCGAATACGCTCGCCGCTTCGGCGTCTATGACGAGCTGCCGAACTATCTCTCCTACGCGCTCGGCGCCGGCGAAACGACGGCGATGCGCATGGTGACGGCCTATTCGATGATCGCCAATGGCGGCCGACGCGTGAAGCCGACGCTGATCGATCGCATCCAGGACCGCTACGGCCACACCATCTTCAAGCACGACCAGCGCGAATGCCGCGGCTGCGACGCGCCGGGCGGCTGGAAGAACCAGAACGAGCCGCTGTTGATCGACCGCCGCGAGCAGGTGCTGGACTCCATGACGGCCTATCAGATCACCGAGCTGATGGAAGGCGTCGTGCAGGCCGGCACCGCGACTGTCGTCAAGGAGGTCGGCAAGCCGATCGCCGGCAAGACGGGCACGACCAACGAGGCCAAGGATGCCTGGTTCGTCGGCTTCTCGCCCGACGTCGCCGTCGCAATCTATATGGGCTACGACAAGCCGCGGCCGCTCGGCAGAGGCAACGCCGCCACCGGCGGCCATCTGGCAGCGCCCATCGCGCGCGACTTCCTGAAGCTCGCGCTCGCCGACAAGCAAGCGGTCCCGTTCAAGGTGCCGGCCGGCATCAAGCTGATCCGCGTCGTTGCCAAGACCGGCATGCGTGCCGGCCCGGGTGAGACCGGTGGAACCATCCTCGAAGCCTTCAAGCCGGGTACGGCGCCGCCGGACAACTACTCGGTCATCGGCGTTGCCGACGCCGACGGGCGCGTGCCGCAGCAGGCGCCGCCCGATACCGGCTTCTTCATGCGCCCGGGCACCGGCGGGCTGTACTAGGGCCTTAGGATAAGATCCGCGATCTGAAGCTCCGGCGGTTGCGCTTTGCAGCCGCCGCCGCTACATCCCCATTGCAATTGCACGCGGGAACAATTCCGCGAGATCAGAGAACGACATGCGCGCCGAAATCGAACGGTTGGTAGAAGAGATCAAGCAGTCAGTCGGGCTGCTGAGGAGGCATCTTTGACGTCGAGAAATCGACGGCGCGCCTTGCTGAGCTGAACAAGCTCGCTGAAGATCCCAACCTCTGGAACGATCCCCAGAAGGCCCAGAAGCTGATGCAGGAACGCACCTCGCTCGAGGATGCGCTGTCGGGTATCGGCAAAGTCGAGCAGGAGCTCGAGGACGACGTCGGCATGATCGAACTCGGCGAGGCCGAGGGCGATGAGGGCGTCGTCGCCGAAGCGGAAGCTGCGCTCAAGAACCTGAAGAAGGAAGTCGCACGGCGCGAGCTCGAAGCGTTGCTGTCCGGCGAGGCCGATCGCTTCGATTCCTATCTCGAGGTCCATGCCGGCGCCGGTGGCACCGAGAGCCAGGACTGGGCGCAGATGCTGCTGCGCATGTACACACGCTGGGCCGAAACCCACGGCTTCAAGGTCGAGGTGTTGGAGGAGTCCGACGGCGAAGAGGCCGGCATCAAGTCGGCGACCATCCAGGTCTCCGGCCACAACGCCTACGGCTGGTTGAAGACGGAGGCCGGCGTGCACCGGCTGGTCCGCATCTCGCCGTTCGATTCCAACGCACGCCGGCACACCTCGTTCTCGAGCGTGCAGGTTTTCCCGGTCATCGACGACAGCATCAAGATCGACATCAAGGAATCGGATGTCCGCGTCGACACCATGCGTTCGGGCGGTGCCGGCGGCCAGCACGTCAACAAGACCGAATCCGCGGTGCGACTGACGCATATTCCGAGCGGCATCGCGGTGGTCTGCCAGGCCGGCCGCTCCCAGCACAAGAACCGGGCGCAGGCCTGGGACATGCTGCGCGCGCGGCTTTACGAGATCGAGCTGAAGAAGCGCGAGGAGAAGGCCGCCGCAGACCAGGCCGCCAAGACCGATATCGGCTGGGGCCATCAGATCCGCTCCTACGTGCTGCAGCCCTACCAGATGGTGAAGGACCTGCGCACGGGCGTGCAGACCTCCGACACGTCAGGCGTGCTCGGCGGCGACCTCGACGAGTTCATGGCTGCGACGCTGGCGCAGCGCGCCTTCGGCACCACGACCGGCGAGATCGAGGACGTGGACTGATCATGGCCCGCGTCGCCTTCATCGGATTGGGGCGGATGGGCCACGGCATGGCCGGCCGATATCTCGATGCCGGCTTCACGGTGACGCTGTGGAATCGCAGCAAGGCCAAAGCCGAAGACCTGATCGCGCGTGGTGCGCTTTGGGCGACCTCGCCGGAGGACGCCGCGATCGATGCCGACGCCGTCGTCACCATGGTCGCGGACGACGAAGCCTCGCGTGCGGTCTGGCTCGGGCTCAAGGGCGCGGCCAAGACCGCAAAGGCCGGAACGATCGCGATCGAATGCTCCACGGTCTCCTATGATCATGCGCGCGAGATGGCCCGCGAGCTGAACGGCCGCGGCCTCACCTACATCGATTGCCCGGTCACCGGATTGCCGGATGCGGCAGCTAGCGGAAAGCTGACACTTTTGGTCGGGGCCGACCCCGCCGATCTCGATCGCGCGCGGCCTTATCTGGAGCCGATCGGTTCGACCATCCGCCATTTCGGCGCAGTCGGCTCCGGCACGGTCTACAAGCTCATCAACAATCTGATGGGCGCGATCCAGATCGCAGGGCTTGCCGAGGGGCTTGCGATTGCCGAGCAGGCCGGGCTCGACATGAACCTGGTGCTGGAGTCGATCCAGGCCGGCGTTGCCGCCAGTCCCCAGGTGCAGCGCCACTCCAAGCGGATGGTCGCCCGCGACTTCAGCGGCGCAACTTTTACATCGGCGCTGCGGCACAAGGATGCCGCCTATGCCGTGAAGCTTGCCGAGACCTTGCTGGCCGACAAGCCGCTCGTCGCGCGCGCCGCGGTCGAGTCCTACGCGCGAGCCAAAGCCGCGATGCCGGACGACGATGAAGGCAGGATGATCGAGCTCGTGTCGAGGCCGAAGAAGAGGAACACTTCCTAGCCGGTTGAGCTGACATGGGTCCTGAACGCCTCGTTGGCGGTGCTCGTTTCGGAAATCGGGTGGAAATCTCGGTGGCGGCCGACTAAGCGGCAGGTTCGGCCGCCCATGTGAGACGCCATGCCGCTCAACGACAACCGGATCGATGCGCGAGATTGGTCGCTGCTTTGCGTGCTCTCGGTCCTCTGGGGCGGCTCGTTCTTCTTCAATGGGGCGGCGCTGCGCGAACTGCCGGCTTTGACATTGGTGTTCCTGCGCGTCGCTCTTGGCGCGATCATTCTGCTGCCGCTGCTGCGCGCGCAGGGGATCGCATTTCCCAACGGCTTTGCCGGCTGGCGAGCATTCCTTGCGATCGGACTGCTCAACAACGTCGCGCCGTTCTCGCTGATCGTGCTCGGTCAGACCTTCATTCCGAGCGGTCTGGCGTCGATCCTCAATGCCACGACGCCGCTGTTCACGGTGATCGTGATGGCGGCTGCGGGCGAAGAGATGTTGCAGATGCGTCGCGTAGCCGGCGTCGCGCTGGGGCTCGTCGGCGTGATTGTCCTGAGAGGATGGGGCGCCGACGCGAGAGCGGGGCAGGCACTTGGCATCCTACTCTGCCTTGGCGGCGCCTTCAGCTATGGCCTCGCGGCGCTGGCGGCGCGGCGATTGTTGAAGGACTCGCCTCCGCTCGGGACGGCAACGTTTCAACTCATGGCCTCGACGTTTTTGATGGCGATTGTCGTCGGCGCGATCGAGAAGCCATGGCGGCTGCCGCTGCCGGGTGTGGCGACGTGGCTTGCGGTGCTTGGTCTTGCGGGTCTTTCGACGGCATTGGCCTACATCGTTTTCTTTCAGATCCTGCGCCGCTCGGGCGCGACCAATGTCATGCTGGTGACGCTGCTCATCCCTGTGACCGCCATTCTTCTGGGATGGCTGGTGCTCGGCGAGCCAATCTCAGCGCGAGAAATCGCAGGTGCGATGGTCATCGGCAGCGCATTGCTCGTGATAGACGGGCGCGTGCCGGGTTTGCCGCGGCGCGCTGCGTAGGTTCCCGATTTCGGCGAGCCGTTTCATGTCGCGGAAAATGGAGAGGCTTGCCAGCCGCAGGCCTGCTTGCGACACTTCCTGCAAAACAAGACTACAAATAGGGGAGAGAACGATGCCGGGTCGTCGCAACAGCCTTGCTGCCCTCGCCACGCTCATTGCTGCGGGAATGTTGGCCGCCTCACCGGCCTCGGCGCAAAAGAAATACGACCCCGGCGCCACCGACGCCGAAATCAAGATCGGCAACATCATGCCCTATAGCGGGCCCGCGTCCTCCTATGGCGTGATCGGCAAGACCGAGGCCGCGTTCTTCCGGATGATCAACGATCAGGGCGGCATCAACGGCCGCAAGATCAATTTCATCAGCTATGACGATGCGTATTCGCCGCCAAAGGCAATCGAGCAGGCACGCAAGCTTGTCGAGAGCGACGAGGTCTTGTTGATCTTCCAGCCGCTCGGCACGCCCTCGAATTCCGCGATCATGAAATACATGAACGCGAAGAAAGTGCCGCAGCTCTTCGTCGCCTCCGGCGGCACCAAGTTCGGGGACCCGAAGAATTTCCCATGGACCATGGGCTTCCAGCCGAACTACCAGAGCGAGGGGCGGATCTACGCAAAATACATTCGCGATCACTTCCCGAACGGCAAGATCGCAGTGTTCTGGCAGAACGACGATGCCGGCAAGGACCAGTTCAAGGGCCTGAAGGACGGGCTCGGCGACAAGGCCAGCATGATCATCGCCGACCAGTCCTACGAGGTGAGCGATCCCTCGATCGACTCGCAGATCGTGGCCTTGCACGATTCCGGTGCCGATATCTTCTTCTCCTGGGCCGCCCCAAAGGGCTCGGCGCAGGCGATCCGGAAGGTCGGCGAGCTCGGCTGGAAGCCCAAATTCTTCCTCGCCAACACCGCGACATCGGTTGCATCAGTGCTGAAGCCCGCCGGTCTCGAATATGCCAAGGACATCATCTCGACCGTCTATCTGAAAGACCCAACCGATCCGACCTGGGACAAAGACCTCGCCGTGGTGAAATGGCGTGAATTCATGGACAAATATTATCCCGAGGGCGACAAGGCCAACGCTAACAACATCTACGGCTATGTGCAGGCCGAAGCGATGGCGCAGGTCCTGAAACAATGCGGCGATAATCTTACGCGCGAGAACGTCATGAAGCAGGCTGCCAACCTGAAAAACTTCCACACCGATCTGATGCTGCCCGGTATCATGGTCAACACCTCGCCCGACGATTATTTCCCGATCGAGCAGATGCAGTTGATGCGCTTCAACGGTCAGGCCTGGGAGCTGTTCGGCGACGTCATCACCGGCGAGGTTGGCCACGAGCGCAGCCAGTAGTCATCGCCGGCCGGCGTTCTCGCGCGCAGCGCCATGCCGCCGGCAACGCCGACCCCGAGGACATACATCCAGCCCTCGTGGAAATCGAACAGATGCGAGTTCAGGAGCGAGCTCGCGATGTTCTGCACGACGACGACAAGGCCGATCCAGGCCGCAAGCTCTTCGTCTGCGAACAGGCGAAGATGGGTGAGCCACATCGCGTAGAGCAGGGCGACGCCAACCAGGCCCCACTGCACGGCGACATTGAGCGTCTGGTTGTGCGGGTTGTTCACGATCTCGACGTCGAGGTCACTTCGGCCTGTGGCGGCGCGCTCGAACTGCCGCTTGATCGAGCCTGTGCCATGCCCGAGCAGCGGCGCTTCGGTGAAGGCGAGGGCTGACTTGCGCCAATAGGTCAGGCGTTGGGCGGTCGAGGCGTGGCTGATGTCCTCATGGCCGTGCTGATATTCGACTGAAATGTCGGTGATGCGCTGGCGCAGATAGGGCGATGCCGTCCAGGCGAGCGCGCTCGCGGCAACGGCGCCAGTGAGCAGGAATAGGGCTGCCCGCCGGCTCAGATGGCGCCAGGCGAACAGCCCGAGCAGCACCACGATGCAGAGCAGCGCCGTGCGCGCTGACGCGACGAACACCATGTTGGTGACGAACAGCAGGATCAGCGCCAGGCAGGCGATCGTCGCTCCGACTTGCCGCGCCCGCCAGAATCTCAGCGCGGGCAACGCGAGCGCAAAGGCGCACAGCGTGAACTCCTGGCTCTGGTCGATGTAGTTCTTGACGGGTACGCCGGCCGATGCGGTCGCGCTGATCTTCCAGGCGGGATGGAGCAGCACGATCCAGGAGAAGACCGCAAGCAGGGCGCAGGAGACAAGAAAGGCGACGCACACCCACATCCCGTGCTCCGATCGCCTGAAGTGATAGAGCAGTGGCGGGATCAGCACGAGTTTCGCCACAGGCTTGATTGCATGCAGCCGGTCCGCCCATGCGCCGTCCGACCACAGGATGCCGACGAGGGCGAGCAGCAGGATCGCAAAGGGCAGGGCAAGTGCCGGCTCGGCGAGACTGCGCGCGTAATCGCGCCAGCCGATGCTCGGCGTCACCGCGAGCAGCCAGAGCCCGACAAAGATCGACGGCGCCGTGGTCGACCATGGGAGCGAGGCCGCGATCATGGCGGCGAGCAGGTCGGCGGTCCGGATCAGCGCGTCCGGGCTGCGCCAGGCCCGCCATCGGCTGCGCCATGGCCATGAATCGGCAGGGTCAGTCCGTGCCGCGGATTCGGCGGTCATGGCGAGGGACCTATTGCGCCGCCATAAGGCTCTCCGCGGGCACGTACTGGCCGAGGAAGTCGCGGGCCTGGGTCTGGTAGCCGAAGCGCTCTGCAAGCTCGCTGCGCTGTGCCCGGATCTTGCCGCGACATTCCTCCTGCCGTGCCAGCATGCGGATCACGGAGGCGGCAATCGACTCGGTCGAGAATGGATCGAAATAGTCCGCGAGGTCGCCTGCGACCTCGCGGAACACGGCGATATCGGAGCACAGCACCGGCGTGTTCGCAGCCAGCGCCTCGATGATCGGCACGCCAAAGCCTTCCGCGAAGCTCGGCATGATCAGGCCGTGCGCCTCGGCGATCAGGGCGGCCTTTTCGTGCTCGTCGACATAACCGGCGAAGCGGACGTTCGGCGGAAGGTTGCGCATCCGGCTGATATGACCGGCATAGCCGATCACCACCAGATCGGCTTGAGGCACGTTGCGGAAGGCGCGAATGACGGTGGCGACGTTCTTGCGCGGCTCGTTCGAGACGATCACGACAAAGCTCGGCCGCCCCGGACGCCCCGACGGGGCTGGCAGGTGCAGGACATCCGGGGCGTCGAACCGGGTGCGGGGATACACCACCCGCGCCGGTAGGTGCGCAAATTGCGGCAACAGTTCCCTGAACCGCATCATGCTGTAGTTTGAGACGAAGGCGAGCTCGTCGGCCTGACGCAGGCTGGTGAGGAGCCGCGACAGGAACAGCCGCGTTGCGACGTCGCTCAGCTTGAGGTCGGTCAGCGGCAACAGGTCGTGGACGACACAGATCACTTTGGCCTCCGGCCTGCGCCTGATCGCGACGCGGGTCGGCGTGTCCACCACGATGACGTCATAGTTGCGCGCATCGATCCGGGGCGGCGGCAGCAGGAAGAAGGCCGAGGAGTCCTGGTAGCTGTAGAACCCGGGCTCGAGCTGGAAGTCGCGGAACAATTCGAGGTGGCGCAGGTCCGGCGGGATGTATTCGAGCGCCGCGGTCCGGTTCTCGATCAGCCGCGCGCGCAAGGCCCGCATGCCGATCGCGCGCAGGAAGCAGGCCGTGTATTCCCACGATACCGACATGGTGAGGCGATGCCTGAGCCAGTCGAGCGTGCGCCGCAGGCCGCCCCGCGCGACCGGCTCGCTCATGTTGACCTCGTCGAGGAAGCGATAGAGGGCGAGCAGCTCGATATTGTGCGACCGCGCCGGAAACAGCCGTGTGCGCTGCTCGCGCCGGCGCAGCTTGCGGTAGCGCCGCGTGGTTTCAACGAGCAGCGTGAGCTCGTGGCCCTCGGCCGCGAGCGAGCGCATCAGCTCGCGCGTGAAGTGAAAGATGCCGCGCTTGTGGTTCGGCTCGCCGAGCGCTTCGGAGACGACAAGGATATTCTGCTTCATGCGCGCTTCTCGCGGAGCTCAAAATTGGACCCGGACGTCGGCTCGACGGCGACGGTCGAGGCAATACGGCCATGATCGAGATTGATGATTCTGGTGCACGTGCGCTGCAGCAGCGGCTGGTCGTGCGAGGCGATGATCACGATGGCGGCCTGCGAGACCAGGTTGAGGAGTCGCCTCTGCGCCTTTTCGGCGAAATGTTCGTCGACCACGCTCAGCCACTCGTCGAGCAGGAGGATGTCGGCCGGAAAGGCAGTGGCGGTCGCGAACAGGACGCGCATCAGCATGCCCGAGGAGAACATGCGCAGGGGCAGGCGTTGCATGCGCTCCTCAAGCTCGGTGAACGCCCAGATCTCGTCGATCACCGCGCGGCTCGGCTTGCGTCCGCTGATCCGGAGCAAGAGAGCGATGTTGTCCTCCGCCACGAAATCCAGGTTGACGCCGGCGTTGAGGCCAAGCAGGGGGACGACGTTGCCCTTGATCGCGACGCTGCCGCTGCTCGGCGGATAGACGCCAGCGATGAGGCGCAGCAGCGTCGACTTGCCGGAGCCGTTGGGGCCGGCGAGGCCGATGCGGCTGCCCGCTTCCGCCTCGATCGAGACGTTGTCGACGGCGCGGATGATCCGCATCTCGCCCGGCTCGCGGATGAGGCGGCCGAGCAGCCGCCGCTTCAGCGAGTAGTCGTAGGCGCCGTAGAGCGGATAGTCGAGACAGACGTTGCGCAGGCTGATCGAGACCATGCATCAGATCCAGAAAGCGGCTTTGCGCAGTTGAACCAGCGTCAGTGCGCTCGCAAGGCTCAGCAGCGCCAGCGCGACCAGGACATAGACGATGCTGGTCGTATCGACGTGACCGCCCACGAGCGGCTCGCGCCAGACCGCGAACAGATGCGTCAGCGGATTGAGCCGCATCACCGTCGAGCGGTGACTGATCATGTCGGACGACCAGATCACCGGCGAGGACAGGAAGGCCAGCATCAGCGTCGATTCGATAATCGGCTTGAGGTCGCGATAGCGCGTCGCCATCGCGCCGAGGACGAGACTGAGCGCAAACGTGCAGACAATGAACAGGAGCAAACCGGGCACCGCTTCGAGCGCGCCGGAGACGTTGCGCGGGGTCAGGACGAGCCAAAGGATGAGCGGGACGCAGGCGTTATGCAGTGCGAACAGCGCCTGGCGGAACGTGCATTGCAGCAGGAAGATCACCGGCGGCAGCGCGCGATCGCGGATCAGGCTTGCCGAGCCCTGCAGGGCCGTAGTCGCGTCGAGCACGACGCCGTTGAGGAAGGTCCATGCCGTCATCGACAACGCGAGCATGGGCAGCCGTGCCAGCACGCCGGCATTGGACATCTGGCCGATGACCGAACCCAGCACCCCGACCACGATTGCCATCTGCAGCGACATCCAGAACGGACCGAACAGCGAGCGCACATAGCGGTGGCGCATGTCGGACCAGGCCAGCGCCGCCGCGATCCGGACCGAATCCAGCCACCCCGCCGCAGGCGCCGCCTGATTGCACGGCGCGCCGATCGCGTCGCGATAGACGGCTTCCATGCCCTCCTTGAAGGACGTGGCGGAATACCGGGTCACGGCCCGCGTCCGCGCCGACAGGCCCATGCGGCGGCGGCGCTCGGGATCGCGGATCAGCGTGTCGATGGCGTCACCGAGCTTCTCGGCATCGCCGGGCGGCACCGTGATCGCCTCCCTGCCATGACGTGCGACGTGGGGCACTGCGGTATCCAGCGCCGTGTTGACGACGGGGCGGCCGGCGGCCATGGCCTCCAATTGGGCGAGGCCGAAGGTCTCGGCATTGGTCACCGACGGCATCACGAAGACGTCGGACATGCACATCAGCTTGATGCGCTCGCAGTCATTCACCGAGCCGAGCAGGCGGACACGGTCGCCGACGCCAAGCTCCCGGATCAGTTGCTCGAGCCGCGGCCGCTCGACGCCTTCGCCGATGATCCAGACCTCGAACGTTCGGTTGACGGCGGCGCGGATTAGGACGTCGAACCCCTTGTAGGGAACGAGGCGGCCGCAGGCGAGTACGAGGCGGCCGCGATCGTTGACGTGGTGCGGCTCGATCTTCGGCCAGTCGTAGGTCGTGGTGTCGATGCCGAACGGCACGACATGGCATTTGTCTTCGAATTCACGGAGCAGCGGCGTGTTCTCGACCAGCACGCGGTCGGACACGATGATGGCTTTGGCGTGCCGTAGCGTCCGCCGCATCAGGGGCTGGACGAACCAGCGCAGGCCGGCATGGGTGACGATGTCGGCGTGCCAGTGCACGACCAGCGGCCGCTTGCGGCCGAAGCCGAGGGCGAAGACGAGGTCGGCGAGCGGGAAGGGCGCGTGAAGCGCGAGCAGGTCATGGTCTGCGATGCGGCGCCACAGCCGCCAGGGGTAGGCCGGGGCGGCCGGCAGCGACAGCAAATTGCCGAACGAGCGCACGCGCTCGACCTCGACGTCGCCAACGACCTCGTGGCGCTTGGCCGATTGCGAGCAGACCAGCACGGCGGAGTCGAAGCGGTCCTTCAGGCTGGCGCAGATGTCGCGGATCACCGTGAGCGTGCCGCCGAACAGGTCGGGATAGTAAATCTTGAAGATGTGCAGCACCGACGGGCGGCGCGCGGTTTCGCTGGTGGGGTTCATGATGGCGATCAACCTGCGAGAAGCGCTGCGACGAACGGCGCGGCCACCAACGACATGAAAATCACGACCCGCACGAGCGCCAGCAGCGGCGGCTCGACCCGATCGCGATGACCGTGCTGGAGAAGCGGAACGGCACGCGGTGAGCTGGAAATGCGGGCCAAGCGGTCGGCCATGGTCAAAGTCCCTTCAAGTCGCGCCCTCAGTGGCGTCTCGTATATGTGGGAAAATTTACCACGTCAATCGGCTAGTAGGAAAAAGTGGGATTGTGTCCCACGGATTGCATCGCTACAATTCAGACATGAATGCCAAGCCCGGGACCAAGGCAGCGGCGCCGCAGCCGAACGCCGCCGCCAAGCTGCACGCGCCGCTGGCGCGGCTGCTGCGGCCATTGGTGCGGCTGTGCATCCGCAGCGGCATGACGTTCCCGGCCCTGGCGCAGCTCCTGCGCGAGCTCTTCATCAACGTCGCCGAGCACGATTTCGCGCTGGAAGGAAAGGAGCAGACCGACAGTCGCGTCAGCCTGCTCACGGGAATCCACCGCAAGGAGGTGGCACGGCTGCGCGGCGCCGGCGCGCCGGTGCACGAGGCGCCGGCGGCGGTCTCGCTGACGAGCGCGGTGATCGCGCGGTGGCTCGCCGCGCCCGAATTCACCGATGCGAAGGGGGAGCCGCTGGCACTGCCGCGCACCGCCGAGGGCGAGGCGCCGTCATTCGAGCAGCTCGTCGCCTCCGTCACCAAGGACGTGCGACCGCGCGCGGTGCTCGACGAATGGCTCGACCGCAAGCTCGTCACCATCAACGGCGACGACGAGATCGAGCTGGTGGAGGCGGCCTTCGTCCCATCCGGCGAGGACGACAGCAAATGGCACTATCTCGGTCGCAATTTGCATGACCATATCGCGGCCGCCGCCCAGAACGTGTCGGGGCCAGCGCCGCGTTTCCTCGAGCGCGCCGTGCACTACAACAATATCTCGCCGAAGCTTGCGAGGCGCCTCGAGGCGCGCTCGCGCGAGCTTGCCATGGACGCGCTGAAGACCGCCAACCGCGAGGCGAACCGCGCGCTTGCCAAGGACAAGGGCGGCGACGCCCGCTGGAATTTCGGCATCTACATTTATTCCGAAGATGCCGACGACGATAGCGACGGGCACGAAGGCAGTTCGTCATGAGCCGCCGGACGCCGCTCGTCTCACGCCGTCTGCTGCTGACGGGCTTTTGGCTCGCCGGAACGGCCATTGCCCGCGCGCAGGTCAAGCGCGGCACCGACCAGGGCATCGGCGGCACCGGAATCTCGCGCGGCGACGATCATGGCATCGGCGGCACCGGCATCGTCGGTGTGATCCAGCGCTTCGGCAGCATCTACGTCAACGGCGAGCGCATCACCTATGCGAGCGACGTGCCCGTCCGCATCGACGGCGAGGCGGCCAGCGCCAGGGCCTTGCGCATCGGCCAGCTCGCGCGCGTCGTCGCGATGCGGCAGGCCGACGGCACGCTTGCCACCCGCAGCATCACCATTGCGAGCGAAGTCTCCGGCCCGATCGAAGCGGTGAAGGGCAACGAGCTGACCGTGCTGGGCCAGAAGGTGCTGTCGAGCGGCAAGGAGAGCTGGCGCCGCGCAGGCACCGAGGTTGCCGTGCACGGCCTGCGCCGCACCGACGGCGTGATCGTCGCAAGCCTCGTCGAGCAACGGCGCGGTGCATCCGCGCGGGTCACTGGTCTGGTCGAGCGTGGCCCGGACGGCTTGCACATCGGCGGGTTGAAGCTGAGCGGCGTGGATCCCTTGCTCGTCGGCCAACGCGTGCAGATCGAAGGCAGCACGAGCCGGGGGGTGATGCAGGCGGCGCGCACCCGCATCGACGACTTCTCCGATCTCGTCGGCGCGAACCGGCTGTCGATCGAGGCCTATGTGCAGCGGGTGGGCTCGAACCTGCAGTTTGGCTCCGGGCTCGTGGCCCACGACGGATCGCGCTTCGGGCCGGCGGCGGGCGAAGCCCGCATGGTGGTCAGCGGCGCATTCGATCGCTCGCGCGGCCTGCAGATCGATTCCGCGCAAGCGGTCGGCCAATTCCCGGGATCGCCGATGCCGTCACCTGGACGAAACCCCGGCGCGCCGGGCCGCGCCCCGGGCAGCTCGATCCTGAATCCCGGAAGCGGCAGGCCGCCGGCCGGCGGCCAGCCTGCGCCTGGTGCCCCCGGGACCGGTTCTGCGCCCGGACCCGGCCCGGGCCCGGTGCCTTCGGGCCCCGGCGCTCCGTCAGGACCTGGCGGCATGGGACCGCCCGGCGGGCCAATGGGGCCTGGCGGTGGAATGGGTGGTGGCGGCTTCGGCGGACCCGGCGGAGGGATGGGGGGCGGCCGGCGCTAGCGTCGGGCGCGACAGCCGCGCGCGTTGACGCGTCAGGCTTTTGGCTCAGCCCGCGCTCAGGCGGACACCGGCGCGCAGGAATTTTTGCGGATCGACCGCCTCTCCGTCGATGCGGGTTTCGTAATGCAGATGCGGGCCAGTCGAACGTCCCGTCGATCCGACAAGACCGACGACCTGGCCGATCTTCACGATCTCGCCGACCTTCACGTTGATCTCGGAGAGATGGCCGTAGCGGGTCGAAAGCCCGTTGCCGTGATCGACCTCGACCATGCGGCCGTAGCCGCCGGACCAGCCGGCGGAGACCACCTTGCCGTTAGCGGTGACGCGAACGGGATCGCCGCTGGCGGCGCGGAAGTCGAGCCCGGTGTGCATTGCCGGCCGGCCGAGAAAGGGGTCGCTGCGTACGCCGAAGCCGGAGGTGAATTCGACCTCGCCGATGACGGGCTTGCGATAGGGCACGAGCGCCAGCGTACGATTGAGCCGGTCCATCTCGGTGCGGGTGACGTTGATGCGATAGAGTTGCTTCTCGAACGGCCCGGCATTCGCGGTCAGCTTGACGGGTACAAAAGGTCCACCCATCGCCGTGCGTGGAACGGCGGCCTCGAGACTGGCGAGGTTCAGGCCGAGATCGCTGACGACGCCGCGCATCCGCCGCACACGTGATTCCATACCGTCCTCGACGGCGCTGAGCGCCGCCATCTGGCGGCGTTCCACCTGATCTAGCGAGGTCTGGAGCCGGACCAGGACATTGTCGAAACCCTGGTTCCTGGCGAACTGATTGACCGGCGCGGCCACGACGGTCGGCGCGCGCGACTCGAGCCGCGCTTCGCGATCCGGCGGTGCCACGAAGATGACGGTATCGCTGATCGGCGAAGGTTTTGGCGTGCCCTGCACCACGCCCTGGTTCGAATCGCCGCGTTGAGGAGCGGAGCGGGGAATCGATCCGGTCACGTCGGGCATGGCGCCGAGCGCCGTCGCCCGGGACTCCAGCGCCGTCTGGCGCTTCATGATCTGGTCGAGCTTCTGGTCGAACTGCTCCTGGTCGAGCAACTGCCGGCTGGTGGTGCGGTCCACCTTGGCTCGCAGCTCGGCGATCCGGTCCTCATAGGCGTACTGCATCTCGGCCTGACGGGCGATCAGCCGGGTCAGGACGTCGTCACGGAAAGCGAAATAGGTGGCGGTCGCCGCCGACCAGAGCCCGAGCAGCACGACGGTGCCGACCACGATCCAGAACACCACCGGCCCGAAGCGCACCTGCTTGCCGGCGTGGACGAGGGTGTAGGCGTCATCGGCTGCGGGGAGGGGAATCGCGGCTGCCGCCGCTGCGGCGGCGGGGCGACGATGGAAGGATCGTCCGTGATCGTGGGGATGATGTTGGGGGTACTGCGAGTATTGGGCAGAACTTTTCGACATCGGCACTCCCGCGCCGGTCGGAACGGTTCCTTGCGGCCTAATTGCCGCAGCAATCTGGGCTGTTCATGGTTAATTTTCCGGAAACGGGAACACTCGAATTCGAGGGCCTGGTTAAAGACTTCTTGCCGTCGCGAGTACGTCGTCCGCATGGCCATCGACGCGGACATTGCGCCAGATCTTGGCCACCCGACCGTCGGCGCCGATCAGCACGGTCGTACGAAGAATCCCCAGGAAGGTTTTGCCGTACATGGATTTTTCGCCCCAGGCGCCATACGCCTCCAGCATCTCGTGGGTCTCATCCGAGATCAGGGGAACGCCGAGCTTGTGCTTGTCGCGGAACTTCTCCTGGGCCTTGACCGGATCGGCGGAGATGCCGAGCACGACCGTGCCGGCTTGCGCGAACGCGTCCGCAAGGCGCGTGAAGTCGATGGCCTCGCGGGTGCAGCCGGGCGTGTCGGCTCGGGGATAGAAGAACAGGACGAGCTTGCGGCCGGCATAGTCCGATAGCGTGGCTACGCCGCCGCCGTCGCGGGGCAGGCGGAAGGCAGGCGCCTTCTGACCCTCGGCCAAAACGGGTTTGGCTGCGGTCGCAGGCTGGGCTAGGGATTCAGAAGATCTTAACCGTTTCGATGCGGCCTTATGCGATGCTGCTTTTGCTGGTGCTTTGCTTGATTTGCTTGCTGGCGTCCGCTGCGTTTTCGCGGACTTTGTTTGTGCCGATGCCCGCAATTTCGCGGTCTTCTTCTTAGCCGTCGGACCGCCGGAGGCCGTTTTGGACGATTTCTTTCGGGATTTCTTGGACATACGCCTTCCTTTCGACGCTTTCGACGGGTCAACCAAAGGGGTATTGCAGCTCTCGTCAGATGCGGCGGATTCGCGCCCTCGGCTGGGTAAGTCTGACGGCGCGGGAATATGGTTACAAGGAATTCCAGGCACCACCCCACTGCTCGTTGAACGCGCTCCCGGGGCGAAATGACGAACAGCAGGAACATTCGAGGAATGGCGGCAATCCCGGCGAAGGGGACTTCGATCCCCGTCGACGGGTGCGGCCCCGGCGGCGCTCAATCCTATGATGGGCGCCTGTATCGAGAGGCAATGGCAAGGAATACGTCGCCCCAGGATCATTATCGGGATTACGATCGGCGCGGCGGCGTACAAGAGCCGCTGGAATGGGACGAGGCCGACTGGGATCCGGATCAGGAGGAGGCGGCGGGCAATCGTGCCCGTCGGCTGTTGTCGCGTTCCAATTCGGGCTTCCACCGCGTCGGTGATGGGTTGGGGTCGTTCCGGCGGTGGCTGGCCGCCGATCGCTGGTTGAAGCGGCTGGCCATCGTCGTCGGCGCCCTCGTCGTCATCGTCGTCGGCTGTTTCGGCGCGCTGTGGTGGCGGCTCGGTGCCGGCCCCATCAATCTCGATATCGCAACGCCTTGGCTCGCGGCGGCTATCGAAGACAATATCGGCAATGGCAACACTGTGGAGGTCGGCGGCACGCAGATCGAGCGGGCCGGTCGTGTCCGCATCGCCGTGCGCATCCGCGACATCATCGTCCGCGACCGCGACCAGGCCATCGTCGCCAGCGCGCCGAAGGCGGAGGTGAAGCTGTCGGGCACGGCGCTGTTGATGGGCCGGCTGCGTGCCGAAAGCCTCAACCTCGTCGATGCCGAGCTGGCGATCCGCATCGCGCCTGACGGGGCCGTCACGGTGTCGGCCGGCGACACCGCAAAACCTCTGGCAACCGGCGTCGCGTCGAAGACGGAAGCGGGCCTGCCGCCGACCTTCCCGCGTACGGAAGCTGCGTCGCCGCCCGCGTCGGTGGCGCCCGGTACCTCGTCCAGCCCCAGCGCGCCCGCCGCGGCGGCCACGAGCAGTGCCCAGAATGGAATTCTCGCCGGTCTCGACTGGCTCGACAGCCTGAGCATGACTGGTCTGGATGGTCAGAACCTCAACGAGATCGGTCTGAAGAACGGCAACCTGATCGTCGACGACCAGCAGCGCGGCAGCAAATGGACGTTTGAGAACATCACCCTCAGCCTGCGCCGGCCGAGCCACGGCGGGGTGGCGCTCAGCCTCGGCGAGGAGGGTGCACGTCCGTGGATGTTGCGCGCCACGATCGGACCATCCGAGAACGGCGTGCGCTCGGTCGACATTCGCGCCGACAAGGTCTCGACCTCCAACATCCTGCTGGCGCTGCGGCTGAAGGACCTGACGTACAATGCAGACCTGCCGCTGACTGGCGAGCTCAAGGGCGAGCTCGGCCGCGACGGCGTTCCGACCTACTTCCGCGGCAAGATCGCTGTCGGCGCCGGCAACGTCATCGACACCGATACGCCCGATTATCCGATGGCGATCGACTCGGCCGAGATCAACGTCGAGTGGGACGCCGGGCGGCGGGTGCTGGTCGCACCGTTCAAGATACTCTCGGGCGCCAACCGCATCACGCTCCTGGCGCATCTCGAGCCGCCCAACGGCAGCACCAACGACTGGCAGCTCGGCTTCAGCGGCGGCTCGATCCTGCTGGGCGGGATCGATAACGAGCCGCCGCTGGTGTTCAACCGCATTGCCATCGGCTTCCGCTTCGACAGCGACCACAAACGCGTGCTGCTGACGCAAGCCGATGTTTCCAACGGCGAGATCGGCGTCGCCGGCACCGGCAGCATCGACTATTCGGGCGAGCCGCGGCTGATGCTCGGCTTTGCGGGGACGCCGATGTCGGCCTCCGCCCTGAAGCGGATGTGGCCGACGCTGATCGTTCCGGAACTGCGCGAATGGGTGATCGAGCGGATCGAACGCGGCACGCTCCAGCGCATCGAGATCGGCATCAATTCGCCGACACGCAACCTTCCGCGCAAGGGGCCGCCGATTCCCGATGATGGCCTGTCGGTCAACATCGTGGCGAATGGCGTTGCGGTTCGTCCCGTTGACGGCATGCCGGTGGTGCACGATGCCGACCTGAGAGCGCACGTAACAGGGCGCACCGCAACTGTGACGATCGGACAGGGCGTCGCGGACACGCCCGCGGGCCGCAAGATCACGATCTCCGATTTCACCTTCGAGGTGCCGGACATGGCGCCGAAGCCGTCCCCCTCGCGGAGCAGGTTCCGCGTCGACGGACCGGTGCCGGCAGCGGCGGAAATTCTCGCCAATGACCGCCTGAGCGATCTGTCGGCGACCTTCGTCGATCCCAACACCAGCAAGGGGACGTTCTCGGCGAACATCATGCTCGGCATGCCGGTCAAGGGCGAACTGACCAAGGACGACACCACCTACGCCGTGACTGCCGATCTCAACGGCTTTGCCGCCGACAAGTTGGTGATGAACCAGAAGCTAGAGGCCAACAACCTCAAGATCGTCGCCAACAACCAGGGCTATCAGGTCAAGGGTGACGTCAAGATCAACGGGCAGGCGGCCTCGGTCGACTATCGCAAGCCGGCTGAGGGCGACGCCGACGTCCGCCTGCAGGCCACACTTGATGACGCGAGCCGGGCGCGGATGGGCTTCGATCTCAGTCCCGCCGTCAGCGGCTCGCTGCCGATCAAGCTCTCGGGCAAGATCGCAAGCGGCCCGGACCAGACGACCAAGCTGGCCGTCGAGGCCGACCTGACCTCGGTCAAGCTCGACAACATCCTGCCCGGCTGGGTCAAGCTGCCGGGCAAGTCGGGCAAGGCCACCTTCAAGGTCGTGCCGACCGCGCAATCGACGCGCCTCGAGGACATCGTCATCGAAGGCGGCGGCACCTCGATCAAGGGCTCGCTGGAGGTCGACCAGAACGGCGACCTCATGAACGCGAACTTCCCGACCTACGCGCCCTCCGACGGCGACAAGGCGTCGTTGAAGGTTGAGCGCGGTCCCGACGGTGTGATTCGCGGCAGCATGCGCGGCGACGTGTTCGATGCCCGCGGTTTCCTGAAGTCCGCGATCTCAGGCAATTCCAAGGACGATGCGAAGAGCAAGCTGAAGAACATCGACTTCGACATCGACGTGAAGCTTGGCGCGGTCGCCGGTTTCAACGGCGAGGCGATGCGCAGCGTCGATGCCAAGATGTCGAAACGCAGTGGCGCCATCAAAGCCCTCACCCTGAGCGGCAAGATCGGCAGTAACACGCCGGTGGCGGCCGACCTGCGTGGCGGCCGCGCCCAGGGCAGCCGCGAGGTCATTTATCTCCAGACCAACGATGCCGGCGCGCTGCTGCGCTTCACCGACACCTACACCAAGGCTGTTGGCGGGCAGATGGTGGTGGCGATGGAGCCGCCGACGTCCGAGCCGAATACGTCGCGCGAGGGGCTCATCAACGTGCGCGACTTCACGGTCAAGGGCGAGGCGCAGCTCGAGCGCGTTGCCGCGGGTGCGCCAAATGGGACTGGGAACGGCGTCTCCTTCAGTGCGCTGCGCGCAGAGTTCACGCGGCAGAACGGCGCGCTGACGATCCGTGACGGCGTGGTCAAGGGGCCGATGATCGGTGCCACGATCGAAGGCTCGATCGATTATCCCGGCAATCAGGTGTGCATGAGCGGCACCTTCGTGCCGATGTACGGCGTCAACAACATCTTCGGGCAGATACCTTTGTTCGGCATCTTCCTCGGCGGTGGCAACAACGAGGGCCTGATCGGCGTCACCTACGAGGTCGTCGGCACCCCCGCCGCGCCGGTGATGCGTGTCAATCCGATCTCGGCGATGGCGCCGGGCCTGTTCCGCAAGATCTTTGAGTTCAACACCGGCAAGCAGAACTCGCCGATCGACGAACTGCCGACGCAGCAGCCGAGGGGTGACAGCCCGACCGGATCATCGACGCGCCAGCTATCGAACGGCTGCACCCTCGCGCGGCGCTAGTGCAAAGTCCGCTTTCATTTCATGGATGCGATCAGGCGTGATCGTTGCCACATCTCCCGGTTGCGGGGAAGGCAATCGCATTTGAAAAAGCTCTTGGTACGCGGATTCCCTGCGGCCATCCTTCGAGACGCCCGCTTTGGGCGGGCTCCTCAGGATGAGGTTTTGTTCTCCGGCGAAATCTTAGATCCTCATGGTGAGGAGCGCCGCCTTACGGCGCGTCTCGAACCATGAAGCCGAGCATGTTCACGGCCTTATGAGCTGATTTGCGCGGCCTACGCCGCGCGCACGCCCGCCAGGAAGGTGCCGACTTCGCCGGAGAGCTGCTCGGCCTGCTTGGAGAGGTTCGATGCGGCCGCGAGCACCATGCCGGCGGCGTTGCCGGTCTCGTTCGCCGCTGTGCTGACGCCGCCGATATTGGTGGTGACTTCCCTGGTCGCTTCCGCGGTCTGCGACACGCTGCGGGCGATCTCGGCGGTCGCCGCACCTTGCTCCTCGATCGCGGCCCCGATCGAGGTTGCGATCCGGCTGACCTCCTCGATGGTCGCGGTGATCCCGCCGATGGCGTCCACGGCCTCCTTGGTCGCGCCCTGGATCTGCGCGATCTTGTCGCCGATCTCGCGGGTAGCTTCCGCGGTCTGGCTGGCGAGCGACTTCACCTCGGAGGCTACGACGGCAAAGCCGCGGCCGGCTTCGCCCGCGCGCGCGGCCTCGATGGTGGCGTTGAGCGCGAGCAGGTTGGTCTGGGCGGCGATGCTCGAGATCAGCTCGGCGACGTGCTCGATCTGCTGGGCACCGTCGGACAGCGCGCGCACGATGGTGTCGGTACGGCGGGCGCTCTCCACCGCGCGGCCGGTGACCTCGGCGGATTGCGCGACCTGGCGGCTGATCTCGGTGATCGAGGAGGAGAGCTCCTCGGCGGCGGCGGCCACGGTCTGCACGCGCTGGCTGGCTTCGGTGGCGGCGGTGCCGACCACGGCGGCCCGGCGGTTGGTGCCTTCGGCGGTCGAGGACATCGACTTGGCCGTGGTCTCCAGTTCGCCGGAGCCCGAGGCCATCAAGCCGACAAGCTGGCCGACCGAGGCATCGAAGCGGTCGGCGAGCGCGATCAGCGCCTCGCGCTTCTCCTGCTCGCTGCGGGCCTTGGTGGCGACCTGTTCGGCCTCGAGCGCGCGCGCCGTCAGCGCGGTCTGCCTGAGCACTTCGAGCGTCTCGGCCATGCGACCGATCTCGTCGCCGCGATCGGTCTCCGCGACCGGCTTGTCGAGGGCGCCGTCGGCGATCTCCTGCATGCGGTTTTTCTGGCGGTCGAGTGCGCTGAGCACGTCGCGGGCGATCAGCCAGGACAATGTCGCCATCAGCAGCATCAGGCCGATGCCGACTGCTGCGAGCTCCAGCGTCAATGCGCGCACGTCGGCGTCGATGTCGTCGACATAAAGGCCGTAACTCATCGTCACGTTCCAGGGCGCGAATTTGCGTGCGAATACGGTCTTGCGGACAGGCTCGGTCTGGCCGGGGCGGGGATACAGATACGACGTCACGCCGCCTAGAGGATTTTGACTGGCGACATTGATGATCGCGTCGGCGATGACCACGCCGTTGGAATCGGTGGCGCCGGTGATCTTGCCCTCGAGCTGCTGGTTGGCGCCGTTCACGAGGAGGGACGAATCGGAATTGTAGACGACCGGATAACCTTGGCCGCCGTTGAAGCTCATGCGCCGGCCGCGCAGATGGAACTGGGCTTTGGCGTCTCCCGGCGAGAGCTTGCCGGCGGTGACGTCGTCCTGGAGCGATTGGGCGAGGCTGTAGAGGAGATCGACCGCGGTGCGCATCTGCTGCGCGCGGTCTTCCATCATGCGGCTCTTGCTGAGGAAGGCGGATACCGCGATGATGGCGGTCACTGTGAGCGCTGCGAGATAGACCATGCTGGCAAGCTTGGTGCGGATTCTCAAATGACTCAGCAGCTTCATCACGGCCCCTAGCGAATGGTTGTTATTGCGCGCATCGGTAGCATGAAGTTCTTACCAATCATGAATGGACGCATGCGACGCACCGCCGTGCGGGCAGCTTTCGCAGGCGGACGCGCTAGCGTGCGGGCGAATTGCCGCCGCCGGCGTGCGCCGGCTCGCGAGCTCGCGAAAATCGATCTTAGACTTTGGTTGTCTTAGCCCGGCCCGACCCGCAATGAAGCGATTCGTTCACCGCATCATCCTGTCCGTGCTGCTGGTCGCAGCACTGGCCGTCATCTGGAACGTGCTGGGGGCACGTTGAACCGGCACCGGCAGATCTGCCGGTGCCGTCTTGCTTCGAACAGTTTAGCGCCGCGCGTAGGCGCCGCCCGGCTCGCCGCTCTCCTTGCCCATCAACGCATCGACGCTGATCAGGCCGCCGCCGGCAGCGGAGAGGTAGAGGCAGGCGAAGCAGAACAGGATCGCCGCGGTGCCGCCGTTGAGCAGCGGCAGGAACACCGGCGAGCCGCTCTTGAACATGTGGCCCATGAAGTAGGCGAAGGCCATTTCACCCGAGAGGATGAAGGCCGTGAGCCGGGTGAATAGGCCGAGCATGAGCGCCGCGCCGAGCACAAGCTCGAGCGTACCGGCCGCATAGATCAGCGGCGGGATGTCGGCGAAATAGGGAAGCACGGGAAACTTGAAAAGTTTCGCGACGCCGTACTGGAACAGCAAGAGACCGGTGATGAAGCGAAACAGGCTCAAGAGAACCGGCTGATAGCGAGAGAGAAAAGTAAAGTTCATGGTTTGCGCCCTTCCATCCAAGACAGCGACTTGAATCGCATTCGGTTCCACCCTGCAAGCAGCACGTTTTAAAATCGCGCTGACATTTTCGTCATGTAAGACAAAACACCGCAGACGAGGACTTGAGCCCTGCACGATCCGCATTTTTTGCGTGTATCGGCGCCACATCAGCCCGTAATTTCCCGGTGACGTGCATGATTGCAGGTTACCTTGGGGAGACCTACCGCCGCAAGGCGGGCACAACCAAGAATGGAATCATGCCGAGCACGACGCTCGCAAGTGCGAAGACGAGCAGGGCGTTGTAGCCGTGGGTCGCGTCATGGATCAGGCCGCCGCTCCAGGAGCCGAACGCAGAGCCTAGTCCGCTGCCGATCGAAATCGTGCCGTAGATTGTGCCGACGCGCTCACCGCGAAAGATCTTCATCGCGGTCGCGGTGATCAGCGGTCCGCGCGAACCCATCATGCTGCCGAAGCAGACGACGAAGCCGGTGAGCAGGATGATGTTCGGATAATACGGCAACAGCCAGAGCAGGAAGATGCCGAGGATCGAGATCGCGTAGCTCAACAGCACGGACGGCCGGCGTCCGATCAGGCCGTCGAGTGCGGAGACGCCGAGCATGCCGAACACCAGCACGACGCCGGAAAATCCCCACGCAGTTGCCGCCTGCAACGGCGGAAAGCCGGCATCGATCAGATAGGCGACGATCTGCGCCGCGATCGCATACATGCCGACGGCGGTGAAGAAGAAGGTCGAGAACAGCGCCCAGAAGGCGTGGTGTCGCATCGCGCTCAGAAGGGTCCAGCCGTTGTCGATGAAATGCGGATCCGTCTTCTTGACGACATGCGGCGAGCCCCCTGCGAACAGGCGCCACGGCAGCAGCGTCAGCGGCACCAAGAGGCCGAGCGCGGCAAGGCCGAATATCTGATAGGTCTCGCGCCAGCCGAGATGGTCGATCAGGAGCTGCGAGGCCGGCAGCAGCGCCAGCACGCCGCCGCCCATCGCCGAATAGACCACCGCCATCGCGGTTGGCAGCCGCGGTCCGAACCAGCGGCCGAGCAGGATCGAGTTCGGAACGTTGCCGATGAAGGCGACGCCGATGCCGACGCAGATGCCGATACTGACCTGGAATTGCCAGAGATGCTGCGCGTGGCCCGCGATCAGGAATGCGGAGCCGAGCAGGAGAAGTCCAAGCGAGTAGACGATGCGCGGCCCCGAGTGATCGAACAGCCGCCCGACCAGCGGCGCGGTCAGTCCGCTGATCAGCCAGGTCAGCGAATAGATTGAGACGACCTGGGCGCGATCCCAGCCAAAGTCCTGCGAGATCGGCTTCAGGAAGACGGTGAAGCTTTCGCTGAGGCCGCGGCCGAGCACGGCCAACGTGAAGCACAACGCCAGCACGACGAGCGCAGTGCGCACGGCGCCTTGCTGCGTTGCTGCGACTTGTTCCCTCGCAGTTTCCTTCGACGCTTTCTTGGGCGTGTTCTGGTCCATTGCCGATCAGGGAGCGCGCTTCGGCGCGCCCTGACAAGCATCAAAAGCACATACGCCTATGCAGGCCTGACGAGGACGTGCTTCTTCTTGCCGAACGACAGCTTGATCACGCCTTCCGGCGTCAGATTGGCCGGCGAGAGTGTCATCTTCTCGTCGGTGACGGGCTCGTCGTTGACGCGCAAGCCGCCGCCCTTGATCTGGCGCCGGGCTTCACCGTTGGAGGTGACGAGGCCCGCCTTGACGAAGGCATTGAGCACGCCGAGGCCGGAGTCCAGTTCGCCGCGCGGAATTTCCACGGAAGGCAGGGTTTCGGCCAGCGCGCCTTCCTCAAAGGTGCGGCGCGCGGTCTCGGCGGCCTCGAGGGCGGCCTCGCGGCCGTGCAACAGCGCGGTCGCTTCGGTGGCGAGCACCTTCTTGGCTTCGTTGATCTCCGAGCCCGCGAGCGCCTCGAGCTTCCTGATCTCGCTCATCGGCATCGTCGTGAACAGTTTCAGGAACTTGCCGACGTCGGCGTCCTCGGTGTTACGCCAGTACTGCCAGAAATCGTAAGGCGAGAACTGGTCGGCGTTGAGCCAGACCGCGCCTTGCGCGGTCTTGCCCATCTTGGCGCCCGACGCCGTGGTGAGCAGCGGCGTCGTCAGCGCGAAGAGCTGGTGCGTCCCCATGCGGCGGCCGAGATCGACGCCCATGATGATGTTGCCCCACTGATCCGAGCCGCCCATCTGCAGGCAGCAGCCGGTGCGCTTGGCGAGCTCGACGAAGTCGTAGGCCTGGCAGACCATGTAGTTGAACTCGATGAAGCTCATCTCGTGCTCGCGCTCGAGGCGCAGGCGCACGGAGTCCATGGTCAGCATGCGGTTGACCGAGAAGTGCCGGCCGACGTCGCGCAGCATCTCGATCCAGTTGAGCTTGGTGAGCCACTCGGCGTTGTCGAGCATCACGGCGTCGCTCTTGCCGTCGCCATAGCGCAGCACCTTGGCAAACACGCCGCGGATCGAGGCCTTGTTGGCCTCGATCTCGGCGACGGTGCGGATCGCGCGCGTCTCGTCCTTGCCGGAGGGGTCGCCGACCATGGTGGTGCCGCCGCCCATCAGTGTGATCGGCTTGTTGCCGGACTGCTGCAGCCAGTGCAGCATCATCATGGTCAGGTAGTTGCCGATGTGCAGCGAGGGCGCGGTACAGTCGTAACCGACATAGGCGATTGCCTCGCCCTTCGCGGCAAGCGCGTCCAGCCCCTCGAAATCGGAGCACTGGTGGATGAATCCACGTTCCTGCAGGGTATTGAGGAAATCCGATTTAAATGCACTCATCTGTCAGCGGCTCTGATCATTCTTATTTTACGGTAACTGGGGCTAGTTGCGGAACCCAGGCCAGCGGGACTGCCGCAGCAAAGCGCGCTGTGGCATTATAAGATGTGCTTGTTTGATACAAGCCAGGCGTCGGGGTAGGAAGACGTCGAGGCTTACTTGAGATGATGTTGACCGCACTCGGTCTGATGAGCGGGACCTCGCTTGACGGGGTGGACGTCGCGCTGATCGAAACCGATGGAAAGCAGATAAAGGCATTCGGGCCGTCCGGCTACCGGCCCTACGGTCCGGCCGAGCGCAGCCTGCTGCGCCGGGCGCTCACCGAGGCCGTGAACCTGCCGCAGCGTGATGCCCGGCCCGGGGTGCTGGCCGAGGCCGAGCGCGCCGTGACGCTGGCCCATGCGGAAGCCGTGGCCGCGTTCATCGCCCAGAACCGGATGAGGCCGGAGGACATCGACATCATCGGCTTCCACGGCCAAACCGTGCTGCACCGGCCCGAGCGCCGCATGACGGTGCAGATCGGCGACGCGCCGGCGCTGGCCAAAGCCATCCATGTCCCCGTGATGCATGATTTCCGCGCCGCCGACGTCGAGGCGGGCGGGCAGGGCGCGCCCTTCGTGCCGGTCTACCATCGGGCGCTGGCACAGTCGCTGGAGCGCGAGGGGCCGATCTGTGTCGTCAATATCGGCGGTGTCTCCAACATCACCTATATCGACGGCAACGACACGCTGATCGCATGCGACACCGGGCCCGGCAACGCGCTGCTCGACGATTTCATGTACCGCATCATGAACCAGGCGTTCGATGCGGACGGCAAGTTCGCCGCGCTCGGCAAGGCTGATGAGACCTGGATCGCGCGGGCGCTGGAGCTGCCGTTCTTCGCGCTGCCGCCGCCGAAATCGCTCGACCGCAATGATTTTGCCGCGCTCAAGCTGGGCGACATGGCGCCCGCCGATGGCGCCGCGACGCTCACCGCCTTCACCGCGGCGGCAATCGCTCGCATCATCCCGCTGCTGCCGAGGCGGCCGCGGAGCTGGATCATCTGTGGCGGCGGCGCCCGCAACCTGACCATGCTGCGCATGCTGCGGGAGCGGGTGGGATCGGCGACCGTCGAGGCCGCCGAGACGCTCGGCTGGGCCTCCGACGCCATCGAGGCGCAGGCGTTTGGCTTCCTCGCCGCCCGCGGCCTGAAGGGCCTCCCGCTCTCTTATCCCGCGACCACGGGCGTACCGATGCCGATGACGGGCGGGGTGATCGCTCGTCCTTGAGGTCCCACGCGGTCGATGCAGAAGCATCGATCTTGACGGTTGGATGCAAATGCATCTATATTGAATGCAGTTGCATCAAACCGCCGGGATCAGGACCATGACCGCAGCCCTCAAACTGATCAGCCACAAGCTTTGTCCCTATGTGCAGCGCGCGGTGATCGCGCTCTCCGAGAAGGGCGTGCCGTTCGAGCGGATCGACATCGACCTCGCCAACAAGCCGGATTGGTTCCTGAAGATCTCGCCGCTCGGCAAGGTGCCGGTGCTGGTGGTCGCGACCGACAAGGGCGAGATCGCGCTGTTCGAGAGCAACGTGATCTGCGAGTACATCGAGGAGACGCAAGGCGGCGTCAGGCTGCACCCGGCCGACGCGCTGAAGCGGGCCGAGCACCGCGCCTGGATGGAGTTCGGTTCGGCGATCCTGGGCGATCTCTGGGGGCTGGAGACCACGACAGACCCCGCGACCTTCGACAGCAAGCGCCAGGCCATCGCCGGCAAATTCTCCCGTGTCGAGGCGGCACTTGGTGCCGGCCCCTTCTTCGCCGGTGATCGGTTCAACCTCGTCGACGCGGTGTTTGCCCCGATCTTCCGCTATTTCGACGTGTTCGATGGGCTCGCCGAACTCGGCATCTTCAGGGATGTGCCGAAAGTGCGGGCGTGGCGGGCGGAGCTTGCCAATCGTCCGAGCGTGCGCACGGCGGTCGGTGCGGACTATCCGCAATTGCTGCGTGCCTTCCTGGTGCGCCACGACGCGCATCTGCTCAAGCTCGCGGCCTAACGGGATGCCGATGTCACCGTCGTTGGCCTGGCTCATGCTCGTGATCGCAGGCGCGCTCGATGTCGGCTGGGCGATCTCGATGAAATACGCCGAAGGTTACACGCGGCTTGGCTGGAGCGTCGCCTCGCTGGTGCTGCTCGCCGCCTTCGTCTTCCTGCTCGGACGGGCCTTGAAGGTGCTCGAAGTCGGCGTCGCCTATTCGGTGTGGACCGGCATCGGTGCGGCCGGCACCTTCCTGATGGGCGTCGTGCTGTTCGGCGAGACGCTGAGCGCATTGAAGATCGCGGGCATCGCGCTGGTGCTGATGGGAATAGCGGCGCTCAAGCTGGCGTAAGACGATCACCGATCAGGTGCATCCGTCGGCAAGCAGCAGCTTGCTCGTCGTCGTCGCGTGGCGCAGCTTGAACAGCTCCTGAATCTCGGGGTCGCCGAGGAATGCTTCTGCGTTCTCGCGCGCAGGAAATTCGATGATGACGAGGCGCTCCGGCGCCCAGTCGCCCTCAATCGCGGTCGGCTGCACCCCGCGAACGATGTAGCGTCCAAAATGCTTGGCGATGAAGGCCGGAATTTCAGCGATGTATGTCTTGAAGCCGGCAAAGTCGTTCACCGACAGGTCGAGCACCAGATAGGCCTTCATTGCTGGAGCTCCGCGGCCATCTTTGCGAGCGTGACGATCGTGTTCATGTTGCGCGCGGTGCCGGCCTTGGCCGCGGGGATGACGAGCTTCGACGTCCCCATGCCTTCGCCATAGTGCACGTAGATCTCGCGGCGGCCGAGGCGGACCTCCTCGTTGTTCTGGCCGCGGATGCCGGCAAGCGCGTCGGCCGGCGGGGCCTTGTCGAGGAAGATCGCGACCGTGCGGTTGGGAGCAGCCGTCGGGAATGGATTGTCGGCCGCAACCTGGGCCATCTCGGCGGCGCTGCGCACCAGCACGCCGACCGGCGCGCCGGCGTAGGCGTGCAGGCACTTTTCGAGCGCGGTCTTGATCGCGGCTTCCGACTTGCGGGACGTGAACACCACATTGCCGCTGGCGATGTAGGTGCGCACGGCGGCGAAGCCGAGCTCCTCGCACATCGCCTTGAGCTCGCTCATCGGCAGCTTGCCAGTGCCGCCGACATTCACGGCACGCAGCAAGGTGACGAACGAGCCCATTTGAAGCCTCAGCGCACGTTGGCGAGCCGCATGTCGAGATAGGCAGTGATGGTCTCCATCAGCGGCTCGAGCTTGCCGTCGAAGAAGTGGTTGGCGCCGGGGATGACCTGCTGGTCGATCACGATGCCCTTCTGCGTCTTCAGCTTCTCGACCAGCGTGTTGACGTCCTTGGGCGGCACCACCGCGTCCTTCTCGCCGTGCACGATCAACCCTGAGGACGGGCAGGGCGCAAGGAAGGAGAAGTCGTAGAGGTTGGCGGGCGGTGCGATCGAGATGAAGCCTTCGACCTCCGGGCGGCGCATCAGGAGCTGCATGCCGATCCAGGCGCCGAAGGAGAAGCCGGCGACCCAGCAGGCACGCGCTTCGGGATTGATGGTCTGCGCCCAGTCGAGCGCGGCGGCGGCATCCGATAATTCGCCGGTGCCATGATCGAACGAGCCCTGGCTGCGGCCGACGCCGCGGAAGTTGAAGCGGAGCACGGAGAAGCCGCGATGTGCGAAGGCGTAGTAGCACTGGTACACGATCTGATGGTTCATCGTGCCGTGAAACTGCGGATGGGGATGCAGGATCATCGCGATCGGCGCGTTCTTCTGCTTGGCCGGGTGATAGCGGCCCTCGAGACGGCCCGCAGGGCCGGCGAAAATGACTTCAGGCATCGATGATCTCTTGATTGATTCCCTTGAGAGATGATCCTTGGCAATCAACCGCTTGTAGTGGCCTCATCGACAGCGAAGCCGACGAAAGCACGAATGAGGGTGAAGGCGCCTTGCGGTGATGCGCGAGTGCGCGCGGTGACTTAAGGCCCGCGTTCTAACATAGGCTGTGGGTCAAAAAGCAAGCATCTTGAACATCGCCTAATCCGTTCAAGATGTTAGCGTGTCATCGTGGCGTCATCGCGAGGCCGCGGTTTTGGAATCGAGGTTGCCAAACGCACGGCTGCGGCCCACGTCGGGCGATCCAACGCGCAAGACCACGTCTCGCGAATTCAGGTAGTATAGTACTTCATGCGGAATCGTGTTTATCTCGACTGGAATGCCACCACCCCGCTCCGCGCGGAAGCACGGATGGCGATGCTGGCCGCCTGGGACCTGATCGGCAATCCGTCCTCGGTGCATGCGGAAGGGCGCGAAGCACGACGGTTGATTGAGAAAGCGCGTGGGGCGCTGGCGTCCGCCGTGGGCGCGCTGCCGCGCAACGTGGTCTTCACCTCGTCCGGAACCGAAGCCAATGTGCTGGCGCTGTCGCCCGGCTTATCGGCCCCGGCCGGCGGGACGGTGGAGCGGTTGCTGGTTTCGGCGGTCGAGCATGCCTCGGTGCTGGCCGGGGGACGGTTCCCGAGCGACAGGATTGGTCAGATTCGGGTCACGCCGTCGGGGGTGGTCGATCTCGAACACCTCAACGCCTTGCTTGGCGCCGGCGCGCCGGCGCTGGTTTCCATCATGGCGGCCAACAACGAGACCGGCGCGCTTGAACCGATCGGGAAGGCGGCAAAGGTGGTGCACGACGCGGGCGGCCTGCTGCATGTCGATGCGATCCAGGCGCTCGGAAAGATTCCATTCGATATCAAGGCGGTAGGTGCCGACCTTGCGACCTTTTCTGCGCACAAGATCGGCGGTCCCAAGGGCGTCGGCGCGCTGGTCGTGGCCGAAGGAGTCTCGGGGCTGGAGCCCGTGCTGCGCGGGGGCGGGCAGGAGCTTGGTCGCCGGGCGGGAACCGAGAATGTGGCTGGCATTGCCGGCTTCGGCGCGGCGGTAAAGACGGCCGTTCAGACGCTCTCTGAGGATGCGGAGCGCATGGCAAGCCTCAGAGATCGCTTGGAAAATGGGCTCCGCTCCATCGCTGGCGCGACCATCTTTTCGGACGATGTCCAGCGGTTGCCCAATACCGTCCTGTTCAGCGCGCCAGGCCTGAAGGCCGAGACGGCCGTGATCGGCTTCGACCTCGAAGGCATCGCGGTGTCCTCGGGCTCGGCCTGTTCGTCGGGAAAGGTACAGCCGTCCCATGTGCTTTCGGCGATGGGATTTGGCCCTGCCATTGCCCAGGGAGCGGTGCGCGTCAGTCTGGGCTGGTCCACGCAGCCCGAAGACATCAATCGGGCCTTGGAGGCTTGGCGAAAGCTGGGTAATACCCTACTTAGAGAGCAGGCACGAAACACGGCTTGAATCGTTCTAAGCACGTGCTTTCGGCTAGGAAACATCGTAATAGTCGTCCGAGTTTGATCCACCGCGGTCCTTGAAACCGCGAGCGGAGGATGGAATGCCAGCCGTACAAGAGACGGTCGAGCGCGTGAAGCGCATCGACGTCGACCAGTATCGTTATGGGTTTGAGACCCTGATCGACTCCGAGAAGGCCCCCAAGGGGCTATCGGAAGAGACCGTAAAGTTTATCTCACAAAAAAAGAACGAACCCGCCTGGATGCTCCAGTGGCGGCTCGAGGCCTATCGCCGCTGGCTGACCATGACCGAGCCGACCTGGGCGCGCGTCGAATATCCCAAGATCGACTTCCAGGACATCTACTATTACGCGGCGCCGAAGCCGAAGAAGGCGGTGTCCTCGCTCGACGAGATCGATCCGGAGATTCTCAAGACCTACGAGAAGCTCGGCATTCCCCTACGGGAAGTCGCGATGCTCGAAGGCATCGAGCCCAAAATCGGCGAGCAAGATCCGGCGCAGCGCAAGATCGCGGTCGACGCGGTCTTCGACTCCGTCTCGGTTGCGACCACCTTCAAGGCCGAGCTGAAGAAGGCCGGCGTGATCTTCATGCCGATCTCGGAGGCGATCCGCGAGCATCCCGAGCTGGTGCAGAAATATCTCGGCTCCGTGGTGCCGACCTCGGACAATTTCTATGCGACGCTGAACTCGGCGGTGTTCTCCGACGGCTCGTTCGTCTACGTGCCGCCGGGCGTGCGCTGCCCGATGGAGCTGTCGACCTATTTCCGCATCAACGAGCGCAACACCGGCCAGTTCGAACGCACGCTGATTATCGCTGACAAGGGCTCCTACGTCTCCTATCTCGAAGGCTGCACCGCGCCGCAGCGCGACGAGAACCAGCTTCACGCCGCCGTGGTCGAGCTCGTCGCGCTCGATGATGCCGAGATCAAATATTCGACGGTGCAAAACTGGTATCCCGGCAACTCGGAAGGCAAGGGCGGCATCTACAATTTCGTCACCAAGCGTGGCGACTGCCGCGGCGCCCATTCCAAGATTTCCTGGACCCAGGTCGAGACCGGCTCCGCCATCACCTGGAAGTATCCGAGCTGCATTCTCCGCGGCGATAGCTCCCGCGGTGAGTTCTATTCGATCGCGATCTCGAACGGCTTCCAGCAGGTGGACTCCGGCACCAAGATGATCCACCTCGGCAAGAACACGTCGAGCCGGATCATCTCCAAGGGCATCGCCGCCGGCAAGTCGCAGAACACCTATCGCGGTCTCGTCACCGCGCACCGGAAGGCGACAGGCGCGCGCAACTTCACCGCCTGCGATTCCTTGTTGATCGGCGACAAATGCGGCGCGCATACCGTGCCGTACATCGAGGCGAAGAACTCGTCGGCGACGTTCGAGCACGAAGCGACGACCTCAAAGATCTCCGAGGACGTGCTGTTCTATTGCATCCAGCGCGGCCTTTCCCAGGAGGAAGCGGTCGGCCTCGTCGTCAACGGCTTCGTCAAGGACGTGCTTCAGCAGCTCCCGATGGAGTTCGCGGTGGAAGCGCAGAAGCTGATCTCGATCTCGCTTGAAGGGTCGGTCGGTTAAGTCGGACCTCATCCTGAGGAGGCTGCGAAGCGGCCGTCTCGAAGGATGGAAATCGGAAAGATTGTTGGCCACGTCCTTCGAGACGCGCCTGCGGCGCTCCTCAGGACGAAGGGATAGGTGGAACAAGACAATGCCTTTGCTTGAAGTGAAAGACCTGAAGGTTCGCGTCGAGGATCGTGAGATCCTCCACGGGCTGACGCTGACCGTGAACGAGGGCGAGATCCACGCGATCATGGGGCCGAACGGCTCCGGCAAGTCGACGCTCTCCCACGTCATCGCCGGCAAGCCCGGCTATGAGGTCACCGACGGCCAGATCCTGTTCAGGGGCGAGGACCTCCTGGAGATGGACCCCGAGGAGCGCGCCGCCAAGGGCGTATTCCTGGCGTTCCAGTATCCGGTCGAGATCCCCGGCGTCGCCACCATGACCTTTCTGCGCACCGCGCTGAACGCGCAGCGCAAGGCGCGCGGCGAGAGCGAATATTCGACCCCGGACTTCCTGAAGAAGGTTCGCGAAGTCTCGAAGTCGCTGAACATCCCGCAGGACATGCTCAAGCGCGGCGTCAATGTCGGCTTCTCCGGCGGCGAGAAGAAGCGCAACGAGGTGCTGCAGATGGCGCTGTTCGAGCCTGCGCTTTGCATCCTCGATGAGATGGACTCGGGGCTCGACATCGACGCGCTGCGCATCGCCGCCGATGGCGTCAACGCGCTGCGCACGCCCAAGCGCGCGATGGTCGTCATCACCCACTATCAGCGTCTCCTGAATTACATCGTGCCTGACTTCGTGCACGTGATGTCGAAGGGCCGCGTCGTGAAGAGCGGCGACAAGCAACTGGCGCTGGAGCTGGAGGAGTCCGGCTACACCCAGTTCGAGGACGCCGCGTAAGGATTGTTTGCGATGAACGTTGCTGTGGCAAAGACCGGAAGCGGCCGCGCGGTGAGCGATCTCTTCGCCAGCGCCGAAGGCCGGCTGCCGGGTTCGCCGGCGGTCGTTGCAGTGCGCCGCGAGGCGTTCGAGACCTATGAGCGTCTCGGCCTGCCGCACCGCCGGCTCGAAGAATGGAAATACACCGATCTGCGCGCGCTGGTCGGCGAGGTGCCACCGCTTGCTGGCAGCCCCGATGCGGCCGCGCTGTCGCGCGCCGCGGCGGCCGCGAAGGCGCATGCGTTTGCCGGTGCCCGCAAGCTGGTGCTGGTCGATGGCGTGTTCGCGGCCGATCTGTCGGACGTCAAGGCGCTGCCTTCCGGTATGAGCGTGACGACCCTGCGCGAGACGCTGGACAAGACCGCCGATCTCCTGACGACCGCATCCACCGATGCGATGATCTCGCTGAACGCGGCGATGGCGACCGATGGTGTCGTGCTGTCGATCGCCGACGGCACCCAGCCGTCCGCGCCTGTCCAGATCATTCACGTTGCGACCGCGCCTTCTGCGTCTAGCTTCACCCGTTCGCAGGTTCGGATCGGGAAGGGAGCCCGCGCGACCATCATCGAGAGCTTCGTCGCTGCCGGTGCCGGCGCTTACCAGGTCCACGACGCCGTGCTCGTCTCGATCGGCGACGACGCTGACGTCGCCTATATCCGCCTCATGGACGATGCGCCGGATGCGGTGAACGTTACCTCGCAATTCGTCACCGTCGGCGCCAATGTGAAGCTCAACTACTTCAACATGACCAGCGGCGGCGCGGTCAGCCGCCTCCAGGGCTTCATCACCTTCGCCGGCGAGGGCAGCGAGCTTTCGCTCAACGGGGTGAACCTGTTGAAGAAGACCGAGCATGGCGATGTGACGATGGTCGTGGACCATGCCGTGCCGAACTGCATGAGCCGCGAGACCTTCCGCGCGGTTATCGACGACCGCGGCCATTCGGTATTCCAAGGCCGCATCATCGTCCGTCCCGACGCGCAAAAGACCGACGGCAAGATGATGACCCGCGCGCTCTTGCTCTCGGACGAGGCGGAAGCTGACAACAAGCCTGAGCTCGAGATTTTCGCCGACGACGTCTCCTGCGGCCACGGCGCCACCGCCGGCGCGCTCGACGACAGCCTGCTGTTCTATCTGAAGGCGCGCGGCCTGCCGGAGAAGCAGGCCCAGGCGCTGCTGATCCAGGCTTTCGTGGGCGAGGCGATCGAGCAGATCGCCGACGATGACCTGCGCGAGCACGTGATCGGCATTGCCGAGCGCTGGCTGGAGCGACGGTCATGAGCACGCATCCGGCGGTCCTAAACGGCGCCTATGATGTTGCGCGCGTGCGCAAGGACTTTCCGGCGCTCGCCATGCAGATCTACGGCAAGCCGCTGGTCTATCTTGACAACGCGGCCTCGGCGCAGAAGCCGCAGTCCGTGCTCGACCGCATGACGCAGGCCTATATATCCGAATACGCCAACGTGCATCGCGGCCTGCACTACCTCGCCAATGCCGCCACCGAAGCCTACGAGGGCGCGCGGGCGAAAGTCGCGCAATTCGTCAACGCCCGGCGTACCGAGGAGATCATCTTCACCCGCAACGTCACCGAGGCGATCAACCTCGTGGCGTCGTCCTGGGGGGAGCCGAACATCAAGCAGGGCGATGAGATCGTCCTCTCGATCATGGAGCACCATTCCAACATCGTGCCCTGGCATTTCCTGCGGGAGCGCCACGGTGCGGTGATCAAATGGGCGCCGGTCGATGATGAAGGCAATTTCCTGATCGACGAGTTCGAGAAGCTGCTGACGCCGAAGACCAAGCTGGTCGCGATCACTCAGATGTCGAACGCGCTCGGGACGTTCGTCCCGATCAAGGAGGTTGTGCGGCTGGCCCACGACCGCGGCATCCGGGTGCTGGTCGACGGCGCGCAAGGCGCGGTGCACCTGCCCGTCGACGTGCAGGATCTCGACTGCGATTTCTACGCTTTCACCGGCCACAAGGTCTATGGCCCGACCGGCGTCGGCGCGCTCTATGCCAAGCACGAGCACCTTGTCGCGATGCGGCCCTTCAACGGCGGCGGCGAGATGATCCGCGAGGTTGCCAAGGACTGGGTCACCTACGGCGACCCGCCGCACAAGTTCGAAGCAGGCACCCCGCCCATCGTCGAAGCAATCGGCCTTGGCGCTGCCATCGACTACGTCAATTCGATCGGCAAGGAGCGCATCGCTGCGCACGAGCGCGACCTCGTCACCTACGCCCAGGAGCGGTTGCGCGAGATCAACTCGCTGCGGTTGATCGGCACCGCCCGCGGCAAGGGCCCGGTGATCTCTTTCGAGCTCAAGGGCGCGCACGCCCACGACGTCGCCACCGTGATCGACCGCCAGGGCATCGCGGTGCGCGCCGGCACCCATTGCGTGATGCCGCTTTTAGAGCGGTTCAACGTCACCGCCACCTGCCGCGCCTCGTTCGGCATGTATAATACGCGTGACGAAGTCGACCATCTGGCACGGGCGCTGCTGAAGGCACGGGATTTGTTCGCATGAGTGACATGGCCGAAGTCAAAGCTAATCCGATGGAAACCCATTCGGCGCTGCCGCCGGAGGAGACCGAGCGGCTGACGCGCGAGATCATCGCTGGCCTCAAGACTGTGTTCGACCCGGAAATCCCGGCCGACATCTACGAGCTCGGCCTGATCTACAAGGTCGAGATCAAGGACGACCGCTCCGTCGACGTGTTGATGACGCTGACGACGCCGAATTGCCCGGCCGCCGGCGAGCTGCCGACCATGGTGGAGAACGCAGTTGCCAGCGTTCCCGGCGTCGGCGTGGTCGACGTCAAGGTCGTCTGGGAGCCGGCCTGGTCACCCGAACGCATGAGCGACGAGGCGCGCCTCGTGCTTAACATGTGGTGAGCCCGCCCCTAGCATTGAATTTGCTCCACAACGGACCACATGACTGACATGACCCAAGCACCGTCGGCCTCGACACCAGCTTCCAGCCCCAAGCCGCGGCGGCCTCGCCCGCAGGTGATGCGGCTGACGGATGCTGCCGCGCAGCGTATCACCGAGCTGGCCCAGCGCGCGGATTCCGAGATCGTGGGCCTGCGCGTCGGCGTGAAGAACGGTGGCTGCGCCGGTCAGTCCTATACGGTCGAATACGCCCATGAGATCCGCCCGACCGACGAGGTCGTCGAGGACAAGGGCGTCAAGATCCTGGTCGATCCCAAGGCCGTGCTGTTCCTGCTCGGAACCGAGATGGACTACAAGGCCGACAAGATGCAGGCCCAGTTCGTCTTCAACAACCCCAACCAGGTCTCCGCCTGCGGCTGCGGCGAGTCGGTCGAACTGCGGCCGGCGAAGGTTGAGGGGTAGGTAGTTCGCCTCTAGCAAATCAAACCGCTGTCGTCCTGGCGAAGGCCAGAACCCACCGCGTGATCTCGCTGCGGTGGGCGGTGTCAGGCGACTGGTACGACGAACAGTCATCGCTAAACTACCTTCCGTGGTGATGGGTCCTGGCTTTCGCCAGGACGACGATGGGGAGGAAGCTTGGCCATGGACCGCGAATTCCTGATCGACCTGTTCGCCGATTTCGGCCCGGTCACGATCCGCAAGATGTTCTCCGGCTACGGCATTTCCGCCGACGGCACCAACTTCGCGTTGTCACTGCGCGCCGGCCTGTTTTTCCGCGCCGACGAGCAGACCATCCCGGACTATGAGGCCGAGGGCTCAAAGCCGTTTCAGTACCAGACGCGCGCCAAGACCGTGACGGTGAACTCCTACTGGCAACTGCCCGCACGTCTGTTCGACGATTCCGAAGAGTTGGCGCAATGGGCAAGAGGAGCGCTCGCCGCTGCGCAGCGTGCGAAGGTGAAGAAGAAGCCGAAGACGAAGAAGAGGGTTGCCACGGTTGCGAAAGCGCCGGCGAAGAAGCCGGGCAAGAAGGTTGCGGCGAGAAAGCAAGCCAACAAGGCTGCGGTGCGCAAGCGCACTAAGAGGAAGGCGTAATCGCCTCCGTCATTCCGGGGCGCGGCAAGAGGCGCGCCCCGGAATGACGGCCGGTGAGTAGGGCTCACGCCACCTGGCCGCGCGATTCCGCGACGTATTCCGGATCCGCCTCGCAGATCACCCGGTTGCGGCCGTTGCGTTTGGCGGCGTAGAGGCAGGCGTCGGCGCGCTCGATCAGGGAGTCGGTGTCGTCGCCTTGCTTCAGCATGGAGACGCCGACGGAGATGGTGACGCGGCCGAGGATCTCGCCAGTGGATTTCTTCTTCAATTCCTTTGCCATCACGGCACGGCGGATGTGATCGGCGACGGTGAGGGCCTGGCGCAACGCGGTGTTGGGCAGTACCACCGCGAACTCCTCGCCGCCGTAGCGCGCGGTGATGTCCTGGCCCTTGATGGTCTGCTTCAGGGACAGGCCGACCAGGCGCAGCACCTGGTCGCCGGTGAGATGGCCGTAGGAATCGTTGAATGACTTGAAATGATCGATGTCGAACAGCAGGAGCGACAGCGGCTCGCCGCTAGCGAGCGCGCTCTGCACAGCCATGCCGATCATGCGATCGAAATATTTGCGATTTCCCAGCCCCGTGAGCGGATCGGTCAGGCTCTCGGCGCGAATCGCCTCGAGGCTCTGCTGGAGATTGCTGATCTCGTTCTTCGACAGCGTCAGGCGGTCTTCCAGAACCTTGTTGGTCTCGCGCATCTCGCGGGTCGAGCGTACCAGCGTCTCGACGATCGACTTGATCTGCTCGCGGCTCTTGGCCGACGACAGCTTTTCCGTCGCGCCCGACAGGCTGGCTTCGTAGGAACTGGTCATCCCGAGGGCTTCGCCCAGGATCTTCACGACGTCGTCGATCTCGCCGATGACGCGCGCGCCGACCTTGTCGATACGATCGGTGGTCTTGATGTGGGAGAGATAGGTCTCGTAGATCTGCTCGAGATCGGCTTCGGTCAGCTTGCCGTTGCGCGCCAGGGTCTCGTTGATGATCTTGTTGAGCGGCGCGTTGTAGCCGGTGGCGTAGACGTACCAGATTTCATAATTGCGGGGAATTGCGGTTTGCTTGAGCGATCGGATCTGACCGAGCGCCACCTCGGCGAACGCCATCGTGCGTTCGTGTTCGTCGAGCACCTTGACCACGGAACATACCCCACAACGGTCGGTGCGCCGCCGACCGCAGCAATGCTTAAATTATGTTCGTAGGCTAACGGATGATCGTGAACGGCCGGTAAACGGCCGTTCGCAAGCGCATCGCGCTTTAGGCGCCGGCGGGAGAGCGCACCGGTCGCAGCAGAAACGCCGGAAGATGGGAATGATCGCCGGGCTCGGTGTCGATCTCACGTTGCGGCCGGCGCGGCTCGGGACGACCGATCGACGGCACGTGCGATGCATTGGCCTGCTGGCGCGCGCGGTGGCGCGGCTCATGCGCATGCTTTGCTTCGGAGGCTTGCCTTGAATCGCCACGCGGCTCGTGGCTGCGCTCACGGTCGTGGCCGCGCTGAGGCTTGCCGCGTCCGCCGCGCGAACGCTCGCGGCCGCGCTTTTCGCGCGTGCGCTCGGTCGCTTCAGTCGTTTCCGCGTGCACTTCGTAATCGCCTTCGGCGCGGGGAATGTTCTGGCCGATCAGCTTCTCGATCGCGGCCATCGACTTCTGGTCGAGCGGCGTCACGATCGAGATCGCGGTGCCGGTGCGGCCTGCGCGGCCGGTGCGGCCGATGCGGTGAACGTAATCGTCGGGGTGGTGGGGAACGTCGAAATTGAAGACGTGGCTGACCTCGGGAATGTCGAGGCCGCGGGCGGCGACGTCGGAGGCAACCAAGAGCGGCAGCTCGCCCTTGCGGAATTGATCCAGTGCCGCCATGCGGGCCGGCTGGTCCATGTCACCGTGCAGCGCACCGGCACTGAAGCCGTGCTTTTGAAGTGACTTGTGAACGATCGCGACCTCGCGCTTGCGATTGCAGAAGATGATTGCGTTCTTGAGGTCTTTGGCTTCGCGGAGCAGGCGGCGGAGCAGCTCGCGCTTCTCGTGCGGCTCGCGGCCGGCCGGGATCTGCGACTGCGTGACGGTCACGGCCGTGGTGGCGGGCCGGGAAACTTCGACCTTCTGCGGATTGTGCAGGAAGGCCTCGGTGATGCGCCGGATTTCCGGCGGCATGGTCGCGGTGAAGAACAGGGTCTGCCGCGTGAAGGGAACGAGCTTGCAGATGCGCTCGATGTCGGGAATGAAGCCCATGTCCAGCATGCGGTCGGCTTCGTCGATGACGAGCAGCTCGACGCCGGTGAGCAGGAGGCCGCCGCGCTCGGTATGGTCGAGCAGCCGGCCCGGCGTTGCGATCAGGACGTCGACGCCGCGCATCAGCTTGGCGTCCTGGTCGCCGAAGGAGACGCCGCCGATCAGGAGGGCGACGTTGAGCTTTTGGCCGGCGCCGTACCGGTCGAAGTTCTCCTTGACCTGTGCCGCGAGCTCGCGGGTCGGCTCCAGGATCAGCGTGCGCGGCATGCGCGCCCGGGCGCGACCCTTTTCGAGGATGGTGAGCATCGGCAGCACGAAGGCCGCGGTCTTGCCGGTGCCGGTCTGGGCGATGCCGAGGACGTCCTTGCGTGCGAGGACGTGGGGGATCGCCTGTTCCTGAATGGGGGTGGGGTTGGTGTAACCAGTGGCCGCCACTGCGGCGAGGACTTTTTCGGATAGTCCGAGATTTGAAAAGGACATTGAGCCTCTAGTCGAAACCGCCGTTCGGAATCGAGGGTAAAAAGGCTGTCGCGTTCCACCCCGAAACGGCGCGCTCTCAAAGAAGCTGGGGGTGCTGACTTACCGCGAACAAAGCGCAAGGCTCAGGAATCGCTCTTCGATCTGAGCCGCGTCGACCCGGAACATAGGGGGGAATCGGCCAAAGTCAATGGAGCGGGTGGGAGAAGGCCCTAAAAACCCTGAGGTTTTTGCCCAAATAGCGGGCGCGGGGCGCCTTTTCCGGCTCTGTTCGCAGGTTCGGCGGGAACCTCGCAGCCGGCCATCAGCTCCCCTCGGCGGCCTGGGCCCGGAAATCGCCGGGGGCCATGCCGTAGGCGGCATTGAAGACCCGGTAGTAGGTCGCAAGGCTCTCGAAGCCGCAGGCCGTGGCGATATCGGCAATCAGCCGATCCGGCGCTTCTCGCAGTAGGCGCTGGCTCTGCTTCAGCCGCTCCTCCGTCACCGTCTGCGAGAAGCTGCGCTCGCCCATCTCGAACAGCATGTGAAGATGGCGCACGGAGACACCGAGCAGGTCCGCCACCATGGCCGGCGTCAGATCGGGATTCCTGAGGTGCCGTGCGATCAGGCGGCGCGCCAGCGACAGGCGGGCGGTCCGCAGCGCGGATTGCCCACGCCGGCTCCCGGGCCCGATGATGCCGCGCTCGATCAGCGCGAGGTGGGCCAGTGCCTGGACGAGCGCGGTGGTCTCGGCCGACCCATCGTCCGCGGCGCTCTGGCCGAGATCGGCAAAGCAGGAGTTCAAGAGGGGCGCCAGGGCGGGATCGTTGAAGGTCTTGGGCGCTAGCTCGCGCATGCGCTTGTCCTGCGTGGGAATGCCGCTGACAGGGATCTTCAGGATCCGCAGGTGAAATCCGGCAGCCCCGAGCGGCACGGTGCGGTAGGGCAGATCGGTATGGCTGGTGGCGAAGCTGCCATTGGGAATCGCGAAATCGCTGCCGCGCATGCCGCCGAACCAGCCACCGCCGCCGAGTTGCTGGTAGACGCAGACGCTGTCGCCGGGCGCGTAGGCGATGTCCGCCTTGCTGCGCTCGACGGTGTAGCGCGAGGCCTTCAGCTCGACGAAGCCGGCGCCGCCGAGCTGGCGCAGCGAGAACTCGCCGAAGAAGTCGGCGCGCCGTTCACGCTCGAGCTCCGCCGTGACGCCGAACAGCCCCTTGGCGCGGACCTCGCGCCAGTAGTCGAAGCGATCGTGCGGCTCGACTTCATCGGTACACCAGCGATACACGGCAGTCCCCGGTCTCAAACGGAATTGCAGAAAGAAAAAAGCAGATTCCGCCGGAATCTGCCATAGGTGGCATGCCCGCGGCGGAGGACACATCCGGTTGAACCGGCGCCGCCGCTCGGCCGACTACGACATCAGCAGCGGCCGTGGCAAAAAGGGCCGGTTCGAACGAGCCGGGTCAACGAGCCCTCCGCAATGGGGAATTTTCGATGGCACGTCGGTTTTTCAAGGTCCTGGCGGCGCTTGGCCTTGCGGTGAGCCTGCTGAGCGGCCTCGCAGGGGGCGCCCATGCCGAAAAGCGCGTCGCGCTCGTCATCGGCAACAACGACTACAAGAACGTTCCGAAGTTGCTCAAGGCCGTCAACGACGCCCGCACGATGGGCGACACGCTGAAGCAGCTCGGCTTCGCGGTGATGGTGGCGGAGAACCAGAACCGGCAGCAATTTTCCGAGACGCTGCTCGCTTTCGACAGGACGATCGAGCCCGGCGACACCGCGTTCTTCTTCTATGCCGGCCACGGCTTCGAGATCGCAGGCCAGAACTATCTGTTACCGACCGATGTGCCGGCGGCGACCGAAGGCCAGGAAGAGCTGGTACGCGACGCGTCGATCCTGGCCGACCGCATCGTCGAGCGCCTCCAGAACAAGAAGGCGCGGACCTCGATCCTCGTGTTCGACGCCTGCCGCAACAATCCGTTCGAGCGTGCGGGCACGCGCGCCGTCGCCGGCGGCGGCGGGCTCGCGCCGATGACGCAACTGCCCGAAGGCGTCTTCTCCGTGTTCTCGGCGGGCCCCCGCCAGACTGCGCTTGATCGCCTGTCGAACGAAGACGCCAATCCCAACTCGGTGTTCACGCGCACCTTCGCCAGGGAACTGTTGCAGCCGGGCGAAAATCTCGTCCAGGTGGCGCAGCGCACCCGCCGTCTCGTCAGCGAGATGGCCGAAACCGTCAAGCACAAGCAGGTGCCGGTTTATTTCGACCAGATGGTCGACGATGTCTTTCTCAGCGGCCTCGCGAAGGATGCCACGGCCGCTACCCGGCCGGCCGATACGCCGCCGCAGAAGGTGGCGGCGCTGCCGCCGGTGTCCGTGCCGCGCGTGCCGAAGGAGGAATCCACCAACGCGCCGATCGCGAGCTTCTCACGCCACAATGGCGGCTGGAGCGTGGTGTTCTCCTTCGCCGACCCGACGCTGGGAATTTCCTGGCGGATGGCCGGCGGCGGCGATTTCCGCGAGACCGGCTTCATCGACACGCTCGATCCGCGCACGCGCAAGCGGATGCCAAACCCGTCGATCGAATTGCCGCCGGACGCGCAGGCCGGCACGATCGAGGTGCGCTATGTCGATGCTTCCGGAGACATGCAGGGGCCGTTCCCGATCAAGTTCGATCCCGAGGCCGCGCTGATCCGCGACCAGCGCAAGATCCTCGACATGACCGCAACGAGCTGGCTGTCATTCCGCGAATTCAACGGGCTGCTCGTCTACTACACCCACCTCGTGTCGTATCGCTGCGCCATCCGCGAGGTTCGCATCGGCATCGACACCGCTGTGCCCAATCAGGTGCTGAAGATGCCGGCCTGCGACATGCGCGATCCCAGCGCGATCACCGCGGGCATGCCGCTCTACATGAAGCTCGCGCCGGCGACGCAGTTCATCTCGGTCGAGCTCACCTATCGCGACGGCAGCGTCTCGGAGATCAAGAGCTTCCGCACGGCGAACCGCAGCAACAATTGATCTGGTGTGGATTCTCTTCGAGCAGGCTGCTATTGGCGATGCTTCCCGAAGAAGCGCTTGATCGAGTCAACCGCCTCGGCCAAGGGCGGCGCGAGCGAAAAGAACGCGCCGAGGGCGATCGAGATAATGACGTGCCGGAGCAAGACCTTGTCCTGCTCCTCGACCGGATGACCATTCTGGTCGATCCGCACCGGGGCAAGCGTTCCGCCCGGACCCGGCTTCTGCAGTTTGCGCGACGGGATCATGATCACGACGAAAAGCACGTTGATCAGAATCCAGATGCCGACCAGTGTCAGTACCGTGCGCAACGCAATTTCCTGAAATAGAAACCTTTTACAAAGCTACTGGTCATTCGCGCTGGCAGCAAACCAAATTGCGGTTTGTTGCAGTGCAATAAAGGCCTAAGGGGAGAGCGGATCGTGGAGCCAGGCACGTCACCATCACAGCCGTCCGAACGTCGCTCCCTCAAGGTCCGCTGCTGCATCGTCGGCGGTGGGCCGGCCGGCATGGTGCTCGGCTATCTCCTGGGCCGCGCCGGCATCGACGTGGTGGTGCTGGAAAAGCATGCAGATTTCTTCCGCGACTTCCGCGGCGATACCGTGCATCCCTCGACGCTCCAGGTCATGGACGAGCTCGGCCTGATCGACGGCTTCCTGAAGCTCCCGCACCAACGCCTGCAGACGATGGATGGCCTGTTCGGCGGTACGCATGTGCGGATTGCCGATCTCAGCCGGCTCCGTACCAAATACCCTTTCATCGCCTTCATGCCGCAGTGGGATTTTCTGAACTTCCTGCGTGAGGCCGGCAAGCGCTTTGCCTCGCTGAAGGTGCTGATGAGCACGGAAGCCGTCGACCTGATCCGCCGCGGCAAGGCGATCGCCGGCGTGCGCGCGACAACGCCGGAGGGGCCGCTCGACATTGAGGCCGATCTCACCATCGCCTGTGACGGCCGGCATTCGATTGTTCGCGAGCGCGCGGGCCTCAGCGTCGACGAGATCGGCGCGCCCATGGACGTGCTGTGGTTCCGCGTCGGCCGCAAGCCGGATGAGACCGAGAACCTGTTCGCGCGCATCGAGCCCGGCAAGATGATGGTCACCTTCGACCGTGGCGACTACTGGCAATGCGCCTTCGTCATCGCCAAGGGACAGTATGAAGCCGTGAAGGCGAGGGGATTGCAGGCGCTGCTCGACGACGTCGTGCGGATGGCGCCGGTCCTCCGATCCGGCATTGGAGACGTGAAGAGCTTTGACGACGTCAAGCTGCTCACCGTCGCGATCAATCGGCTGAAGCGCTGGACGCGGCCGGGTCTGCTCTGCATCGGCGATGCCGCGCACGCGATGTCGCCGGTCGGCGGCGTCGGCGTCAATCTCGCCGTGCAGGATGCGGTCGCAACCGCCAATCTGCTTGCCGACAAGATCAGTCGGGGTTGTCCGTCCGAGGACGAGCTCGATGCCGTGCGCGCGCGGCGCGAATTTCCGGTGAAGATGACGCAGGCGATGCAGGTGGTCGTGCAGAACCACATCATCAGCGGTGCCTTGAAGCCTGGCAATCAGCCGCTGAAGGTGCCGCTGATCATCCGCCTGATCACCGCGGTGCCCTGGCTCCAGGGCATTCCGGCGCGCCTGATCGCGCTCGGCATACGGCCGGAGCACGTCGCCTCGAAAGCTGCGCCAACGTCGTGATCGCAAGTTTGGCGTTGGCAAGAATTCGGTAGGGATAACAGCGCATTAATTCAAGTGCTGCGCGTTGCGCCGCTGCAACAGCGCATCCGGATTCGAAGCGTTCAAATGTGATTCCCGACACGTCCGATCGGTTGATTCCAATTTTAGTAAGAACTGTCTGTGAGCGTGCGCCCATCAGAGACAAGGGGTGTACGTACCATGCGTTCCAAATTGATTGCCGCTTTTGCCTGCACGACCGCACTCGTGTCGACCGGCGCTGCTTCCGCTGCGGATCTCGCCGCGCGGCCTTACACCAAGGCGCCGGCCTATATCGAGCCGCTCTTCACCTGGACCGGCTTCTATGTCGGCGGTCACATCGGCGGCGCGTGGACCAACGAGCAGTTCATCAACAACGGCAACGGTGCGCCCTTCGCCGATCTCTCGCCGGGCGAAGGCTTTCGTCAGCGCGGTTCGGGCATCATGGGCGGCGCACAGATCGGCTACAACTGGCAGGCCAACAACTACGTGTTCGGCATGGAAGGCACCATCTCCGGGCTCAACAACTCCGGCCGCGTCATCAACACGGTGTTCGGTCCGGGAGCCTTTGACGATCAGTTTAGCTGGCGAACAAACGTGCTGGCGACCGTCGTCGGTCGCGCGGGCTTCGCCGTGCAGAACAATCTCTTCTACATCAAGGGCGGCTATGCCGGCGTGAACAACCGTCTGTCGGTCGTCGACACCGCCGGCGTAGCGACGGGCTCGGGCGGTCAGACCCACTGGGCCAATGGCTGGACCGTCGGCGCCGGCTGGGAATACGGCATCACCCGCAACTGGATCGTCGGCCTCGAGTACAACTACGCGGCCTTCGGCAGCCAGACCTATCAGCTCGGCGGCACCGCGGGTAACTACACGTTCGATGCCAAGCCGCGCGACATTCAGTGGGCGGTGGTGCGCGCAAGCTACAAGTTCGACGCGCCGGTCATCGGGCGCTACTGAGCTGTCGCAACGCGTCAGGCAAACGAAAGCCCCGGGCGGTGCCCGGGGCTTTTTTGTTGAGCGAGCCGAGCGCGCTTCAGGCCATCACGGAGAAGCCACCGTCGACGGGGATGGCTGTGCCCGTCACGAAGTCCGAAGCGGGTGAGGCCAGAAACACGGCGATGCCGGCAAAGTCGTCGATGTCGCCCCACCGTCCTGCAGGCGTACGCGCCAGCACCCGCTCATGAAGTCCCGACACCTGCTGACGCGCGCCGCGCGTGAGATCGGTGTCGATCCAGCCGGGCAGGATGGCGTTGACCTGGATGTTGTCTGGTGCCCAGGCATTGGCGCAGGCGCGCGTGAACTGCACGATGCCGCCCTTGCTCGCGGCATAGGCCGGGGCGAAGCTCGCGCCGAAGATCGACATCATCGACCCGATATTGATCACCTTGCCGCCGCCGGACGCCTTCAGCGCGGGGTAGGCCGCCTTCGAGCAAACGAAGGCGCTGGTGAGGTTGGTGTCGATCACCTTGCTCCATTCGTCGAGCTCGAGCTCGTGCGGCGGCTTGCGGATGCTCATGCCGGCGTTGTTGACGAGAATGTCGATGCGACCGAGGTCCTTCACGACGCGCGCAACCATGGCTTCGATCGCGGCCTTGTCGGTCACGTCGGTCGCGACACCGATGGCCTTGACGCCGCGCTGTTTGAGGTCCTCGACCGCCGCCTTCGACTTCGCCTCGTTGCGTCCGACGACGGCAATGTCGGCCCCGGCGTCGGCCAGGCCGCGGGCCATGCCGAGCCCGATACCGCCATTGCCTCCCGTGACGACCGCGACCTTGCCGCGAAGATCGAACCGACTGGATGTCATGCTTTCAGTACCTTTTCTTGCCGTGGTTTCTTCTATTGGTTGCTCTGCCAGATCAGGACCAGCCCGAGGCCCGCCATGGCTGTGCCATAGCCGGCCCATTGTAGCTGGTTGATCATGAAGCTCGACCGGGGCCAGGCGATGCTGCCGGTGCCTTGTCCGATCCAGAGCAGGCCGACGGCGAGAGCAAACAGGCCTGCGACCAGCAGAAATCTGCGCATCGTGTCCTCCCCATCGGTCCGCTTCTGTCGCGCTGCGGCACCAACGAAGTCGCCTCGTTCGGCCGCCGTCACGAAAGCTTGGCAGCAGACTAGCCGTAGCTTCGGTGCGGATACAATGGCCGGGGTCGCAATGCGGCGGGGAGGCGATCGCAGATGCTGATTGGCTAGCGATCAAGGCGCAGCTCGCGCCGGCCTGGAGCTCGCTCGAGGCGAGCGCCGGCGTTGAGTCTCCCACGTGAAACGCGATTCGTGCCGGCTCAGTGCAGAGCATGTCCAACAACGAAAAAGCCCCGGACGATGCCGGGGCTTTGACGTCTGGCGATTTACGCCGGATCAGTACTTCGCGACGACCGGACCCGTCCAGTTGAAGCGGTACACAAGAGAGGTCGAGACCGTCTGGACAAGCGGCTTGAAACCAAGGTTGGTTGGAGCCGCCACGTTGCCGACGTCCGACAGCGCGTCGATGTTCTTCCGATCGTAATAGGCGGCGCGATACTCGGTCTTCATGAACCAGCCCGGCGCGGTAATGCCGAAGATGTTCAGATTGTTTTCGACACCGCCACCAACGAACCAGCCGTTGCGATTGAAGGAGTTGGTGTGGAAGCCGACCGGAACGCCGGTGAAGCTGTCGAGAAGCGTGGATCCAGACCAGTGCGAGCCGCTATAGCCGCCGTTGACGTACGAGAGAACGTTCGGGGCGACCAAGTAGCCGACGCGGACGCCCGCGGCCCACGCATCTTCCATCTTGATCTTGCCGGTCACGCCCGTGAAGGGATCCTGGACGTTGCCGCGCAGGCTGCCAAACTGTCCGTCAGCGAAAACACCGAACACCCAGCTCGGATTGAACTGCCAGTCATAGCCAATGCCGACCGTACCGAACCAGCCATCTCCGCCCTGGGTCTGATGAAGGCTCAGCGCGGTGCCCGTTGCGGCGACGCGGGAATACGTGTCCGCGTCCCAGAGGCCGCCACCGGCACCACCGAAGATGTAGAAGCCGGTCCAGTTGGCGACCGGCGCGGGCGGCGGAGCCTTCGTGTAGGGACGGGCCGCCAAGTCGGCCGCCGAGGCCGAACCGGTCATCGCCGCAACCGCGGTCAGAGCGAGCAAAATCTTCTTCATGTTAAAATCCCCAACCTTGGTCTGCTTTGGCAGGCGCGAGCGCACTGAAGTCCGAGCGATTTGATGCCCGGACTATAGACGTTTCCGGCCGAAATACTGTTGCGGCGCAGGCACAGTCGCTGGAAAACGCCGCCTCATGGCACCGGTGACTTGCGCCGCGCGTGATCGCGCTCTCCGGAAAATATCAAATATTTCCAATGCATTGTGAGATGTTTCGGAATCGACTGCCGGGCATCTGTCGTTCGCCGGTTCGGCCTCATCCGAAATGCAGGCGGAGGGGGCCGCGACATGGAACCAGCGGGACCACGACTGAGTCGCAGATCGCGCGGATGCTCCGCCGCTCGATTCGAGCCTGCCTTCGGCCTTCTGAGTGCAAAACAAAAAGCCCCGGCCGACGCCGGGGCTTTTGCATGTCGCGTCAACGAGCTGCCTCAGACGTCGAGGAGCTCCTCACTGGCGAACTCGGCCTTGTCGGAGATGAAGGCGAAGCGTGCCTCCGCCTTGGTGCCCATCAGGCGCTCCACCGAATCCGCGGTGGTGTCGCGGTCGTCGGCCAGCAACACCACTTTCAGCAGGGTCCGCTTGGCCGGATCCATGGTGGTTTCCTTGAGCTGCGCCGGCATCATCTCGCCGAGGCCTTTGAAGCGGTTCACCTCGACCTTGGCATTGGCGTTGAACGCGCTCTTGAGCAGCGCCTCCTTGTGCGCATCGTCGCGGGCATAGACCGATTTGGAGCCATGCGTCAGCTTGTAAAGCGGTGGCACGGCCAGGAAGAGGTGACCTTCATCGATCAGCCGCGGCATCTGCCGGTAGAAGAAGGTGATGAGCAGCGAGGCGATGTGGGCGCCGTCGACGTCGGCGTCGGTCATGATGATGATGCGTTGATAGCGCAGATCCTCTTCGCGGTAATGCGCAAGCTGGCCGCAGCCGATCGCCTGCACGAGATCGGAGAGCTGGGCGTTCGCCGTCAGCTTGTCCTTGCCGGCGGAGGCGACGTTGAGGATCTTGCCGCGCAGCGGCAGCACGGCCTGGGTCTTGCGGTCGCGCGCCTGCTTGGCGCTGCCGCCGGCCGAGTCGCCCTCGACGATGAAGAGCTCGGAGCCCTCGGTGCCGGCGTCGGTGCAGTCGGCGAGCTTGCCGGGCAGGCGAAGCTTCTTGCCTGCGGTCTTGCGCGCGGTCTCTTTCTCCTGGCGGCGGCGCAGGCGCTCCTCGGCGCGATCGATCACGAAGTCGAGGAGCTTGTTGGCCTGGTTCGGATTGCCCGAGAGCCAGTGGTCGAACGGATCCTTCATCGCCTGTTCGACGATGCGCTGCGCCTCGGCCGTCGCCAGACGATCCTTGGTCTGGCCCTGGAATTCAGGCTCGCGCACGAAGACGGAGAGCATCACGGCCGCACCGACCATCACGTCCTCGGAGGTGACGGAGGCCGCGCGCTTGCCCTGGCCGACGCGCTCGGCGTGATCCTTCAGCCCGCGCAATAGTGCGCTGCGCAGGCCCGATTCATGCGTACCGCCGTCGGGCGTCGGCACGGTGTTGGTGTAGGACGACAGGAAGCCGTCGGCATCGGCAGTCCAGGCCACGGCCCATTCGCAGGCGCCGTGCGCGCCGTTGCGCCCCGACTTGCCGGAGAAGATGTCTGGATGCACCAGCGTGTCAGCATGGATCGCGGCGCCGAGGTAATCCTTCAGGCCGCCGGGGAAGTGGAACGTGGCTTCCGCCGGCACGTCCTCGACGCCCTTGAGCAGCTCGGGCGCGCAATTCCAGCGGATCTCGACGCCACCGAACAGATAGGCCTTCGAGCGGGTCATCTTGAACAGGCGCTGCGGCTTGAACGTGGCCTTGGCACCGAAGATGTCGGTGTCCGGCTTGAAGCGCACGCGTGTGCCGCGGCGGTTGTTGACCTTACCGAGATCTTCGAGCTTGCCCTTCGGGTGGCCGCGCTCGAACGTCATGCGATAGAGCTTCTGGCTGCGCGCGACTTCGACTTCAAGACGCGAAGAAAGGGCGTTCACCACGGAGATGCCGACGCCGTGCAGACCGCCGGAGGTCTCATAGACCTTGGAGTCGAACTTGCCGCCCGAGTGCAGCGTGCACATGATGACTTCGAGCGCCGACTTCTTGGGGAATTTCGGATGCGGATCGATCGGGATGCCGCGGCCGTTGTCGGTGACCGTCAGGAAGCCATCCGCGCTGAGATCCACTTCGATGAAGGTCGCGTGTCCCGCCAGCGCCTCGTCCATAGAGTTGTCGATGACCTCGGCGAAGAGATGATGCAGTGCCTTTTCATCGGTGCCGCCGATATACATGCCGGGCCGGCGCCGGACCGGTTCCAGGCCCTCCAGCACCTCGATGTCCGCGGCGGTGTATTCGGCCTCGCCGCCGCTTGCCCGCGAGGCGGTTTTCGCCGGCGCGGGCTTTTTTGTTTCGCCGCCACCGAACAAATCGTCTTTTGCTTTTTGTTTCAACTGCTTGGACATATATCTTGATACGTTTTGAGGGCCGCGCAGGCGGCGAATCGGTTGGCGTGACTATGCCACGGCTGGCCCGAAAAGGTGACCGCAGGGCGGGCCGGGCGGTGTGGTTGCGAGCCAATCCCGGCGATTTTACGCCGCAGGCCGACCAATTCCCGGCAATTTGACACCGCCGTCCGCTTTCGGCCGGGCTTTGTGACTTGATGTCACGCAAGCCCTTGGCTTACCAGTCTTTTCTATCTGACAGGACCACGACGGGGCGGGAAGGCTATCTGGAATGGAGCAGTTTGCGCACGCACTGGCCGATTTCGTGCGCGCGCACCAGGCCTGGGCCGCCCCAATCGTGTTCCTGCTGGCCTTCGGGGAATCGCTGGCTTTCATCTCGCTCCTGGTTCCGGCCTGGGGCGCTCTGGTCGCGATCGGCGCGCTGATCGGCGTGAGCGGCATCAGCTTCTATCCGGTCTGGATTGCCGGCGGACTCGGTGCCGCCCTCGGCGACTGGGTCTCCTACTGGTTCGGCTATCGCTACAAGGGCCAGGTCGCCCAGATCTGGCCCTTGTCGCGCTATCCGGAGCTCCTCCCCAAGGGCGAGGCCTTCGTGCGCCGCTGGGGCGTGCCCAGCATCTTCATCGGCCGTTTCTTCGGCCCCTTGCGGGCTTCCGTGCCGCTCGCCGCCGGCATTTTCGAGATGCCGTATTGGAGCTTCCAGGTCGCCAACTTCGTCTCCGCGCTGGTCTGGGCGGCGGCGCTGCTGCTGTTCGGCGACGTGATCGCGAAGATCATGGAATGGATCTGGCGCTTCATCTGACGGCTTGAACCTTGACGGGAACCGCGGCCGGCCTTATAGCCGCGCGCCATGATCAACGCCGCGACCATCCTGTTCGCCCGTCGCCGCCGCCGCAACCTAGCGGTTTGGGCGGTCGATCGCGTTTGAGATCATCGTCTTTGCCGCTGGATCCGGTCCGCGGCATTCTCTCTCCTGTCAGCGCGATCTGATCCGGCGGCCCCAAAAAGGAGGCCCAGCAGGAGACCACGATGTACACGCCACCCTTTTTCAAGCAGGACCGCGCCGCGAGCCTCAAATTCGCGGAGGAGCGCGGCTTTGGCACGATGTGCGCCTTTGACGGCCGCAAGCCGATCGCGTCTGCGCTGCCGTTTTACCTGACTTACGCCGATGACGTCACGCCGCACGCGGCCTTTCACGTTGCCCGTCACAATCCGCTGGTAAAGCTGGCGGACGGTGTGACGTCCTGGCTGCTCGCGGTGAGCGGTCCCGATGCCTATGTATCGCCGGACTGGTATGTCTCGCCGGATCAGGTGCCGACTTGGCTCTACCAGTCGGTTCATCTGACCGGCCCGGCGCGGCTGTTGTCGGACGCTGAGCTGGCGGTGCAGATCGACACGCTCAGCGACAAGTTCGAGAGCTGGCTGTTGCGGAAGAAGCCGTGGACGTCGGCGAAGATGGCTGCCGGACGGCTCGAGACGATGAAGAAGGCGATCATTGGTCTGGTCATGACGGTTGAAGAGGTCGAGGGCAGCTTCAAGCTCAACCAGCACAAGTCGGACGCCGATTTCGCGGCGATCGCAAATGCGCTTGGCGAAGGCGATGCCGGCGCAAAGCAGATTTCACACTTGATGCGGCAGACCCGGCCGCAAATCTTCACTGATCAAGTTTTTGCAGACGATACGAACAAGCTCGAAAGGACCGTGCCATGAGCCTCGCCGACACCAAGCAAGCACCGACCACCGGCGCGGCGAACAAGCCCGCCACCGTCTTCGTCGACGGCGGCTCCGGCACGACCGGGCTCGGCATCAACGAGCGCCTCAAGCTCCAGAGCGACGTCGCGGTGAAGACGATTCCCGACGACAAGCGCAAGGATCCCGCGGCCAAGAAGGCGCTGATGGAGGAGGTGGACCTCGTCATCCTCTGCCTGCCCGATGACGCCGCCAAGGAGACGGTCGCGCTGGTCGACAGCATGGGCGCCTCGGCGCCGAAAGTTCTGGACGCGTCCACGGCGTACCGGGTCGCGCCCGACTGGGCCTACGGCTTTCCCGAGCTGACGGCTGACCAGACCGGCAAGATCAAGGCCGCGAAGAAGGTCTCCAATCCCGGCTGCTATCCGACCGGCGCGATCGCGCTTTTGCGGCCGATCGTCGATGCCGGCTTGCTGCCGGCCGACTATCCCGTCACCGTCAATGCGGTGAGCGGCTACTCCGGCGGCGGCAAGTCGATGATCGCGAGCTTCGAGGATGGCAGCGCGCCCTCGTTCGAGCTTTATGGCCTCGGCTTCGAGCACAAGCATCTACCGGAGATGCAGCTCTACTCGAACCTGACGCGGCGGCCGATCTTCATCCCCTCGGTCGGCAATTACCGGCAGGGCATGCTGGTTTCGGTGCCGCTGCAGCTCGACACGCTGCCGGGCAAGCCTGATGGAGCGGACCTCCAGGCCGCGCTGGCAAAACGCTACGCCGGCTCGAAATACATCTCGGTGATGCCGCTTCAGAACGAAGCGACCAGGAGCGGCCGGCTCGAGCCGGAGGCGCTGAACGAGACCAACATGCTCGAGCTCTACGTCTTCGCCAGCGACAAGTATCACCAGGCGGTGCTGGTCGCGCGCCTCGACAATCTCGGCAAGGGCGCCTCAGGTGCCGCAGTGCAGAACATGCGGCTGATGCTGGGCTTGGCGGAGGAGTAGCCGAGGGCGCGCTCCTTCGTTCTCCGTCATTGCGAGCGAAGCGAAGCAATCCAGAATATCCCCGCGGAAACGGTCTGGATTGCTTCGTCGCTTCGCTCCTCGCAATGACGAGGGAGAGCGCGTCAAAGCACCTGGAAGATCGCCAGCGCCAGCACGGCCTGCGCGAGGAAGCCGACTGTGAAGGCGAGGGTGCGGAACACCGGCAGGCCGAGCGTATAGACGATCAGATGCGCAACGCGGGCCCAGAAATAGACGGCGCAGGCGAGCACGGTCCACTTGGTGGAATAGTCGATCGCGTTCAGGATCAGCACCAGCGGCGCGAAGATCACGAGGTTCTCGACCGCGTTGTCATGCGCGAACATCAGCCGGTTCGCCCATTCCGCATGCGGCTTGTCGCCGCGCGAGGGATTGGCCAGGGTGCCGGAGAGGCCGCGAACCTGGCAGCGGTTGATGATGTAGGGGATCCAGAGGATGCCGGTCAGGATCACCGTCAAGGTCAGCCAGAACAATTCGCGCGTCATAACCCGGTCCCCTCTACTCGCTGTGCCGAGAAGAGAGCTTATACAAAAGCGCGAGAGATTCCGCTACGCGCGAACGCGGACATAGCTGCCGGGCGCATCCTCGATCGGCGGCATGGCGTCGCTGCCGACCGCGCGCGCCGGGACCTCCTCCGGATCGAGCCCGCCCAGCCATTCGCGCCAGTCCGGCCACCACGAGCCCTTGTGCTCGACCGCGTCCTTCATCCACTGGGCGACGCCGACGTCCTTGATGTTGTCGTTGGTCCAGTACTGGTACTTGTTCGAGGCGGGCGGATTGACGACGCCGGCAATGTGACCCGAGCCGGACAGCACGTATTTCACCGGGCCGCCGAAGAACTGCGAACCATAGAGCACCGACTCGGCCGGCGCGATGTGGTCCTCGCAGGTGGCGAGGTTGTAGACGGGCACCTTGACCTTGGAGAGATCGAGCAGGGTGTTGTCGAGCACCATCGTGCCCGCGGAGAGCCGGTTCTCCAGATAGCAGTTGCGCAGGTAGTAGGAATGGTTCGCCGCCGTCATGCGGGTGGCGTCGGAATTCCAGTGCAAGAGATCGAACGCACTCGGCTGCTGGCCCTTCAGATAGTTGCTGACGACATAGGACCAGATCAGGTCGTTGGAGCGTAGCATGTTGAAGGCCATCGCCATCTTGGAGCCTTCGAGCACGCCGGCGGCCCGCATGTCCTGCTCGAGCGCCGAGATCTGCTCCTCGTCGACGAAGACGAGGAGATCCCCGGCATGGGTGAAGTCGACCTGCGCCGCGAAGAACGTTGCAGAGCTCACGCGCTGGCGGCGTTTCTCGGCGAGCCAGGCCAGCGTGGTGGCGAGCATCGTGCCGCCGACGCAATAGCCGGCGGTGTGCACCTTCATCTCGCCCGTGGCCTTCTCGATCACGTCCATCGCCGTGAGCGGGCCTTCCTTCATGTAGTCTTCCCAGCTCTTGTTGCCGAGCCGCTTGTCGGGATTGACCCAGGAGATCACGAACACCGTAATGCCCTGATCGACGCACCATTTGATGTAGGATTTCTCCGGCTTGAGATCGAGGATGTAGAACTTGTTGATCCAGGGCGGCACGATCAGGAGCGGCGTGCGCAGCACCTTTTCCGTCGTCGGCGTATACTGGATGAGCTGCATCATCTCGTTCTGGTAGATCACCTTGCCCGGCGTCGTCGCCATGTTGACGCCGACGACGAGGTTGTCCGGATCGGACTGGCGGATCTTGAGCATGCCCTTGCCGGCCGCGATGTCCTCGGCCAGCATCTTCAGGCCGCGCGCGAGATTTTCGCCGCTGCTTGCGACCGTCTCGCGCAGCACTTCCGGATTGGTCAGCACGAAGTTCGACGGCGACAGCGCGTTGGTGACCTGCTGGACGTAGAACTCGGCCTTGCGGCGGGTGTGTGGATCGAGCCCCTCGGCGTCGCGCACCAGTTCCTGCGCCCATTTGGTCGTGAGCAGATAGAGCTGCATCACGAAATCGAAGAACTGGTTCGACTTCCATTCCGGATCGGCAAAGCGCTTGTCGCGCGGAGCAGGCGCGATCGCGGGTGCGACCTCTTCGCCGGCCATGCGCCGCACCGCCGCGCCCCAGAGATCTAGGTAATCCTTGGCAAGCTTGGTCTGCAGTTCGGAGGAACGCGAGCTGTCCGACAGCCAGTATTCGGCGACCGACGTGAACGTCTTGACGACTTCCGTGAGCTCGGTCGGCGGGCGATCCTGCACCTCGCCGCTTTCGCGCGGCTTGATGTAAGCGGCAAGCGCCTTGCCGCTGCTTTCGAGCGCCCGCGCGACATTCATCGCGAAGGCTTCCGCATCGAATTTCTTCTCGGACGTGGGCGTGTCGGGCGTAACGGTACTCATGGCCAAGACAGTAACGATTCATTCCGTATTCGTCACCGCGAAGCTCGCACGATTGGCGTTAAACACTCTCGAAGATGTGTTGCAGTGCGACAAAGTTTCTTGGTTCCGTCACAATGAAGCCGCACCTGGTGGGTTGGTGGATCTTGGATGTTTTGCTCGCTTGCACCATTTAGGGCGGCAATGGTTTGAGCTTGGGCAGGTTGTCGGGTTAAGCTGCGACAGCCGGGCGTTGGGACGAGTAGGGGATTTCCCAAGTGTTGGCGTTGAGGGACCTGCAAAAGACGCGGCTTGCGTGCGGGGCGTTGCTGATCGCGGCGCTGGCGCTTGCCGGCTGCTCCAGTCAGATCGCCGATCTGATGCCTGCGGATGCCCAGGCGCATCCCAAGGAGCCCGGCACGTATCTGCCCGTGCACGACCTGCCGCCGGATCGTGATCAAGCGATCATACCGCCGGACCAGCGCGCCAAGATCGAGGCGGAGCTCGCCGCCGCGCGCGACCGCCAGGCCGTGGCCGCCAAGGACGCCAAGTAAGACGCGAAGCAAGAACGCGAAGCGAGGCGGTGCAACGTAATCGCTGGCGCACCCGCCGGTCCGTGCTAAAAGACGTCAATTCAGCCGAAAGTTGGGGTGAAGGAGTTCAGCCCTTGTTGCCGAAATCCACTCTAAGTACCTGATTTGGAGTGATTTTCGCGCAAGATCTGGAACCCTCTTCGATGGCCCGTCGAGGCCGTTCGATTCTGTCCCGACCGGTTGCCCGGAGCCCAGAGAGCCATGGAAGAATTTTACCGCATCCGCCGCCTGCCGCCTTACGTGTTCGAACAGGTCAACCGGGCCAAGGCGGCCGCACGGAATGCCGGCGCCGATATCATCGACCTCGGCATGGGCAATCCGGACCTGCCGGCCCCGCCGCATGTGCTGGAGAAGCTGAAGGAGACGCTTGGCAAGCCGCGCACAGACCGTTACTCGGCCTCGCGCGGCATCCCCGGGCTGCGCAAGGCCCAGGCCGCCTATTATGCCCGCCGCTTCGGGGTGAAGCTCAATCCGGACACCCAGGTGGTGGCCACGCTCGGCTCGAAAGAGGGCTTTGCCAACGTGGCGCAGGCGATCACCGCGCCCGGCGACGTCATCCTCTGTCCCAACCCGAGCTATCCGATTCACGCCTTCGGCTTTTTGATGGCGGGCGGGGTGATCCGTTCGGTGCCGTCGGAGCCGACGCCGCAGTTTTTCGAAGCGGTCGAGCGGGCGATCGTGCATTCGATCCCGAAGCCGCTCGCGCTCGTGGTCTGCTATCCCTCGAATCCGACCGCCTATGTCGCGAGCCTCGACTTCTACAAGGATCTCGTCGCCTTCGCGAAGAAGCACGAGATCCTGATCCTGTCCGATCTCGCCTATGCCGAGGTCTATTTCGACGAGAACAGCCCGCCGCCCTCGGTGCTCCAGGTGCCGGGCGCGATGGATGTCACCGTCGAGTTCACCTCGATGTCGAAGACCTATTCGATGGCCGGCTGGCGCATGGGCTTTGCGGTCGGCAATGAGCGGGTGATCGCAGCGCTTGCGCGCGTCAAATCCTACCTCGACTACGGTGCGTTCACGCCTGTCCAGGTCGCGGCCACCGCGGCGCTCAACGGCCCCGACGATTGCATCAAGGAGATGCGCGACACCTATCGCAAGCGCCGCGATGCGCTGGTGGAATCGTTCGGCCGCGCCGGCTGGGACATCCCGCCGCCGGATGCCTCGATGTTCGCATGGGTCCCGCTGCCGGAGGCTTTCCGCAGCATCGGCAGCATGGAGTTCGCAACCCTGATGGTGGAGAAATCCGGCGTCGCGGTGTCGCCCGGCGTAGGCTTTGGCGAGCATGGCGAAGGATATGTCCGCATCGCCATGGTGGAAAACGAGCAACGGATCAGGCAGGCCGCGCGCGGCGTGCGCCGCTTCCTTGAAAGCGGTATCGAAACGTTGCACAACGTCGTTCCGCTCGCCAATCGGCGTTAGTTCTCTCCGGCAGGTTCTTTCGCGTCATGGTCGCACCCCTGAAAGTGGGTATTGCGGGGCTCGGCACTGTGGGCGCCGAGGTTGTCCGCCTGATTGAAACCCAGGCCCGCATGCTCGCGGGCCGCAGCGGCCGTGGCATTCGCGTGGTCGCCGTCACCGCACGCTCGAAGGCGAAGAAGCGCTCCGTCGATCTTAACGGCGTCGAATGGGCGAAGGATCCGACCGCGCTTGCGACCCATCCCGAGGTCGATTGCTTCGTCGAGTTGATGGGCGGGGCGGGCGATCCGGCGCTCTCGGCAGTCGAAGCTGCGCTGAATGCCGGCAAGTCCGTCGTCACCGCCAACAAGGCGCTGCTCGCCAAGCACGGCATCAAGCTCGCCAAGGCCGCCGAAAAGCACGGCGGTGCGCTGAATTTCGAGGCAGCGGTCGGCGCCGCCATCCCCGTCATCAAAACGTTACGCGAAGGGCTCGCCGGAACCGGCATCGACCGCGTCTACGGCATCCTCAACGGCACCTGCAATTACATCCTGACGCGGATGGAGCAGGAAGGCCTGTCCTTTGCCGAATGCCTGAAGGATGCGCAGCGGCTCGGCTATGCCGAGGCCGATCCGTCCTTCGACGTCGATGGTCATGACACCGCCCAGAAGCTCGCTATCCTCGCGAGCCTCGCCTTCGGCACGAAAGTTGCTCAAAGCGCGGTGTATGTCGAAGGTATCTCCTCCATCGCGCCGGAAGATCTTCGTGCGGCCGCGGATCTCGGCTACCGCGTCAAGCTGCTCGGCGTTGCAGTTCGTACCGCAAAGGGCATCGAGCAGCGCGTGCATCCGACCATGGTGCCGAAATCGTCCTCGATCGCGCAGGTGATGGGAGTCACCAATGCGGTCACGATCGACGGCGAAGGCATTCCGCCGATCACGCTGGTCGGCCCCGGTGCAGGCGGGGCTGCGACCGCATCCGCCGTTGTCGCCGATATCGCCGATGTCGCGCGCGGCATCCGCGCCAATCCGTTCGGCCGCCCCGTCTCTCACTTGCGCGACACCAAGAAGGCGCCGATGGAGCGGCACGAGGGCGGCTATTACATTCGGCTCTTGGCGCGCGATTTCCCGGGCACCGCGGCGGCGATCGCCACGCGTCTGGCCGAGCAGAAGATTTCGATCGAATCGATCGTGCAGCGTCATCCTAATGGCGGCGCTGCGCCGGCCGGCGGCAAGGCTGTGCCCGTGCCCGTCATCCTGATCACCTACGCGACCCACGAGGACGCGGTGCGCCGCGCGCTCACCGCCGTGCAGCGCGACAAGGTGATCAGCGGACGGCCGCAGGTCATCCGTATCGAGAAGAACTAGAGCATGATCCGCAACAGTGTGCAGCGGTTTTGCGGAAAGATCATGCTCAAACAAAGAGAGTGGTTCGGGCGAACGAACCGTGGGCGTTGCGAGTTGATGCGGACAGTGACTTCTGTCCCGAACTGTTTGAAGGAGTAAGCCGATGTCGACCCATATTTCAGTCCCGCCGCATGCGTTGCTTGAGCGCATTCTCACGCTGGAGATCGTGCGCGTGACCGAGCGGGCGGCGGTGTCGGCGGCGCGGCTGCGCGGACATGGTCAGGAGAAGGCGGCCGACCAGGCCGCCGTCGACGCAATGCGGCGCGAGCTCAACAAGCTGCCGATCGAGGGCACCATCGTCATCGGCGAGGGCGAGCGCGACGAGGCGCCGATGCTCTTCATCGGCGAGAAGGTCGGCATGAACGCCGGTCCCCAGGTCGATATCGCCGTCGACCCGCTCGAAGGCACCACGCTGTGCGCCAAGAACATGCCGGGCGCGATCGCGACCATGGCGATGGCCGACGGCGGCACGCTGCTGCACGCGCCCGACGTTTACATGCAGAAGCTCGCGGTCGGTCCCGGTTATCCCAAGGGCGTCGTCGATCTCGATGCCTCGCCCGCCGATAACGTGCGCCGTCTCGCCAAGGCCAAGGGTGTCGCGCCCGAGGCGATCACCGTCCTCGTGCTCGACCGTCCGCGCCATGCCGACATCATCACGAGCGTGCGCTCGACGGGTGCGGCAGTGCGTCTCATCACTGACGGCGACGTCGCGGGCGTGATCCACTGCGCCGACCCCGACAACACCGGCGTCGACATGTATCTCGGCACCGGCGGTGCGCCGGAAGGCGTGCTCGCCGCCGTGGCGCTGCGCTGCATCGGCGGCCAGATGCAGTGCCGCCTCATCCTCGATTCCGACGAGAAGCGCGAGCGCGCCGCCAAGATGGGCGTCAACGATCCCAAGATGATCTACGGCATCGAGGACATGGCCAAGGGCGACTGCCTGTTCGCCGCCACCGGCGTCACCACGGGCTCGCTGCTGTCGGGCGTCAAGTTCCGCAAGGACGGCGTGATCGAGACCGAGACGGTGGTGATGCGCTCGGTGACCGGCACGGTGCGCTACATCAAGGCCGAGCACCGCGAGCTGGCGAAGTTCCATTTGGATTGAGCAAGGCAATAACGACTGCCGTCATTCCGGGGCGACGCGCAGCGTCGAGCTATGATGCGCAATTGTGCATCAGAGAATCCATAACCACCAACCGGGGTTATGGATTCCGGGCCTGCGCCTAACGGCGCATCCCCATTGCGCAATGTGGAATGACGAGCGTCGAGGAAGCGCACATGTCCGATCTGTCTGCCGTCAAAGCCCTCGTGTTCGATGTGTTCGGCACGGTCGTCGACTGGCGCACCAGCCTGATCACCGACTTCATGTGGTGGGGTAAGCAACGCGGCATCATCGCTGACTGGACCGCGCTGGTCGACGGTTGGCGCGGCATGTACGTCGCCTCGATGGACGACGTGCGCAAGCACCCCGAGCGCGGCTATGTCATCCTCGATGATCTGCATCGCCGCTCGCTGGAGAAGCTGGTCGAGAAGTTCTCGATCAAAGGCCTCACCGAAGCGGATCTCGATCATCTGACCAAAGGCTGGCACCGCCTGCATCCGTGGCCGGACAGCGTCTCCGGCTTGAGGCGGCTGAAATCAAAATTCGTGATCTCGCCGCTGTCGAACGGCAACGTCGCGCTGCTGACCAACATGGCGAAATTCGCCGGTCTTCCCTGGGACCTCGTGATGTCGGCCGAGTTGTTCGAGCACTACAAGCCCGATCCCGAGACCTATCTCGGCGCCGCGCGCCTGCTTGGTCTCAAGCCGGAAGAGGTGATGATGGTCGCCGCTCACAACGGCGATCTCCTGGCCGCACAGAAGAACGGCCTCAAGACCGCCTTCGTCGCGCGTCCGACCGAATACGGCCCGCTGCAGAAGGTGGATTTCGACGCCACCGGCAACTGGGACATCGTCGCGAAGGATTTTGGCGGCGTTGCCGATCTGCTGGGCTGTTAAGCGCGGGCTCGCAATTTGCGAGTCTACTGACGCGTACGCGCGCTCTCATCAACCCGGAGCCAATCGAGACCCCCCGATACGGCTGTACTCGGCAAGAAAGTGGTCATTCGGCAAATGGCCGTCGCCATTGCGCGAGTACTCCTTTTTCAAGCCATTGAGAAAGAACATCTGGTGCGCGCGATGGTGCTTGGCTTCGATCGGGCCGCGCGGCTCCAGGTCGAACAGCCCATGGATATGTCCGGCCACGGTTTCCGAGACGTTGATCCGCCCGGCTATTCCAAACGCTTCCATGAACCATGCGGTGTTGACCGCATCGCCCCATATATCGAAGCTCATCCTGCGGTTGCCGACGACACCGGAAATGACTGGTCCGGTATGGATGCCGATGCGCAATTGCAGGCCGTGATCTCCGGTTGCCTCGCCTTGCGTCTTGAGGTGATCGAGCCGGGCCCGCATCTCGAGCGCGGCCAGGCAAACGTCGATCGCGTGTCGTCGGTCGGGTGCAAGCACGCCGGCGACCGCCATGTAGGCATCGCCCATGGTCTTGACCTTCTCCAGACCGTGTCGCGCGCCGATTTCGTCCAGAGCCGAGAAATAACCGTCGAGGAGATTGATGAGCCTCGCCGGCTCGGTCCGTTCGGCTAGCAGCGTAAAGCCCTGGATGTCCGCGAACAGAATGGTTGCCGACCGGGTGTATCTGGGCTGAACCATGCCGCTACGCTTCAGCTCGTCGGCAATCGGTGCCGGCAAGACGTTGCGCAGCAGCTCTTCGGCACGCGCGCGCTCCAGCGCGGCCTCTGCTCGCGCCTGCTCCATTTCCTTGATCGTGTGGCCGTACTCTATCAGCTTCCGGCGCAGCTCCAGTTGCGCCAGCACCTGGTGCGACAGCATGCGCAAGGCTTCTGTCTGCGCGAAAGAAAGCTGTCGCGGCTCGAAGTCCATCACGCAGAGCGTTCCGAGCGCATAGCCTTCGTCGGTGATCAGCGGCATGCCGCAATAAAAGCGGCAGGGCGGCGTCAGCGCGGCCATCGGACTGTTCTCAAAACGCGGATCCCGGCTCAGGTCGGGAACGACGAGCAGCTCGGCACCGCAGATCGTCGTCGTGCAGACAGCATTTTCGCGCGGTGCGTTGGTTACTTCTGCCGGCAGGCCATATCTCGCCTTGAGCCAGCGTCGCTCGTCGTCGATGAAACTGATGTAGGAGACAGGGCAGCCGCAGATTTGCGCCGCGAGCTCGGTGATTTCGTCGTAGGCGGACTCGGGCGCGCTATCGACGATGTCGAGAGCGTGCAGGGCAGCCAGCCGTTGGGTTTCGTTTGTGGGTGCCGGTAACGGCATGCTGGTCTCCGTGCCGGAGAACCCGAGACAGGTCTCCCGCGTTCCGATAGTCGAGCGGTGCGACCATGCCGTTCATGTGGGAAAGGGTGGAGGCGCCACAAGTGGCGCGCCAGGATGCAAAACGGGTTCCACCACGCGCAACCTCTGGAGGTGCGTCACGTACGTTCGGCGAGGAACGTCGTGACATCAGGCGGGTTCGCTGAACGACAACGCATCGCAAATCGATCCTGAAGGGAACCGTCATGACCAGCGATACAACCTCGCCATTGACCGCGCTCTCCCGGGCGGCGGGGACCGGACCCACGCTGGACGTGCTCGGCGTGACGCACAGCTACAAGGCGATGGCGAGCGACACCGGCCAACAATTCTCGATCTGGGAATCGATCGTGCCGCCGGGCCGCGGCGCGCCGGCGCACACGCATACCCGCGAGGACGAAGCATTCTATGTGTTGAGTGGCGAAATCCTCGTTGAGGTCGAAGGCGCGAGCGATCCGTTGCGCCTTGGCCCGGGCGCATTTCTCTTTGCGCCGCGCCATCGGCGCCACGGCTATCGCAATGTCGGCATCGATACGGCGCGCGTGCTCGTGTTTGCGATGCCGGGCGCCGGCCTCGATCACATGTTCGCGGCCTTGCACGAAGAGGGAAGGCGGAGTGGAGATCGGCCGGCTATCCAGACCATTGCGACGATTGCCGGGCAGCACGGCGTCGTTATCCACCCGTCGGCCGGCTGAGCCGTTTTGGTTGGATCGAACTCATGCGACCGCGCCATCGGCTGAGAACAGCTCTCGCAGCAGGCTTACGGCAATCGCGGCATTGTGGCCACGAACGCGGACCGCTTGGAGAGCTCTGACCACCAGTCATTGAGCCTGGGGTGCTTTTCGAGAAGCGCTTTTCCTTCGTCAGCCAGCACAAAGTAGCCAATCATCGGCGCCAGATGGATGTCAGCCAGCGACAGTTGATCGCCGCAGAGGTATTGCGCGTTGCTGGCGGCTGTCTCCAGCGCCGCGAGCACCCGCGGCGCTGCCGCAAGGCCTCTTCGAAATTCGCTCTCGTTCGCCTCAAGTCTCATGAGCGGCCTGAACACCCCGTGAGAGAAGACTTGCCGCACCAGGGGCCAGTAGGCGTAGCTGTCCGCAATCGACATGATCTGATTGCAACGCGCTCGTTCTCTCGGCTCCGCCGGCTGAAGCCGGGGGCCTTCGAATGCTTCATCCACATAGCGCGTGATGGCGCCGGTTTCGTAAACCACGAACTCTGAGTGAACCAGTGCGGGCACGCGCTTGAAGGGATGTGTCGCAAGGTAGCTCGCGGGGATATTCTCCGCGAAAGGATTTACCTCTACCCAGGTGTACTCCACGCCCTTTTCATGGAGCGCCAATCGGGCGATCCAGGAATAGACGCTGTATTGATAGCCATGCAGCTCGATCGCCATGTACCGCGGTCCTGTCCTGCCGCGATCAGGGTCGCCCGATCCGTGGGCGTTTACAAGCCGGCCGGTGCTGCTGTGCGCTCGTCCCTCACGCGATCCGCAGCGTGGGCTCGCTTCCTTCCGTTTCGGCAAAGCCCGCTTGCAAAACTTCTTCGCGCTTGTGACGGAGATGCGCACGCAGGATGTGCGACAGGCCGACGCCGTCGCGCCGCTGCAGAGCGTTCAGGATCGCCTCGTGCTCCTGGACTGCGCGCGCCCAGCGCTGCGGCGTCATCGGCGTGACGTAGCGCGCGCGGCGAATGCGCGCGGTCACCGATGCATAGAGCCCTACGAGCACGGGATTTCCGGCCGCGGTGACGATGGCCTCGTGAATGGCGCGGTTGCCGCGGTAGTACTGGATCAGGTCGCCCTCGCGATAATGCTGCACCATGTCGGCGTGCGCGGCAGCGATCTCGTCGATCTCGGCGTCCGTGATGCGTTCGCAGGCGAGCTCGCCGGCAAGTGCCTCGAGACCTTGGCAGACCTCGAACAGGTCGCGCATGTCGTTGTCGGTCAGCTTCGCCGCGCGCGAGCCGCGATGGGGCAGCAACTGCACGAGCCCTTCGGCAGCGAGCACCTTGAGCGCCTCGCGCAGCGGCGTGCGCGAGATCTCTAACCGTTCGCACAGCTCGCGTTCGGGAATCCGTGCGCCCGGCGGGATTTCGCCGTCGAGCAGGATGGCGCGGATGCGGCCGACGACCTCTTCGTGAAGCATGGCACCGGCTCCATTTTGCATGCAAAACTGAATTTAATGTCCTGAATTTGAGATTTATAGCTTGAAAATATCACATTTTGCATTCAAAACTACAAAAAACAAAGGACATGAGGAAATGGATCAGCCGGTCGCGGAGGCGAAAGACCTCGTTTTTGAGCGCCAGGACGGCATCGGACGGATCACTTTCAACCGCCCGCAGGCCCGCAATGCCTTCACCTTCGCCATGTACGAGCGGCTCGCCGCGATCTGCGAAGAGGCCAACAGCGATCATTCGATCAAGGTGCTGGTGCTGCGCGGTGCGGGCGATAAGGCCTTCGCCTCGGGCACCGACATCAACCAGTTCCGCGAATTCAAGACGCCGCAGGACGCGATCGATTACGAGAACCGGATCGATCGGGTGCTCACCACGCTCGAGCAGTGCCGCGTGCCGACCATCGCGGCGATAAACGGGTTCTGCACCGGCGGAGGGGCGGGCATTGCCGCGGCCTGTGACCTGCGCATCGGCACGAAAAGCGCGCGGATCGGATTTCCCATCGCCCGGACGCTCGGCAACTGCCTGTCGATGTCCAATGTCAGCCGTCTCACCGCACTCATCGGTGCCGCGCGCGTCAAGGATCTGATCTTCACTGCACGTCTTGTCGATGCCGCGGAGGCCGCAAGCGTCGGACTTCTCGGCGAGGTCGTCGACGATCTCGCAGCGCTCGACAGGCGTGCCGATGAGGTCGCTCGCCTGCTCGCCGGCCACGCGCCGCTGACGCTGAATGCGACCAAGCAGGCGGTCGCCCGCCTGCAGAAGCGGCTGACGCGGGATGAGGGGGAAGACCTCATCCTGATGTGCTACACGAGCCAGGATTTTCGCGAAGGGCTCGATGCTTTCCTCAACAAGCGCGCGCCGCAGTGGCGCGGTCAATAGGACAGGCCGATGCAAAGCGATCCATCGCAATCCACCTCTCACCGTTCGGGACCGCTGGCCGGACTCAAGGTCATCGATCTCACCCATGTCATGGCGGGGCCGACCTGTACCTTGATGCTCGCCGACATGGGCGCCGACGTCATCAAGATCGAGAAATGGCCAAACGGCGACGACACCCGCCATTCGGTGCCGCCGAAGATCGGCGATGAGGCGGCGTCCTTTCTGATGATGAACCGCAACAAGCGCGGCATCGTGCTGGATCTGAAGACCGAGGGCGGCAAGGAGGTGCTGCGGCGGCTGATCGCGAGCGCGGACGTGCTGGTCGAAAATTTTGCGCCGGGCGCCATGGAGCGCCTCGGCTTCGGTTACGAGGTGCTGCACAAGCAACTCCCGGCGCTGATCTACTGCTCGTTGTCGGGCTTTGGCCGCACCGGGCCCTACAAGCACCGGAGGGGGTTCGACCTGGTCGCACAGGCCATGAGCGGCATCATGAGCTTCACCGGCGAACGCCCCGATGGTCCGCCCGTGAAATGCGGCCCGCCGCTGTCCGACATCACAGCGGGCCTGCTCGCAAGCATGGGCATCCTCGCCGCGTATACCCATCGTCTCAAGACGGGCGAAGGGCAGTGGGTCGAGACGTCGCTTTATGAGGCGGCCCTGGTGCAGACCTATTGGCAGTCGACGATCGCGCTGGCCGCGGGCACTGCGCCGCGCGCGATGGGCTCGGCGCATCCGCTCAACGCGCCATATCAGGCTTTTGAGGCCTCGGACGGCTGGCTCGTGGTCGGCGGCGCCAACAAGAAGCATTGGCTGTTGATGCTGGAAGCACTCGGCGCACCCGAGCTAGCCTCCGATCCGCGCTTCGTCACCGGGGCCGATCGCATGGCGAATCTGAAACAGCTCGAAGCGGTTCTGAGCGAGCGCTTCCGTACCAAGCCGCGGTCGCATTGGCTCGCGGTGCTGGACGAGAAGGGCGTGCCGTGCGGTCCGGTGCACAACATGCTGGAAGCCCTGAGCGATCCGCAGACGCTGGCGCGCGAGATGGTCGTCGAGGTCGAGCACTCGACGCTCGGCCCCGTGAAGACGATCGGCCTTCCGGTCAAGTTTTCGGAGACGCCGGGCAAGGTCCTTTCCGGCGCGCCTGTCTATGGCGAGCACACCCGCGAGGTGCTTGCAGAGCACGGGTTTGACCAAAAGCAAATCGAAGCGCTCGAAAAAGAAGGCGCAATCGTATCAGTGTCGAGCGAACGCGAGGAACGCGTCGCCTGACCGGACGTCGATAACAACAAGAACAACGGACAAAAATGAGCTGGAGGAAATCATGGGTCGGACGTCAACGCTTTTGCTTTCTGTAGCTGCGACCGTGCTCGCCGGCACGATGCCGGCGCTCAGCGCCTGGCAACCGCAAAAGCCGATCGAGTTCGTGGCCACGGCAGGGCCGGGCGGGGGTACGGATAATCTTGCCCGCGCGGTGCAGAACATCATCGCCAAGTACAAATTGACGGATCAACCGATCGTCGTCGTCAACAAGGGCGGCGGCAGCGGTGCGGAAGGCTATGTCTACGGCAAGGCGTCTGCGGGCGATCCCTACAAGGTGATCTTCGGCACATCGAATGCGTGGCAGCAGCCGCTCGTCTCCAAGGTCGCCTTCAACTACACCGATCTGACCCCGATCGCGGCGATGGCGCAGGACGAGTTCCTGCTCTGGGTCAAGCAGGACGCGCCCTACAAGACCGCGGGTGATTATCTGAAGGCGGCGGCCTCGAGCGAATTCAAGATGGGCGGAGCGCAATCGAAGGACACCGACGAGGTGCTGACCCGCATGATCGAGAAGACCGGTCACGTCAAACTGACCTACATCCCCTTCAAGAGCGGCGCGGAAGCCGCAGTGCAGCTCGCCGGCGGCCACATCGACTCCCACGTCAACAATCCCAGCGAGAGCCTCGGGCAGTGGCGCGGCGGCACGCAGCGTCCGCTCTGCGCCTTCAGCCCGAAGCGGCTGCCGCAGGGCCCCAAGGTGACCGCGACCGAAGGCTGGAACGACGTTCCGACCTGCGTCGAGCAGGGCCTCGACATCAATCAATATGAGCAGCCACGCACGGTATGGCTGCCCGGCAAGGTCACGCCGGACCAGGCCGCGTTCTACATCGACCTCATGAAGAAGGTGCAGGCCACGCCGGAATGGAAGGACTATATCGAGAAGACCTCTCAGGTCGACACGTTCCTGACCGGTGCCGAGTTCGACAAGTTCATCAAGGAGGACCTCGAGCACGTCAAGCAGGTTGCGGGCGAGCAGGGCTGGCTCGTCAAGTGAGGCGGGAAAGCCCCGCGCCATGATGTCCTGTTGTCTCTCGTCACCAGGAGCCCTTGATGATAACGCGCCGCGCTCTTGAACTTGCGACCGCCATGCTCACTGGCAGTTTCGGTGTGGCCGTCGTCGTCTCCAGCCTCGACAACGGCATCGGCTGGTCGAGCGCGGGCGTCGACGCCGGCACGTTCCCATTCCTGACCGGCGTCATCATCGTGCTCGGGAGCCTCTACAACCTGGTGCGGGGCGCCCTGCCGGCTGCGAGGCTCGCAAGCGTTCCCGTCGCCATCACGCCGATCGAGTTGCGCCGGCTGGCCGGGCTGTTCGTGCCGGCTGCGATTTTCGTTGCCGCGATCCCATTGCTCGGGATGTATCTCGCCTCGGCGCTGTATGTCTTCGCGGTGCTGGCGATCCCCGGGCACCAATCCGTGCCGCGCGCGCTGGTCATGGCGGCGGCGACGGCCCTCGCGCTCTACGTGGTGTTCGAGCGCATGTTCCAGGTAACGCTGCCGCACGGCGCGCTCGCCGCCGTGTTCGGGTTCTGACGGAGAGGGCGATGGACAATCTCCAGGAACTCCTGCACGGCTTCACGATCGCGATCACCGCTCCGCATCTGGTCCTGATGGCGGTCGGCGTGCTGCTCGGCATTCTCGTCGGCGTGCTGCCGGGACTGGGCGCGCCGAATGGGGTGTCGCTGCTCCTGCCGCTGACCTTCGGCATGCAGCCGGTGTCGGCGATCATCCTGCTTTCCAGCATGTATTGGGGCGCGCTGTTTGGCGGCTCGGTGACCTCGATCCTGTTCAACATCCCCGGGGAGCCGTCGTCGGTCGCAACCACCTTCGACGGCTATCCGATGGCGCGCGACGGCCGGCCGACCACGGCGCTCGCCACCGCCTTCGGCTCGGCCGCGTTCGGCGCGCTGATCGGCGTCATCCTGATCACCTTCCTCGCATCCTGGGTGGCACAGGTCGCGCTCGCCTTTGGACCGCCGGAATATTTCGCGGTGTATTTCCTCGCCTTCGCAAGCTTCGTCGGCATGGGCGGCGCGGCGCCGATCAAGACCGTGGTGGCGCTCGCCATCGGCTTTGCGATCGCCGCGATTGGCATCGACACCGTGTCCGGCAGCGTGCGCCTCACCATGGGCATCGACGAGCTGGTCAAGGGCGTGAATTTCGTCGTTGCCGTGATGGGCCTGTTCGGCATCGGCGAGCTCCTGGTCGCGGTCGAGGAGGAGGTTCATGCCCGCGCGGTCTCATCGAAGATCGACTGGGGCGAGGTGTTTCGCGCGGTCGCCCGCCTGCCGCGGCATGGCGTTGCGCTGCTGCGGAGCGCTGCCATCGGCTGCTGGATGGGGATCACGCCGGGCGGCCCGACCGCGGCATCCTTCATGAGCTACGGCATCGCCCGCCGCTTCTCGCGCCGCGGCCGGCATTTCGGCACCGGCGAGATCGAAGGCATCATCTCGCCTGAGACGGCCGATCATGCCGCGGGCACCAGCGCACTACTGCCGATGCTCTCGCTCGGCATTCCCGGCTCGGCCACCGCGGCCGTGATGATGGGCGGACTGATGATCTGGGGCCTCAATCCCGGGCCGATGCTGTTCGTCGACCAGAAAGACTTCGTCTGGGGCCTGATCGCCTCGATGTATGTCGGCAACATCGTCGCCGTCGCGCTGGTGCTGTTGACCGTTCCGATCTTCGCCGCCCTGATGCGAATTCCCTTCGTGGTCATCGCGCCCCTGATTGTGATCATCTGCGTCGTCGGCGCCTATTCTGTGTCGAACTCCTATCTCGATGTTGTCATGATGCTCGGCTTCGGGATCGTCGGCTATCTCTTCAAGAAGCTGTTCTATCCGCTGGCGCCGCTCGTGCTCGCGATCGTCATCGGCGACAAGGCTGAGGATGCGTTCCGGCAGTCGATGCTGATGTCCAAGGGATCGCTCGGGATCTTCTTTGCAAACCGGCTGGTGACGTGCCTGATCGTGGCCGGCATCGCCCTGTTGCTGCTTCCGCTCGCGTTGCAGCTTACACGTCTCTGGCGCAAGCCCGCATCCCCCGCTGCCGAGACGACAAGCCAGGAGAAGGTGATCATATGACAGCAAAGCCGCTCATTGCATTGGCAATGGGAGACCCCGCCGGCATCAGCCCGGAGCTGACGGCGAAACTGGTGGCGCAGGACGACATCCGTGCCCGCAGTCGGCTTGTCGTGATCGGTGACCGCCGCATCTTCGACGAGGGAGCGCGCGTTGCGGGTGTGAAGCCCGAGTTGAAGACGGTGAGGCAGCGAGACGATTTTCGCGCGGCCGAGGGCGAGGCGCTGTTCGTTGATCTCGGCCATCTTGATCCGGCCGAGATCGAGCGGGGAACGGCGAGCCTTGCCGGCGGCCGCTTTGCGCTCGCCAACTATCGCCATGCGCTCGAGCTCGGTCGGGACGGGCGCGTCGACGCCGTTTGCTTCACCCCTTTCAACAAGCAGGCGATGCGGCTTGCCCGCGCCGACTATGACGACGAGATCGCATTCTCCGCGGAAGTCGCCGGGCTCAAGACTGCGGCAAGCGAATTCAACGTGCTCGGTCAGCTCTGGAATGCGCGGGTCACCTCGCACATCCCGCTCAAGGACGTTGCCGCGCGGCTGTCCAGCGAACGCATCCACCGCGCGCTCAAGCTGACCGATTTCTGTATGCGCAATGCGGGCTTTGCGCAGCCGCGCATCGCGGTCGCGGGGCTCAATCCGCACGCCGGCGACGGCGGCAATTTCGGCCGCGAGGAGATCGACATCATTGCGCCGGCGGTCGCGGCCGGCCAGCGCGAGGGTATCGCCGCCGAGGGGCCGTTTCCCGCCGACACCGTGTTTCTGCGCGCGAAAAACGGCGCCTTCGATGCGGTGCTGACGATGTATCATGACCAGGGCCAGATCGCGATGAAGCTAATGGGCTTCGATCGCGGCGTGACCCTGCTCGGCGGCTTTCCGTTTCCGATCTGCACGCCGGCGCACGGCACCGCCTATGACATTGCAGGGCAGGGGACCGCCTCGATCGGCGCGAGCCGCGCCGCAGTGCTGCTCGCAGCGGAGATGGCCGCGCGTCGCGTGGCCTGATTGGCAGGAATGGAGCGGGCGCATGCGCGATAGCTGCGCCCGCCGCGCGCCGAGGTTTTGCGCCTTTCGGGAAGAACTGGAAACTTCCGCCGTCGAGGCGAGTTGCCATCCCGATGAACGTCTCCACCTCGGAGCTCGAACATGGTCGACGACGGCCTGTTACGAACGGCGACGAATTGGTCCGTCTACCGCGCCCGGCAGATCTGTATCCTTCTGATCTTCGCCCTGACGACCACGCCTGCGCTCGCCGCCGAGATGACCGCGGACGCCATCAATTCCGCCCAGCCATCGAAGAAGACCCTGTCGAACGAGAAGCCGACCCCGGCGGGGGTGCGGCTGCAGGTTCTCTTGGATCGGGCGCACTTCTCGCCCGGTGAGATCGACGGCAGGTTCGGAGAGAACGCGAAGAAGGCGCTGCGGGCCTATGCGGAAGCGCAGCAGTTGCCGAGCTCGGACGCTTTGACGGAGGACGTCTGGAAGGCGCTAGCGGCGGACGACCGGCCGGTGACGGCGACCTACACCATCACCGAGCACGATGTCGCGGGCCCGTTCCTGCGCAAGCTTCCCTCGAAGATGGAGGACATGAAGAACATCCCGAAGCTCGCCTTCACAAGTCCGCGCGAAGCATTGGCCGAGAAGTTTCACATGAGCGAGCAGCTATTGTCGGCGTTCAACCCCGGGCGCCGCTTCGATCGCGCCGGCGACAGCATCGTCGTGGTGGACACCGCCAGCGGAAGCGGTGCGCCTGCCAAGGCCGATAGGGTCGAGATCGACAAGAACCGGCAGACGGTGAAGCTGTTCGACAAGTCGAATGCGCTGATCGGATTCTATCCGGCGACCGTGGGAAGCGAAGAGAAGCCGTCGCCCTCGGGCACCCTGAAGGTCACGGAGATCAGCCGCAATCCGCGCTATCGCTACAATCCCGCTTATCATTTCAAGGACGTCCGTTCCCGCAGGCCCTTCATCATCAAGCCCGGTCCGAACAATCCGGTCGGCACGGTCTGGATCAACCTGTCCGCCGAAGGCTACGGCATTCACGGGACGCCGTCGCCTGGCAAGATTTCCAAGGCGGAATCTCACGGTTGCGTGCGGCTTACCAATTGGGACGCCGAACGTGTCGCGGGCAGTGTCGCGAAAGGTACGCCGGTTGCATTCGTCGAGGGGCTTGGATGATGGGCTGCCGCATGCGGATCCGGCGCTACTTCGACAGGGGCGTCGTTAGCTCCTTGTCGTTCGTATCGACCACGAACACGGCAAGCAGCTTCGCCGGCTCGGTATCGCTGGCATTGGCGCTGATGGCATGGCGGTCGCCAGGCTTCTCGAAGAAGTTCTCGCCCTTGCGAAAGACCTTGGCGGGCTCGTCATTGACCTGACTGCGGATCGCTCCTTCCAAGACGGTGGCATAGATGAATGCAGAGCGCGCGTGGATGTGGGCCGGCGAGGAGCCGCCGGGACCATACTCGACCAGCACGCCCTTCATGCTCTTGCCCGGGACATTCGGCAGCGCCTGGTCAAACACCACCGTTATCTTGGCCGACGGCGCTGCTGGCTGCGTCTCGGCTGCCCGTGCCGTCAGGAAAGAGGCGGTACAAACCGCCATTACGATCAGCAATCCGCGCATGTGACACCCTTCATTGCCTTGTCTGCCGTGAATCCCGGGAGCGCGGACCCTCAGACCCGCGCGAGCCATGTGGCGAGCGGCGTTTTGCCGAGACGCGCCTCGCCGAGCGGGATCAGCGACGTGTCGTCAACGGGTGCGCCGTAGTACTGGGCGCTGGGCTCTCCAACCACCAGGCGGCCGTCGCCGGCCGCTTTCAGGCGACGCGCGACGAATTCATTGAAGGGAGCCTTCTCGGGTCCTGCGATATCGATCGTGCCATTCAGCGGCCGGCCCGTTGCTATGTCTGCGAGGCAATCAACCACGTCGTCGGCCGCGATCGGCTGAAACAGCGCCGATGGAACGACGATATTGCGGCCAACCGCGCCCGATTCGGCGATGGCGCCGAGGAACTCAAAGAACTGGGTGGCACGGACGATCGAGTAGGGCACCGGAGATGCCTTGACGATGGTCTCCTGGGCGAGCTTGGCACGAAAATAGGCGATGTCGGGCGACCGATCGGTCCCCACGATCGACAGCGCCACGTGATGTCCAACGGCGGCTGCGGCCTCGGCCGCGCCGAGATTTTGGCTCGACAGCTCGAAGAATTCTAGTACGGCGGCAGGCTCCCAGGACGGCGCGTTGGCCACGTCGACGACAACATCTGCGCCGGCCAGCGCCTCAGCGAGGCCTTCGCCGGTCACGGCATTTACGCCCGATCTTGGCGAGGCCGCCACGGCCTCGTGGCCCTGCTGATTGAGCTTCGCCACGAGCTTGGATCCGATCAACCCGGTCCCACCGATCACGACAATCTTCATGGCATATCTCCTCAGCATTTTGCGGGCGTGAGATGATCAGAACCAACTGATGCTCACGCTCTCCTGAAGCGAAGCGCAGTCTAGAGCCGCATTGGGGCAAGCTCTTGCCTGGAACGGGCGTTCCTTGCCGGAAAATGCTCCAGACGGTCCGTTGCGATGCAGCAACGATCCATGTTGCCTGGATGTTCGTGCGAACGTCGAGCATGCCACCGGTCCCTGTTATTTCCCATGATATCGAAGAGCGTCGACCAGCAGCGAGAAGGCCGGCGAAACCTGGCGCCGGCTGGGATAGTAGAGATGATATCCCGAGAATGGCGGACACCAGTCCGAGAGAACCCGCACCAAGCGGCCTTGCGCGAGGTGAGATTGCACATGGCTCTCCGTGAGATAGGCGAGGCCGAAGCCCTTGAGCGCGCCTTCCAGGAGGAGGCCTGCACTGTTGAATACGAGCTGCCCTTCGACGCGCACGTTGAGCTCGCGCCCGTTCTTTTCGAACTCCCACGCGTAGAGGCTGCCGCCATGCGTCGGCAGGCGAAGGTTGAGGCAGTTGTGGCTCGTCAGGTCTTGAGGAGTCTTGGGCCGCTTGCGCTCGGCGAAGTAGGAAGGCGAGCCCACCACGGCCATTCGTAGGTCGGGGCTGACCCGCACGGCTATCATATCCTTGGCAACGAGTTCGCCGGGACGAATGCCTGCGTCGACTTGCTGGGCAACGATGTTGGTGAGCCCATAGTCGATGATCACCTCGACGTGAATGTCGGGATATTTCGGCAGGATCTTGCCAAGCGCAGGCAGCAGAATCTCCGCGGCGGCATGCTCCGTCGCCGTGAGGCGAACGGTCCCGGCCGGCTTCTCGCGGAGCTCGCTGAGCGCGGCAAGTTCCAGGTCCATTTCGTTGAACTTGGGTCCGATGCTCAGGAACAGGCGTTCTCCGGCCTGAGTGGGTGTGACGCTGCGCGTCGTCCGGTTCAGCAGCCTCACGCCGAGCCGCTCCTCCAGATGTCTGATGATCTGGCTCAAGGCGGACTGCGTCATGCCGAGCTTCGCGGCGGCGCGCGTAAAGCTGCGTTCCCTCGCAACCGCGAGAAAGGCGAGGAGGTCGCTCGCGTCGTCCCGATGCATTGATAAGCCATGCTAATGACTACATGCGAAATCTATCACCTAATCGCGCGCGAGCGGAAGTCCTAGGTTCGGGTCAGCCAACGGCAATGCCGTCTCATTGAAGGGCCAAGACCGATGACCAAAGCGATCAACCACGAGACGGCAGCAAGCAGCGGGTTCGACGCAGCCTATCGGCCGATCCGACATGGGTTTTGAACTCGCATGTCGGTAACAGCCTTGCAGGAGCCGGCCGCGGGCCCCCGCACGTCAGCGAATTTGCTGCCGATCATGGCAGTGGTCTTCGTCGCCTTTCTCGTCATCGGCGTCGCGATGCCGGTCCTTCCGCTCCACGTGCACGACGGATTGGGGCTGGGCACGTTCATGGTCGGCCTTGTCGCGGGCAGTCAGTTTGCAGCGTCGCTGGTCTCGCGACCCTGGGCGGGCCACTTCTCGGACAGCCGGGGGGCGAAGCACGGTGTGGTCGCTGGTCTGCTGGCGGCCTCGGTCTCCGGGCTCCTGTACCTGCTCTCGCTCGGCTTCACTGCGGCCCCGCTGGTATCGGCCGCTATCCTCCTGCTGGGGCGCGGTTTGCTCGGCGGGGCGGAGAGCTTCATCATCACGGCAGCGGTGAGCTGGGGATTGGCGCTCGCCGATACCGGCAGCACGGGCAAGGTCATCGCCTGGGTGGGATCGGCAATGTTCGCGGCCTTTGCGATTGGCGCGCCGGCCGGCGCCGCGCTCTACGCCGCTTACGGCTTTGCGGCGATTGCGGCCGCGACCGTGGCTGCTCCGCTGCTTACGCTGCTGGTCGTTGTGTGGCTTCCGTCGGTCGCTCCGGTGCAGCACGCGCGCCTCTCGTTCGCCAAGGTGATCGGCGCGGTATGGGTGCCCGGCCTCGGCTCGGCGCTCGGCAGCGTAGGCTTCGGGGCGGTGACCACATTCGTCGCGCTGCTGTTCGCGCACCGCGGATGGGCCGACGGATGGCTCGCCTACACAGCGTATGCGGTCGCCTTTATCCTGGCGCGTGTATTCTTCAGTCACGTGGCCGACGCGGTCGGCGGTGCGAAGGTCGCGCTGGTCTGCGCGGTGATCGAAGCCATCGGCCAGGCGCTGATCTGGCTGGCCGTCCGGCCCGAGATGGCGTTGGCGGGCGCCGCGCTCACCGGCTTCGGTTTCTCGTTGGTCTATCCGGGCTTCGGCGTCGAAGCGGTGCGCCGCGTGCCGGCACAAAGCCGCGGTCTGGCCATGGGAGCCTACACCGCCTTTCTCGACTTCGCCCAGGGTCTGGCGAGTCCCGCGCTTGGACTGCTTGCGACCGGTGCAAGGCTGAATGTCGTGTTTCTCGCCAGCGCCCTGACCGTGCTCTGCGCCGCGCTCGTCGCTTGGTGGCTGATGGCGTATCCCGAAACTGTGGAGGTATTGCCGCAATGAGACTGCTTGCAGCGGCCTTGATTTCGTTCTGCCTGATCGCCGGCGGCGCGGCCGCCGCGGACCAGCCACCCATCGAAGGAGCAAATCGCATGTCGAAGTCGGAAGATATCGGCGCGGTCGCGCCCGGGCTCGAGAACTACGCGCAGAAAATTGTTCAGGGCGATCTCTGGAAACGACCTGGCCTCTCGCCTCGAGACCGCAGCATCGTCACGGTCGCTGCGCTTATCGCGCGCAATCAGACCGTCGAGCTGCCGTACTATCTCGCTGTCGCACTCGACAATGGCGTGAAGCCGGCGGAGATCTCGGAGATCATCACGCATCTCGCGTTCTATACCGGTTGGGCCAACGCGATGGATGCGATCCCGGCGGCCAGGGACGTCTTCAAGAGCCGCAACATCGGGGCCGATCAGCTCCCGCCGGCATCGGGACCGCAGCTTCCGCTGGATGAAGCGGCGGAGAAGCAGCGGGCGAGCCGTGTCGGAGAGCAGTTCGGGCAGATCACACCGAGCCTCGTCCAGTACACGACCGACGTGCTGTTCCGGGATCTCTGGCTGAGGCCTGCTCTTGCTCCGCGCGATCGCAGTTTGGTCACAGTGAGCGCTCTCATCGCGACCGGCCAGGTCGCGCAGATCACCTACCATCTGAACCGGGCGATGGACAACGGATTGACCAGGGAGGAGGCCGGCGAGGTGCTCGGCCATCTTGCCTTCTATGCCGGCTGGCCCAATGCGTTCTCCGCGGCCGCGGTCGTCAAGGACGTCATCGAGAAGCGTCCGCGCTGAACGGCGTGTTGCGATGATCACACGCAGGGGCGTGCTCATATGCGGCAGCGCTGCCGCAACGGTCGGAGTTTGTCGGGCGAGGGTCTCGCGTGACGCGCAGAAGGAGTTTCACATGGACATCGACATCAAGCGAAACGGATCGCGGCCGTCCCAGAAGGGCCCGGACGATTGGTTCACTGGCACGGTCCGCATCGACCCGCTGTTCCAGGCCCCGGATCCTGCCCGCGTGGGCGCCGGTCAAGTTACGTTCGAACCGGGCGCCCGCACGGCCTGGCATACGCATCCGCTCGGGCAGACGCTGATCATCACGGCGGGCCTTGGCTGGGTGCAGCGCGAGGGCGGTCCAATCGAGGAGGTCCGGCCGGGCGACGTCGTATGGTTTCCGCCGGGATTGAAGCACTGGCACGGCGCCTCGCCGACCACGGCAATGATGCACATCGCCATCCAGGAATCGCTCGGCGGCAAGAACGTCGACTGGATGGAGAAGGTCGGCGACGAGCAGTATCGGAAGTGATGGATCAGCGCGGTCGTGCGCGACCGGGCCTGCGGAAGACCTCTAGACTGCCCGCAGGCCTTCCCTGGGCATCTCCCGGACGAGCGCGTCGATATCGCTTTGCTCCAGCGTTTCTTTCTCGAGCAGCTTGTTCGCCGCACGGTCGAGGATCGACCGCTGCTTGGTCAAGACGGCCTGGGTGCGCTGGAAGACATGGTCCACGATGGCTCTCACCTCGCGGTCGACGGCCGCGGCCGTCTCCTCCGCGTAATCCCGCTCCCGAACCGGGTAGGGTCGATCTGTGCTTGCCAGGAAATTGCCGGGATCGCGCTCGTAAGCGATGCCGCCAAGCTTCTCCGACATGCCGTAGCGTGTCACCATGCTGCGGGCGATATCGGTGACGCGACGCAGATCGTCGGCCGCTCCGGTGGAGAGATGCCCGAACACGATCAACTCTGCGGCGCGGCCGCCGAGCAGAACCGCCATCTTGTTCTCCAACTCTTCCTTTGTCATCAGGAAGCGGTCCTCGATGGGGCGCTGAATAGTATAGCCAAGCGCACCGACGCCGCGCGGAATGATCGAGATCTTGTGCACGGGATCGACGCCCGGCAACGACAGTGCGAGCAGCGCGTGACCCATCTCGTGATAGGCGACGATCTCGCGTTCTCTGGGATTGAGCAAGCGATTGCGCTTCTCGAGTCCTGCGACCATGCGCTCGACCGCATTGTTGAAGTCGCTGATGCCGACGGCCGCTGCCCGACGACGCGTCGCGAGCAGCGCCGCCTCGTTGACCAGATTGGCGAGGTCGGCGCCGGTGAACCCCGGCGTCAGGGCGGCCACCGTCTCCGGATCGACGTCGTGCTCCACTCGCACCTTCGCCATGTGCACCTTGAGGATGTCGACACGGCCCCTCTTGTCGGGACGATCGACCAGCACCTGGCGATCAAAGCGGCCGGCGCGGAGCAGGGCGGGATCGAGGATTTCGGGCCGGTTGGTCGCGGCCAGGATCACAAGGCCCGAGCGTGAATCGAAACCGTCGAGCTCGGCCAATAGCTGGTTGAGCGTCTGCTCCTTCTCGTCGTGGCCGCCGGCGAACGGGCCGAGACCGCGGGCGCGGCCAAGCGCATCAAGCTCGTCGATGAAGATAATCGCGGGCGCCTTTTCGTGTGCCTGCTGGAACAGGTCGCGGACGCGCGCCGCACCGACCCCGACGAACATTTCCACGAACTCGGAACCCGAGATCGAGAAGAACGGCACTTTCGCTTCGCCCGCAACCGCCTTCGCGAGCAGGGTCTTGCCCGTGCCCGGTGGCCCGACCAGCAGGACGCCCTTCGGCATGCGCCCGCCAAGCCGGCCATAATCGGTGGGGGCTTTCAGGAAATCGACGACCTCGCGGAGTTCATCTTTCGCTTCATCGACGCCGGCAACGTCGGCAAAAGTGACCCCGGTATTGGATTCGACGTAGATCTTGGCCTTGCTCTTGCCGATCTGCATTAGTCCGCCGCCAAGCCCGCCGCCTTCGGCAACGCGGCGGCCGATGTACCACCACAAGCCGAAGAACAGCAGCGCTGGCATAGCCCAGGACAGAAGATCGCGGAACAGGGTGCTCTCGATCTGGCCGGTGAAGCGGACGTTGTGCTTGTCAAGGTCCTGGGCGATGTCCTGATCGACACGTGTCGTCACGAACTGCTTCTGTCCGCCGGGCAGGGGCTCCTTCAGCGTGCCCTGCAATGTGCGATCCGAGATAGCGACGCTTTCGACCTTATCCTGGCGCAGAAGCTGCTGGTATTCGCTGTAGGGGATTACGGCGATCCGGCTCGCCGTCGCAACGAAATACTGGATGAACAAGACCACGAAAATTGCGGCGATGGCATAGAGGATGTTGAAGCGGGTCGTCTTGGTCATACGAGAGCTCGAGATGACGCTGAAACGCACGGTCCGAGGCGAGGCGTCGCACGGGCCGGACCGTAAGGGAAGAACCAAAGCGCGCGGTCTTGGTTTCAACGATCGCGCCATGGAACGGCTTGCAGCACAGCGGCCGAATTGTTGACCGCAACCCCCGTTTCGTCGCGACATCCGGCGCTTCGCCTGCTTGAGCCAGGTGCTCCATGTCGCGAAGCCAGCGCGTGCATCCACCGACACATCATGAACGAGCATTTGGCCGGCCAGGTCGGCTGGTGCGCGCAATCGCCCGTAAGAGCGTCGGTGCGCAGACCGGAGTTATCTCCTGCACCATGAGCTTCTGATCCGTCAGCCCCGGCCATACCCCGGCGCCATAACGTACCCCGATGTCGATGCCCTGCGCGGCAGTCGCAGCCCTCAGGGGTGTTCTCGCGCCGTAGGGACGATTGGTGCTGTTGCACGCAGGGAGGGACACACTGTCCGTATCTGCGGGACATCTCGTCGTGGGCGAGCGCAACATCTTGGTGGCGATGACCGGCACGCCCTTCGAAAACGAGAAGACGCTGGATTTCAGCGTGCTCGCGGGTGTACCTCCGTGCATCGAGACCATGCCATTGGAGAGAGCCGCGGCGGCAGTCGCGCGGATGAGGTCCGGCCAAGCCAAGTTCAGAATGGTGTTGACCATGACGGAGAAAGGCAATGCGCATCAATGACGATCTGACGGTTCCGGTTATCGTGCATGCCGCACAGCTCCCGTGGAAACCAAGCCCAGCCCCGGGTGTCGAGCGCCGCATGCTGTTCCGCATCGGCGACGAGGTGGCGCGCGCCACGTCGATCGTGCGGTATGCGCCGCGTAGCGCGTTCCCCCGTCATACTCACGGCGGCGGCGAGGAGATCGTGGTTCTCGACGGCGTCTTCCAGGACGAACATGGCGACTATCCGGCGGGCAGCTACTTCCGCAACCCTCCGGGAACCTCGCACGTTCCCGCATCCAAGGACGGTTGCACGATCTTCGTCCGGCTTTGGCAATTCCGGGACGGCGATCGCGAGCAGATAGTGCGGCGGCCGGCGCAAGGTCGTCCAATAGCGTCGACATCGGGAGCGGCGAGCGCGATCGAATTGTTCGACGATGGCTTCGAGAATGTGCGCATCGAGAGCTGGACGCCCGGCAGGACGATCATGATCGAAAATCCACGCGGGCTCGAAGCGCTCGTTGTCGCGGGCAGCCTGTCGATCGGCGATCAGATGCTGACGTCGCAAGGCTGGATCCGCCTGCCGGCTGGCGAAGCGCTGCGTGCCGTCTCCGGGCCTGAGGGCGCCAAGGTCTGGGTCAAGGACGCGCCGTTGTTGCATCCGGACGTCTGCCGAATACCGTGACGTCGACCGAGAGATCGGCTCGACCTAAAGCGATGCGACCATTGCGTCGCTGTGTGAGATGATCTGGAAGCTTGGCAAACCATGAGCGAGCCGGTCCCTGAGCGCTATCAACACCTGCGATCGTTCGCCTTCGGCGACAGTCCCGCGCTTGCAGATGAACTACTTGACCTTGTCATCAAGGGCATCAAGACCGCGACTTGCAGCAGAGGACGAGCCGAACACCTCCACGCCCGGCGAGCGCTGGGTCGTGCTCGACGGACGTGGAGTGCCGCGCTGTGTCATCGAAACCAGCGAGGTGACGTATCGGCGCTTCGATGAGGTTGATGCCGACTTTGCGTTTGATGAGGGAGAAGGCGACCGGAGCTTGGCCTATTGGCGTAGCGCGCATCGGACCTATTTCGGCCGGCTCGGACGATTCAGCGAGGACATGATGCTCATGTGCGAGCGCTTTCGCCTGGTCGAGGTCTTTGGCGAACTCCCGCAGAGCTGATGTTTGCGTGGTCGGCGCACGCTCTGCGCTGTGCAGCGCGGGGCCATGATCCTCAGGTCATGTAGCTGCGGCGAGCAAGTGCGTTGACGGTTGGGCTGTCCAATCGTCTGATCCCATCCGCCGCCATCGGGCATGAGCCAACGGCCAAGCTGGCGGACTACGCAATCATTGCAGGTTGCCGCTGTTTTGCCCGACGTGTCAAACGGTTGGGCTGAGCACAAAGCGTCGTGCAAAGCAGCCCCGCGCTACTTTGCATGGGGTTGTTTTTCAGATTTTTGGTTGGGACTCCCCGGACCGGTCCGATTTTCGGTCCGGCTTAGACCTCACGCCCCGCAGACGATTACCCCGTACCAACCGAGCCCCCGATAGGTCTCGTAGCCGGGCGTCGCATGGAAGGCGACCAGCGCACCCGAGCGGTCGTAATAGAAGCCGGAGCGCTGTCCGTTGAGCGACAGCGCGAGTCGCTCGCTCAAGATGCCCTGGCCGTCGGAGGCCGCGATCACGCGCAAATGCGAGTCGACCAGCAGCACGCGCGCCTTGTCGCCGTCGCCGACGCGCACGCCCTGGACGATGGCACGGGCCTGCGGCTCCCAGTCGAAATGGATGGCGAGCACGCCGATCGGCGCACCATTGGCCTGGCCGCCGGCACGCACGCTGGCGCAGTAGGTTGCGACCTGCGCATTGCCGAGCAACGGCTGGATCTCGACGTCGCCTGCGACATAGTCGTCGCCGGAGCGCAAGGAGCGCGCCTCGCGAAACCACTTCGTGCCGGCGACGTTCTGGCCGACCACGCGAAAGCGGTCGGCGCGGCCGTTGGCGATGACGTTGCCTTCGAGGTCGCAGAGCCAGAGGTCGAGATAGACGGTGTAGGCACCAAGGATCACGCCCAGGCGCTGCGAGGCGTGGGTGACCGCAGCCGTGCCCGGCGAGGCCGCGCAATCGACCACGGCGGAATCGGTCGCCCACCAGCGCACGTCGCAGGTGCGCTCATAGAGGTTGCGGTCGATCAGCTCGATGGCGTTGAGCGACAGATCGACCATGCGCTCGCCGCGCGAGCGTTGGCTCATCCGCTCGATCGAGGCGACGAGATCACCGGTGCGTTTGGTGAGCTGGGTCTCGAGTTCGCGCGCGATGGTCTCGACCTGCTGGCCGACGCCGCGCACCTCCTGCGCCACCACGGCGAAGCCCGCGCCTTGCGCGCCGGCACGGGAGCTCTCGATCAGCGCGTTCAGCGCCAGCATCTTCATTTGGTTGGTGATCTGCTGGATCGACTTGGTCTTGTCGACCGCGATCTGGTTGACCTCGGCGGTCAGGCGATTGATCAGCGCGGAGATGTCGGAATCATCGTCGTTGAGTTCGGTAGTTCCGTTCGCAATCGGCTTGGCCTTCAGACTCAGCGCAGCAGACATCGGGGATTTCCCTTGGCAATGAGGTCTGACCTGCAACGAACGCGGAACAACAAATTACAGATCGAATGCGAGTCTTTCTCGAAGATTCCGCCTAACGCCCACTTAATTTGCTGTCGGCGCGGCTGCTCAAATGATAGTCAGGTCGCTCAGGAATTCGGCAATCCACCGCTTTCTGAGGCGTCGAGATTGCAAATTGCCGAAGATTCCCGGCGAATCCTCTGATCCAAGGCGGCCGCTCGCGCCGCTGTTCCTACCAGACCGCTCGAACACATTCGAATCATGACGCCGCCCGCCACCGCCTTGCCCGTCGAAATGCCCCAGGCGTTTCTTGGCGTCGCGCGCTCGCTCACCGACAAGCTCTGGCTGGACCGGCTGGACGCCCGCGGCGCGGCGAGGGCGCTCGCCATCGTGCAGCGCCACCAGCTTCCGGAGCTGCTTGCGCGGGTGCTGGCCGGGCGCGGCGTCGACATCGACGCCGTCACCGACTTCCTCGACCCGACCATCCGCAAGCTGCTGCCCGATCCCTTCACCGTGACGGAGATGGAAGCCGCCGCCAAGCGCATCGCCGATGCAGCCGCTAAGGCTGAGAAGGTCGCGATCTTCGGCGACTACGATGTCGATGGCGCAACCTCGGCGGCGCTGCTGGCCTGGCACCTGCGTCATTGCGGGCTCGATCCACTGATCCACATTCCCGACCGCATCTTCGAGGGGTACGGCCCGAACGTCGAGGCTGTTCGTGCGCTGGCCGCGAAGGGCGCCACGCTGCTGGTCACCGTCGACTGCGGCACCACCAGCATCGAACCACTGGCCGAGGCCAAGCGGCTCGGCCTGTCCGTGGTCGTGATCGATCACCATCAATGCGGCCTCGATCTTCCCGAAGTCGACGCGCTGGTCAATCCGAACCGCCCCGATGATCTCTCCGGGCTCGGCCACCTCGCAGCCGTCGGGCTCGTGCTGGTGACGTTGGTCGCGGTCAATCGCGAGCTGCGCCAGCGCGGCTTCTGGAGCGCGGAGATGCCCGAGCCGGATCTGCTCGGCATGCTGCATCACGTCGCGCTCGGCACGGTCGCCGACGTCGCACCGCTGATCGGGCTGAATCGCGCCTTCGTCGCCAAGGGGCTGATTGCGATGCGGCGGCGCGATCATGTCGGCCATACCGCGCTGATGGATGTGGCGCGGCTCAACGGCCCGCCGGAGGCCTGGCATCTCGGCTTCATGCTGGGGCCGCGCATCAATGCCGGCGGCCGCATCGGCCGCGCCGATCTCGGTGTGCGGCTCCTGCTCGAAGGTGACAGCGTCGAGGCCGCGCGGATCGCGGCCGAACTCGACCGCCTCAACAGCGAGCGCCGCCTCATCGAGCAGGCCGCCGAAGCCCAGGCCGAAGCCGAGGCGCTGGCTTCGATCGGGTTCGAGGACAAGCTCGGCGTCGTCGTCACGGCCTCCGAAGGCTGGCATCCCGGTGTGGTCGGTCTCGTCGCCTCCCGCCTGAAAGAAAAATTCTCGCGACCGGCCTTTGCGATTGCGCTCGAGCCCGGCGGCATCGGCACCGGCTCGGGGCGCTCGATCGCCGGCGTTGATCTCGGCAAGGCGGTGCGGCAGGCTGTCGCCGACGGCATCCTGCTCAAGGGCGGCGGTCACGCGATGGCCGCGGGCGTGACGCTACGAAAAGAGAAGCTCGCCGAATTCCGCGCCTATCTCGAGAACGCGCTGGCGCACGACGTTGCGGAAGCGCGCCACGTCAACGAGCTCTATATCGACGGTGCGGTCTCCGCGCGCGCGGTGACGCCGGAGCTTGCGACCACGCTTAACCGCGCCGGTCCCTTCGGCAGCGGCAATCCGGAAGCCGTGCTGGCGCTGCCGGCGCACCAGCTCGTCTATGCCGACGAGGTCGGCCAGGCGCATTTGCGCCTGCGATTCAAATCCGGTGACGGCGCGATCGTCAACGGCATCGCGTTCCGCTCTGTCGGCCAGAAGCTCGGCAATGCGCTCGTGGCCAACCGCGGCCAGCAATTGCATGTCGCGGGCTCGCTGTCGGTCGACCGCTACCAGGGCGCCGAGCGCGTGCAGTTTCGCGTCATCGATGTCGCGCTACCGGACCAGGGCCCGTCCGTGATTAGATGACCTCCGCAAACAACAAAAAACGGGAGTGAACATGGCAGGGCAGGTTGAGGGCAAGGTCGCATTGGTGACGGGCGGCGCCTCCGGCATCGGTGAAGCGATCGCCGAGCTGTTCGCGCGCGAGGGCGCAACCGTCGTCATCACCGACATCGACGAGCTCAGGGGACCGGACCTCGCAAGCCGTATCGCCAAGGCTGGCGGCAGGGCGATCTTTTTGGAGCAGGACGTCACCAGCGAGGAGCGCTGGGCGGAGGTCGTCGCCGACATCGCGAAGCGCTATGGCCGTCTCGATATTCTCGTCTCCAATGCTGGCATCGGCATTGCCGTGCCCTCGATCGTCGACATGACGCTCGGTGACTGGCGCAAGCAGAATGCGATCAACCTCGACGGCGTGTTCCTGTCGGTCAAGCATTGCCTGCCCCTGATGCGCAAGACCGGCGGCGGCTCGATCATCATGATGTCTTCGCTTGCGGGCCTGCGCGGCGCGCCGGGGCTGTCGGCCTATTCCGCCACCAAGGGCGGCGTGCGGTTGTTCGCCAAATCGATCGCGATGGAGTGTGCGGCGGCCGGTGACGGCATTCGCGTGAACTCGGTCCATCCCGGCATCATCGACACGCCGATCTGGGGCAAAATCCCGACCGGCGCCACCGGCAACCAGGGCAACGCGCCGATCGATCCCGAGGAGCGCGCCAGGGTTGCAACGCCGCTGGGTCGCGCCGGCCAGGCCGCGGAGATCGCGAGCGGCGTGCTGTATCTCGCCTCGGACGCCTCGCGCTACGTCACCGGCAGCGAGCTGGTGATCGACGGCGGCATGAACGCCGGCAACGCGCCGCGGCGGCCCTGATCGATGCAGGGCAGGGTGGCGGTCGCGGGGGCTGACGCACAGGCGCCAGCCCTATAGAACGCCGATGTCTCCGACCGAAAGAGGTTTGCCTCGCCATGGCGCACAGCCTTCACGCCTCCTCACCCGCGCCCCATCGCTCGAACCGGCCGGATCTCGCCACCGACGCGATCCGCACCGCGCGCGAGGATCTTGCCGCCTGTTTCCGGATGGCGGCGCGCAACGGCTTTGAGGAGGGCATCTGCAACCATTTCTCCGCGGTGGTGCCGGGACATGACGACCTCTTCCTCGTCAACCCCTACGGCTACGCCTTCCGCGAGCTGACGGCGTCAAAGCTTCTGATCTGCGATTTCCATGGCAACGTGCTCGACGGCGAGGGCGTGCCGGAGGCGACCGCGTTCTACATCCATGCCGAGATCCACAAGCGCCTGCCGCGCGCCAAGGTGGCCTTCCACACGCATATGCCTTACGCCACGGCGTTGTCGATGACCGAGGGCGATCCCTTGATCTGGGCCGGGCAGACCGCGCTGAAATTCTACGGCCGCACGGCGGTGGACCGCGACTACAACGGTCTCGCACTCGACAACCGCGAGGGCGCGCGCATCGCCTCTGCCGTCGGCGATGCCGACATCGTCTTCATGAAGCATCACGGCGTGATGGTGCTGGCGCCGACCATCGCAGAGGCCTGGGACGACCTCTACTATCTCGAACGCGCCGCCGAGGTGCAGGTGCTGGCGATGTCGACCGGACGAAAGGTGCTGCCCGTCGATCCCGCGGTTGCGGCTGCGACCTACAAGCAGATGCGCGAGGGCGATTCCGAGTCCGCGCGGTTGCACCTTGCCGCGATCCGCCGCCAGCTCGATGCGGAAGAGCCGCAGTACCGGCATTAGACCGAAGCGCTACATTCCCCACATCGTCATTCCACATTGCGCACTTGCGCTATGTGGAATGACGAAGGGAGTGAGCTCTACGACCCCTGGCGCAGCTTGGCCAGCACCTTCAGCCCGCCATAGCCATCCGCCGGCGCAAGTCCTGCCTTCTGCTGAAAATCCTTGATCGCCTTCATGGTGTCGTTGCCGACGCGACCGTCGGTGCCGCCGGTGTCGAAGCCGGCCTTGGTGAGCCGCGTCTGCATTTCCTGCACTTCGGCGAGTGTCAGTGCGCGCTCGGAGCCGGGGAAAGGCTGGATGAAGGGCGGCGCGCCGAGGCAGCGGTCGCCGAGATGGCAGATCGCCAGCGCATAGTTCATCGAGGGATTGTAGCTCTTCACTGAGTAGAAATTCGGTCCCAGCAGGAACGTCGGTCCGCCCGCGACCGGTGTCCACATCTGGGCCGAGGCGTTCGGCTGCGGGAACGGTTGGCCATCGGCACGGGTGGCGCCGGCTGACGCCCAGGCCGCGTAGGTGCGGCTGCCGCTCATATTGCCGGGTGCGCGCACCTCATAGCCCCAATGCTCGCCACGATGCCACTTGCCGCGATTGACGAGATATTTCGCCGTCGATCCCAGCGCATCGTCGGGCTTGCCGAACGGCGACACCTTGCCGTCGCCGTCATAGTCGATACCGACATTGAGCCAGACCTCGGGCATCCATTGCGAATGCCCCATCGCGCCGGCCCAGGAGCCGCGCATCTCCTCCGGCGTGCTCCAGCCTTTGTCGACGATGCGCAGCGCGTTGATCAGCTCGGTCTCCCAATAAGCCTTTCGCCGCGGCTCGTTCCAGGCCAACGCCGCGAGCGAAGGGAATACCGGCCTCATGTGGTTCTGCTGCACCAGCGGGTCGCCATACGCAGACTCGACGCCCCACAGTGCCAGCAGCGTGCCGCGCTCGACGCCGAAATCGCGCTCGATGCGCGCGAACAGCGCCTCGTTGTTCTTCAGTGCGATCTTGCCGTTAATGATGCGCCAGTCGGAGACGCGGCGGTTGATGTACTGCCAGACCTGCTCGTTGAATTCGGGCTGGTTGCGGATCTGCTTGAACACGCTCATGTCGGGTTCGACCCGCGCCATCGCGCGCTGCCACGTTGCGGCCGAAATGCCCTTCGCCATCGCGCGCGCGCGGAAGCCCTCGCGCCACTCGTCGAAGCCGGGCGGCGCGGCGGCAAGAACGCGTGCAGGTGAGGCGAGCAGGGCGCCTGCGCCTGCTGCGGATTGCAGAAGAGCGCGGCGGGTGAGATTGGCCGAGGAATCAGCTTGCTTCATGCGACCATTCTAGCGGGAAACGGAGCCGCTGTGAGGCGGTTCCCGGGGGCCGCGCGGGTGAGTTCCTGCGCAGGCTCACCACAGCACAGGCAGGTCCAAACGCGCCTGTTCCCCGGAACAAAGTGTCGCACTGCTGCATTCCCCAGGCACGCGCGGTACGCAGTGCGAATTGGAGGGTGATGAAAATACGAGCGCATTCAGAGAGTCACGTCGTTGAACTCGATGACGGATCCCGGTGGCAGATCTTCCCCGGTGATCTCGATCTGACATTAAGCTGGAAGCCCGAAACGGAGTTGCGCATCGAGCGCATCGACGATCGGGTCAGTTCGCATGTGTTGGTGAATTCCGCCGACCAAAGTCGCGTGCGGGTGATCGCCGCGGGAGAGTCCTGGCCCGCCGGCGCGGTTAAGAATGCATTGAAGGACGGATAGGGCCCTGCGGCGGGCGCCGTCCTCATCGCCTAATCTTCTTCCTGTAATTCGGCTGCAATGTTGGACAGCCAGCGCCGGATCGTGGTTTCCGCCTTCGAATCCAGGCCTGCGGCGAGGCGCTTCTCCAGCGCGATGACGCGCTCGCGGCACGCCTTGAGCAGGGTCGCGCCGCGCGTCGTCAGTGTCCACTGCTGGATGCGGCCATGGACGGGGTGGGGCGTCATTTCGATCGCGCCGTCGCGTTCGAGATTGCGAATGATCACGCCGACGGTCTGCGGCGTCAGGAAGGTGAGGCGGGCGACGTCGGCGCCCGACAGGCCGGGATAGGCGTTGAGCATGGTCAGCACCGCGAATTGGGGCGACGTCACGCCGAGATCGGCGAGCGTTCGTTCCATCTTCAGCCGAACCGCGGCATGGGCCTGCCGCAGCAGATAGCCGAGATAGCCTTGTTCCCCGCGCTTGCCTTCGCCAGGCGCAGGCACACGGACATCGGCGATAGGCCGGTGAGTGTCTCGCCGCGCGGTCGCCTTTCGGCCCGGTTGCGATCTTGTGACGTCAGCCGTCTTGCGGTGCATAGAAGAGCTCTTATAAGATGTAAGGACGCTTATATACGACGAGGTGAACGAAAATGCCACACGCCCGCAGCGAATATGAGGATTTCAAGCGCCTTGCGCCCGACGCCTATGATCTGGTGCTCGCGCTCGGCCAGCTCGCAGCCAAGGCCGGCCTCGACAAGCAGCTCCTCGAACTCGTCAAGCTGCGTGCTTCGCAGATCAACGGCTGCGCCTTTTGCCTGCAGCATCACATCCTCTTGTCGGAGCGCATCGGTGTGCCCATGGACAAGCTCAATCTGGTCGCGGTCTGGCGCGAGGCTCCGATCTTCTCCGCACGCGAACGCGCAGCGCTCGCCTGGGCTGAAGCGCTGACCTTCCTGCCCGATGGCGTCAGCGATGAGGTGTATGCGGAGGCGAGCCGCGAATTCTCCGAGACCGAGCTGATGTATCTGACTTCGGCGGTCGCCTCGATCAACGTCTGGAACCGGTTTGGCGCGGCGTATCGCTGGACGCCGGCAAAGCGGCCGGTCGCGGCGAATGCCGCGGCGTCCTGATCGCGAGGAGAGGGGGTCACCATGACAACAATGATGATGACCGCGACTCCGCGGCAAATGCCGTCGCGATCGATGTCGCTTGCCGTCGTCGCCGGCCTCGCCTGTGCGCTCGCCATCGGCAAGGCGCTGCCGCTGCCGATGGACGCCGTGTCCGGAGCATTGGCGCCGCTGTGTGCCACGGCCGCCAAGAGCTCGCCGCTCGACAAGGTCGAGCCGATCGCTTCCTATGCGCTGCCGAACGTGCCGGGCAAGCGTGTCACTATCGTGCGCGTCTTCTACGGCCCCGGCGGGTTTTCGCGGCCGCATCGTCACGCGGGATCCGTCACCGCCTACGTCACCAAGGGCGAGATCCGCTCCCAACTCGGTGGCAGTCCGGTCGAGACGTTTGGCGTCGGCCAATCCTTCTTCGAGCCGCCCGGTTCGACGCATCTGGTCTCGGCGAACGCCAGCAATACCGAGCCTGCGGAATTGATCGCAGTGTTTGTGGCCGACGAGGGCGCGCAGCTCACGACGTATTTGGAGTAGCGCTGCGCGCTGCCTCCCCAACGCCGTCCGGCCCCATACGCAATTGCGCACTTGGCCGGGACGACCCTGAATGCGTGGCGAGAGCCAACCCTATGCGAGCTGCCCTCAATTCTCCTCGCCGCCTGAACCCTCTCGCACGTCCGGCTTGATCACCTCGTCCGGCAGCGCATGCGCGACCGGTTGTGCGGCGCCTGCGATCTCCGGGCCGATCTCGCGGCCGCGGGCGCGGATCAGGCGTTCGTAGGACGAGACCAGTGTCACGTAAGGACTGACCCAGATCCAGCCGTCGCGGGTGAACACCTGGACGTCGAAATGCAGGTGCATGGACGTGCCGGCGGGATGATCGAGATAGTTCGAGACGACGCCGATCTTCTCGCCCTCGGTGACAATGCGGCCGTTGAGCAGGCCGTCGGCATTCATTGTCTGCGGATTCATGTGCATGTAGCGGAAGCGAATGTGCTCTGTGCGGCTGTTGACCTCGAGCGTTGCGGCTTGGTCCTTGGAGCCGCGGACCACCACGGCATCGCGTACCGCGACCACCGCCCGCTGCTTCGGATCGCAGCGCTCGCGGCCCTCGCCGGCAGGCGGGCAACCGGCTGCGCGAATATCCTCGCCCTGATGGCCATGGCCGCCGTTGCATTGCCAGACCTCGAAGCTGCGTGACTCGCAGAAATTGTCACGCCACGGGTAAGCGGTTGAACCGTCCGACTTGTCGCGCCTGACATGCGATTGCGAGCGCACGAAGGCCGGTGCCTTTTCGAGCGGGAATCGGATCTGCGCATAGGCGATCACGTCGCGATGGCCGCCCTGCTTGCGGTAACCGGTGTTCGGGACGATGTCGCCGCTTGGCCGGTAACTGAAGTCCGTTGAGCGCTCTGCGGGACGGTCGATGACATCCGAGGCGACGTCCATCAGCGGCCGGATGCGCTGACCGCCGGCGACATGTAGCGCCTTCAGAAACCGTTCGGCGACCGGATAGGCCTCCTTGCAAGCGAGCCGCCGCGGCTTGGCGACGCTGTCGAGGCACTGGATCGACACCACGTAGGCAGCGCCGAAACGCGTGAAGGCGTAGCGCACATAGCCTTCCCGGATGAACTTGCGCAAATCCGGATAGAGCGCCGCGAGCGGCTTGACCTGCTCGCCCTTACCACCGGTGGGATCGGCAACGTCGTAGACGAGCGCGGAGCCGGTGATCTGCACCTCAACCGGCCTTGCGAATACCCGGGTCGGCATGCCGTCGCCGGCGCCGGGTTCGAACGAAAAGCTCGCGCTGTAGCCGGCGGGACCGGCGTCGAACATGTCGACGGGACTGAAATCGGCTTGGTAGCGTGCAAGCGCCAGGCTCGGCGCGGCGCCGTTGCGCAGCGCCTCAAGGTAGGCGGCAGCGTCGAAAGGCAGTAGCACGGGGACGGAGCTGCGCGCGATCCCGGTGAAGAATTGTCCTGAGATCGCGTTGAGCTGCACTAGCGCCGGCATGGCGCGGGGATCGTATCGTGGCACCGAGCGACGCGGCGCGAAGATGAAGTCGCCCGCGATCTGGGGGTGGCTCTTGATCTCGGTGCGGAGTTGGTCGAGCGCTGCGCGCCAATCGACGCGCAGGGCCGACAGCGATGGGCTACGGAACTCATCCGCAGCGAGGGGGCTTGCGATCAGAAGCGAAAGCGACGCCAGAAGCTGCGAGACGAAGCGGACTGAATTCCCAACCACTGTCTCGCCCCCGGCGGCACCTGTTCCGCTACGATCAGTCCTTGGCGCGCTCGGAGTAGGAGCCGTCTTCTGTCATCACCACGATGCGGGTACCGACCGTGATGTGCGGTGGGACGGTGGTCCGCACGCCATTGGAGAGCACCGCAGGCTTGTAGGAGGAGGAGGCAGTCTGGCCCTTGGTCACCGGCTCGGTTTCGACCACTTCCAGCGTCACGCGCTGCGGCAGGGCGATCGACACCGGGTTGGCGTCGTGCATGGACAGCTTGACCGTCATGCTCTCCTGAAGGTACGCGGCCGCGTCGCCGACGACGTCCTTGGAGACCTGGACCTGATCGTAGGTCTCCGGGTTCATGAAGTGGTAGCCGTCGGCATCTTCATACAGGAAGGTGTAGTTGCGCTCTTCGATCGTGGCCTTTTCGACCTGGTCGGTGGTTTTGTACCGTTCGGAGATCTTTACCCCGTCCGAGATTCGGCGCATTTCGATCTGGCTGACCGGGGTGCCCTTGCCGGGATGGATGTTCTCGGCGCTCACGACGACATAGAGCTTGCCGTCTTGCTCGATCACGTTGCCCTTGCGAATAGAACTGGCGATGACTCTCAAAGCTATATTTCCTGCTTGCTTGGCCCGGCACCGGCCAGGACGTGGTCAAATCTCGGGGGGACTCGGGGTCTCAAATCGGACCGCGGCGCCCGTTTCGGGCCGCAACATACTGATTTTGCCGTTGGATGCCAGCATTTTGCTCGCGGCGGGAGCGGTCGGTTAATGGCTGGGGACAAGCCGAGTTCACCGTTCTGGTCGCCCGGCCGGCACATCGATCGCCGGCCGTTCCTTCAGGCACGGGGGGCCATTACCGGGGCTCTACGGGGCTTTTTCGCCGAGCAAGGCTTCGTCGAGGTCGAAACCTCCGTCCTCCAGGTCTCCCCGGGGAATGAGACCCATCTGCACGCTCCGCGGACGGAGATCATGCGGCCCGACGGCGGCCGGGCCACGCGCTATCTGCGGACGTCCCCGGAATTCGCCTGCAAGAAGCTGCTCGCGGCCGGCGAACCCCGGATTTTCGAATTCGCACGGGTGTTCCGAGATCGCGAGCGCGGCGACCTGCATCTGCCCGAATTCACCATGCTGGAATGGTACCGGGCGGGTGCACCGTACGACGCCACTATGGCCGATTGCGTCGTCATCATCGCTCGGGCGGCGCAGGCGACGGGGATCGGGCAGTTCTCCTTCCGCGGCCGGATCGCCGATCCCTTTGCCGAGCCCGAACTCCTGACGATCGCCGGCGCGTTCGTGCGCTTCGCCGGAATCGACCTGCTTGCGACCATTTCGGGCGGCGAGGGTAACCGCGCCGCGCTCGCGCAGGCGGCGGCGGGCAAGGTCCGCGTCAGCGAGGATGACACCTGGTCGGACATCTTCAGCAAGGTCCTGGTCGAGCATGTCGAACCCCATCTGGGGCAGGGTCGTTTGACCATTCTGTTCGAATACCCATCTCCAGAGGCGGCGCTGGCGCGCGTGAAGGCCGACGATCCACGTGTGGCCGAGCGTTTCGAGGTCTATGCCTGCGGCGTCGAGCTCGCCAACGGGTTTGGCGAATTGACCGACGCCGATGAGCAGCGCGGGCGCTTCATGGAGGCGATGGCCGAGAAGCAACGCCGCTACGGCGAGGCCTATCCGCTCGACGAGGACTTTCTGGCCGCGGTCGCGCAAATGCCGGAGGCGAGCGGCGTTGCGCTCGGCTTCGACCGGCTGGTGATGCTGGCGACCGGCGCATTGCGGATTGATCAGGTGGTGTGGACGCCGCCTGCGGGTGAGACATGACGAAAACCAATCTTGCACGGACATTGCGGGAACCGGCGGATCTCGTGGAGGAGGGGCTTGCGCCCGCCACGGCACTGCCGGCGCTCGAGCGCGTCGCCGCGCGCTATGCGGTTGCGATCACGCCGGCGCTGGTCCAGTTGATCGACACGTCGGATCCCGAAGATCCCATCGCGCGGCAGTTCGTCCCGAGCGCCGCGGAACTCGATGTGCAACCAAGCGAGCGCGCGGACCCGATCGGCGATCATCCGCATTCGCCGGTAGCCGGCATCGTGCATCGCTATCCCGACCGCGTCCTGTTCAAGCTGGTTCACGTCTGCGCGGTCTATTGCCGCTTCTGCTTCCGTCGCGAGATGGTCGGTCCCGGCAAGGAGAACGCGCTCTCGGACGGTGCTTACCGCGCGGCGATCGATTACGTCCGCGCGCACAGCGAGATCTGGGAGGTAATCCTCACCGGCGGTGATCCCTTGATGCTGTCGCCGCGTCGGATGAGCGAGATCATGACCGATCTCGCCAGCATCGATCACGTCAAGATCATCCGCCTTCACACCCGCGTTCCCGTGGCGGATCCGGCGCGCATCAGCGATGAGATGGTCGCAGCGCTCAAGGCCGAGGGTGCAACCACCTGGGTCGCGGTGCACGCCAACCATGCGCGCGAGCTGACTGAAGCGGCACGTAGTGCCTGTGCCCGGCTCGTCGACGCCGGCATTCCCATGGTGAGCCAGTCCGTGCTTTTGCGCGGCGTCAATGACAACGTCGCCGCTCTGTCGGATTTGATGCGAGCTTTCGTCGAATGCCGGATCAAGCCCTACTACCTGCATCACGGCGATCTCGCGCCGGGGACTGCGCATCTGCGCACCACGCTGGCGCAGGGACAGGAGCTGATGCGGCAGTTGCGCGGTCGGGTATCAGGATTGTGTCAGCCGGACTATGTCATCGATATTCCCGGCGGTGCCGGCAAATCGCCGGTCGGCCCGAATTATGTGTTGGCGGAGCAAAATACCGCACCGGATGTGCGTGATGCGGCGTCGGAAACGCGCTATCGTATCCTGGACTATTGCGGCGACGTTCATCTCTATCCGCCCGAGACCTGAGCGGTCGAGATGGCAGGCGACGCCGGTTTGAGGATTGGAGGAGCAGAATGAGAAAGATCGTCGTGGCAATGTCGCTCCTGGTGGTGTTCGGCAGCGCAGGCTTTGCGCAAACCGGGAGCAAGGGCACGAGCACGGGCACGTCGGGAACATCGGCGGGTTCAGGCGTGCTGCCCGCCCCGGTCGGTCATCGCCAGCCGCGCGCGGCCGACGTGCCGAGCGAGAAGAATCTGAGCGACCCGAACAATCCGGTGAACAAGGAAGACGCGTTGCTCGACAAGAAGATCAAGAGCATCTGCCGCGGCTGCTGATGCAGACAGGTTTGCGGGCAGGGCGCGACAGCATCGCCCCGCCCGCATGACACCCGATCAGGCGGAACGCTCGTGCATGCCAGCGCGCTGGTTGTTGCGCCGGATCTCGACCGCGTCGGCAAGCTGCTCAAGGACGGTTGCCGTGGTCGCCCAGTCGATGCAGCCGTCGGTGATGCTCTGGCCGTAGGTGAGCGGCTGGCCAGCGACGACGTCCTGGCGGCCGGCAACGAGATTGCTCTCGATCATCACGCCCATGATGCGGCTCTCGCCGCCTGAGATCTGGCCGGCGATGTCGGCCATGACCAACGGCTGGTTCTCCGGCTTCTTGCTCGAATTGGCGTGGCTCGCATCCACCATCACCCGTGACGCAACGCCGGACTTTGCCAGCTCGTTGCAGGCGGCTGCAACGCTCGCCGCGTCGTAATTCGGCTTGCTGCCGCCACGCAGGATGATGTGGCAGTCCTCGTTGCCCGCGGTCGAGGCGATCGCCGAGCGGCCGCGCTTGGTCACCGCCATGAAGTGGTGCGGATGCGAGGCCGACTTCACTGCGTCCGCCGCGATGCGGACATTGCCGTCGGTGCCATTCTTGAACCCGACCGGGCAGGACAGTCCCGAGGCCAGCTCGCGATGGATCTGGCTCTCGGTCGTACGCGCGCCGATCGCGGCCCAGGACACCAGGTCGGCGATATATTGCGGCGTCGTCATGTCGAGGAATTCGGTGCCCGCCGGCAGGCCGAGGTTGTTCACCGCGGACAACACGTTGCGTGCGAGCCGCAGGCCCCTGTTGATGTCGAAGCTGCCGTCGAGGCCAGGGTCGTTGATCAGGCCCTTCCAGCCGACGGTGGTGCGCGGCTTCTCGAAATAGACGCGCATCACGATCTCAAGCTGGTCGGCGAGGTCTTCGCGCAGTTTTGCGAGGCGCTCCGCATAGTCGATCGCAGCCTTGGGATCGTGCACCGAGCAGGGGCCGACGACGACCAGAAGGCGGTCGTCCTGGCCGTTCAGGATGGCATGGATCGCGTTGCGCGCCGCCATGACCACGCGGGTCGCGGTGAGGGTCCGCGGGACCTCCCGCATCACCTCATCAGGCGTACTCAGCTCTTTCAGTTCGCAGATACGAAGGTCGTCGGTCGTACTCAGCACGGCGGGGCTCCTGTCTTTGAAGAACCTGCCGGCCAACAAAAAAGCCGCCAGGTCTGGCGGCTGTTCGGATGTCTTGCTGCAATGTGTCAGATTGAGCGCGATCCTCCCGCCGCCAGCGAGCTGTCGTAGCTAAAGTACCAAAAATAGCTGGTGGCGACGGTGATCATGGCAGGCTCTTTAGCGCAGGCGTTCGGGGTTGTCACCCCCCAATCGACGCAGGGCCCTAAGTGTTGCTCTTGCGTGCCGCCAGCGCCACACCGATCAGGGTGGCGCCGCCGAACAACAGGTTGATGCCGACCAGGATGCCGATGGCCCATTCGGCCGAGCTTGGCAGCCCCGCGATCACCATGAACGAGATCGCGATGTCGAGGAGGCCCGAGATCAGGAGCCACGACCAACGGCTGTTCAGCTCGCGGCGGTGCTCCAGCGCGTACATGATGGTGGCAACGCCCTCGGCGAGAAAATAGGCGCCGAGCACGATGGTCAGCGTCAGCACGGCCTGCATCGGCCGCGCCAGCAGGATCATGCCGGCGAGCACCGCCAGCGCGGCAGAGATCAGCGACCACCAGAAGCCCGGCATGTTGCGCGCCCAGTAAGTCACGATCAGCCCGCCGATGCCGCTGATCAGGAACATCCAGCCGAGGAAGATCGTGATCGCAAGGCTGGCGAGCGGCGGCAGGATCAGTGCGGCAACGCCGAGAACGGCAAGCAGGATCCCTTCGAACAGGAAGGCCTTCCAATGTGCCTTCACCGTCTGGCTCATGGCGGACTGCAATCGTGCGAAATCGTCAGGCGATGTCATCGAAAGCTCCAGGTCGCAGCACCAGGTGCGGCCCCAGTCTAGTATGGCCGCACCGGTGTTGCCATCCCGGAGCTCACCCGCCGCCCGGTGCCGATGAAAAGCCTTCCGCGCTGGTGCGGATGCGGTTGCGGCCGAGAATGTAGATTGCGGTTGTGACAACCAGAAGCGCAATGCCGAGCAGGATCGAGGTCAGGCCGATCGGGATCAGGGCCAGAGTCAGATTGCGCTCGGGATTGACGAGCCAGTGACGGATCGAGGTCAGTACGAAGGCAAGGCCGAGAAACCCGACGCCGCCGCCGGCCAGCAGCAATGCCCACATGCGCCGCAACTGGCTCAGCCGCTCGCGCGCGATGTCGGTACGCGGCGCATGGTGGCGCGCGACGCGCCGCACCAGGCGGATGGCAAAAGCGATCGAGCTGAATCCGATCACGAGGCTCGCCGCACCGAGCCACATTCTCAGTGTCGGATCGAGCTCCGGCATTTGCTGCAGCGTGAGCAGCGGGAAATCGAAGGCCGAATGCAGGGCGAGCGGCCCGGCCAACATCAGGAGGCGGCTGGAGAGACGGGCCCAGTCGCGATGATGGCGGTTCGCGCCGAGTGCCGTGCCTGCGCGTGCAATGGTCAGATATGCGCCGGCGATGATGCCGAGCGCGCCGTGGAAGGGCACGGTCAGCACGCTGCGCAGCGCCGCCAGTGATCGCCACATCTCGGCGTGCTGCACGAGGTAGGCGAGGTTCTCATAGGCCGCGAAGCCGAGGCCGACCGCCGCGCCATAGACCACGGTATCCATGGGATTGGCGAAGGTCCGCCGCTTGGTCGAGGAGACCAGCACGATGGCGATCACCTTCACGGCCTCTTCGGGCAGCGCGACGCCGAAGATCGAATGCATGGCCAGCGCCGTCCAGGGGTTGTCGGGAGCGGCGACCATCTTGGCGAAGGGCGCACGGGCGAGGCCCAGAAGCGAAATGCTGGCCGCGCCGAGCACGAAAGCGGTCCAGACCTGAGCCGGCGGGCCGGGACGCTCTTCGGCGGCAATGACAAGCCACAGCATCAGCAGCGCCGGTGCGATGGCGGCAGTTCCGATGACGGTGGGTAATGCTTCAATCAGGTACATTGGCGTCGAAAATAGGTTCCCTTGACCGCCTTATCCACTTTCACCGGATGCGACCCTGTGTCATGCGCGTGCTGTCGCCTGGATTAACAACCGCGACAGCTTCCCTTCATCGCCGCCGTCAGTTGTGAATTGTCTGCGACGCCGTCCGGCACGGAAGTATGAGTGCAATCAATCGCATGGCGGTACCTGTTCGGAGTCAGGGGCAGCACCGCGCATCCCGCATCAGGTCGCGATTGCTGAATTAGATCAAAGGAATATGAAGAGTTCTTCGATTTACGATGCACGTATCTCGCGCGCGAGTCCAGACCCCCGGGCCATGCGTTCCCGCATCCCGGCGGCCGCTTCTCACGCGAAATGTTTGCCCCCGCGGTTCGAACCGTGGGCGCATCGATCGGCTAGCCGGCCCTCAATGCGTGGCGAGCGACGGCTTTGTGTCGGGCGCAATATCGAAGGCGCCGAGATGGAATTCGTCGCCGATCGCCTGGCCCGGCACAGGATGCTGTACCAGCAGCGCGAACGCCGCGTCCGGATATTGCTTCCAGATCGCAATATCGTCGGCAGTGATCGTGAGCCAGCCAAACGTGTACATGTAACGTCCGGGCTCGGTAACCCGGCCAACCCTGTCCCAAGTGATTTTATTGACAGCCATTCGGTCCCCCGATCGCAAAATCTGCAAATGAAGGCCGGGCGCGAGGCGCGGTCCTTGACAGGCTGACCTCCCATTGCGGCCGCGGCATGGCGGGTGGCGTGGAGGTTAAGCCGGCGGATGCTGTGGACGGATCGGTGTGCCATCGAGGTAGCGCAGCGCGCGCTGCCCTGCGCCGTGATAATGCGGCGCCGCCGGCTCCCCCAAACAGGCCGACTTTTGTCCGCCGGCCGCCTCAGGCCGACTGCAACGCAGCCGAGCGGACGATCAGGCGGACGAGGTCGTCCCGTTGTTGCTTCTCGGCGAATTTCACCGCAAAGCCGTCGTGGAATTTTCGGATGACGCGTCCGACGCAGGCACCGACCGCAAGCGGCGTTCCGACCGGCGGATCGTATTCGGACGACACCGCAACACCGGCGGTGGAGACGTCGATGATGAAGCAGGGGTGGGTGCTGCCGTCGGCGATCGTCAAGAACGTGTGTGCGACCTGCGGAACGAACCGCGCGTCGCGCCGGTGTTCGGCGATGCTGGCGTCCCTCTGCTTCTTCTCGAGCCAGGTCAGCTTTTCGGACATCCAGGCGCGGCGCGCCCGCGTCATCTCGAGCTCCATTAGGAAGCCCGATTTCAGCGTCCCGCTGATCGTGCATTCGAATTCGCCGAAGTCCTCGAAGTAGGACGTCACGCGCTCGCCGACCTTGCCGACGACCGGCACGTCCACGATCATCCGGAACGGCGACACGCGCTTGGTGCGGCAGGCGAACGTTCGCAGCTTGCCTTCGCAGTCATACCAGCGGTGCAGCGAGTAGCTGCCGCCCACGGTGACTTCCACTGCGCGCTGCCTGAGGAACTCTGCGACAGACATGAGGACCAATGATGTTGGAATTGCCTTCCGTATTTCCACGGTAGCAGGCAAATTCTAAGCAAATGATACCGGCGCTCGCGAGCGGGGGTAAATTTCAGGTAAACTCGCGCGCGATTGTGAGGAGACCAACTGTCGCGGCGGAGGTCGGGGACGCCGTTGACGCGGCGGATATCGTCCGGCGTCCAATTGCCGAGCAGGGGATGATTGCCTCACGCCGGTCCTGCCGCGCGTCCACTCAGTGCGGCAATTAAGCCGCCGGCTGGAACCTAATCGCCACTTGAGACGTTCGTTTCCGCGAATGAGCAGCGCCGTCGCCCCGGCGCAGCGAGCGCCGAGGCCGAGGCGCTGAGCTTGTGCGGGGAGAAACGCTCATGAGACTCACCATTTCTGTCATTAAGGCTGACGTTGGCTCCATTGGCGGGCATACAAAACCGTCTTCACGCATGATGGCGGCTGTCGAAGGCGAGGTCGCGAAGGCGATCTGCAATGGTCTTTTGATCGACGGTTTTGTCTGCCACACCGGCGACGACATCGCGATCATCATGACGCACACGCGGGGCGAGGGGAGCTCCGAGATCCATCAATTCGCCTGGAAGGCGTTTCTCGCCGCCACTTCAGTGGCGAAGACCTCCGGCCTCTACGGCGCCGGCCAGGATCTTCTCGCAGACGCACCTTCCGGGAACATTCGCGGTGCCGGCCCGGGCGTCGCCGAACTCAGCTTCGACCACCTCTCAGGTCCGAGACCGGCGGAGTCCTTCATGGTGTTCGCCGCCGACAAGTGCGGCCCCGGCGCCTACAACCTGCCGCTCTACCTCGCCTTCGCCGATCCCATGTATTGCGCGGGGCTGATGCTGCCCCCGATGATCAAGGGATTCCGTTTCCATATCATCGATATGGACAACACGGCCGGTGACAGCGTGATCGAACTCGACGCGCCCGCGGATAACTACCACATTGCCGCGCTGCTCCGCGACAACGAGCGCTTTGGCATTGATCGCATCGTTTCTCGGACACATGGCGAGGCCGCCGCCGCCGTGTCCGCGCAGCGTCTTCACGCGATCGCAGGCAAGTACACCGGCAAGGATGATCCGGTCGCGATCATCAGGAATCAGGGAATCTTCCCCGCGCCCGAGGAAATCGTCTCTCCCTTCGCCAAGGCACACTTCGTCGGCGGCGATGCGCGCGGCTCGCACGTGATGCCGCTGATGCCCGTCCCGCTCAATACACCGGTGACCGGCATGTATTGCCTGCCGATCGCTTCCTGCGCCGGTTTTTCGATCGACAAGGAAGGCCGCTTTTCCGAGTCCTACACAGATTTCTTCGACAATCCGGCGTGGGACGAGGTGCGCCGGCGCGCGCAAAGCAAGGCAATCGAGATGCGCAGCCAGGGCTGGTCCGGTGCTGCGATGCTGCCCTATTCTGAATTGGAGTATGGCGGCTTCCGCGACACCGTATCCGCACTCGTGAAGCGTTTCCGGCTGCGCGAGGAGCGCAAGCCGGAAGCGGCCGAATAGAGAACGTGTGACGCAGGCGCTATAGCGACATGCCAACATTGGGAGGTGGGCGTGGCGAGAAAACGCATTGGCATTCTCACCGGCGGCGGCGACGTCCCCGGCCTCAACGCAATCATCAAGACCGTGACCTATCGCGGCAGCGAGGACGACATCGAGGTCGTCGGTCTCCGCCGCGGCTGGGAGGCCCTCACGCACCTGAACCTCGACGACCCCGCCAGCAAATCCCACTACCTCATCCCGCTCAACCGCGAAAACACGCGCGTCATCGATCGACGCGGCGGTACCGTGCTGCACTCGAGCCGCACCAATCCCTCCAAAATGAAAAAGCTGCCCGATCATCTGGCTGGCCAAGACCTTCCGGTCTCGGAGAGTACCAAGGGCAGCGTCGCAACCAAGACCTGGGACGTCACCGGCCAGGTGCTGGCGAACCTGTCGGGGCTCGGCATAGAACACCTCATCGCCATTGGCGGCGACGACACACTTAGTTATGCGGATAAGCTCAACGGACTCGGTGTCAAGATCATCGCCATCCCGAAGACGATGGACAACGACGTCCGCAACACCGAGTATTGCATCGGCTTCTCGACCGCGATTACCCGCGCCAGCGATGCCATCCAGCGGCAGCGCACCACCATCGGCTCGCATGAGCGAGTTGGCATTTTCCGCATCTTTGGCCGCGATGCCGGATTTACGGCGCTCTATACTGCATACGCGACCTCGATCCGATGCGTGATACCGGAGTACAAAGTCAATCTCGACAAGCTGATCCGATTGCTGCTCGAGGAGAAGCGCGCCAACCCAAGCAACTACGCGCTGATCGTGCTGAGCGAAGGCGCCGAATGGGAGGGCTACAAGGTGCAGGAATACGGCGAGCCTGACGCCTACGGTCACCGCAAGAGGACGAGCGTGGCCGAAGCACTTGCCGACGAGATCAAGCGGCGCGCTGGCGAGGAGACCATCGTCTCTGATCTCACCTACGACCTGCGATCGGGCGACCCTGACTTCATCGACAAGCTCGTCGCTCTGACTTTCGGCAACATGGCCTATGATGCCATCCTGGAAGGCAAGACCGGCCTCATGTCAGCGCTGGTCGAGGGACGCTACGACCTTGTGCCCATTCCTGACGCCAGGCTCGGGCCGCGCAGACTGGACGTTGCCAGCACATACAACACGGAGCGCTACCGTCCTCTCTATTCCAGCAAGCGGGGGCTGCCGATCTTCCTCAACCGCGCGTCTTGAACGACCGCGCGACTCTGCGACGCATCGCGTGACGCGTCTTGCGCGCATTGTGGCCGCATTGGCTCCGCTGAATGGTCATGGAAGATTCAGACCCCAACCAAATTTGGGCGGTAGGAGAATTGGTCGTTCGTCCATCTGGAAAGGAACAATCATGCGCATGCTTGCGGCAACCGTCCTTATCGCAGCCGCCTCCTTCGGGATACCGGCTTCCGTGCTGGCTCAGGGAACGCCACCGCAATCGGAGGCGCCTGCTCGGTCGGATACGGTGATACGGAGCATACAGGTCGTCGACGTCAAGGAACTGCAACCGTCGGTGCGCTCGAAGGTCGATGACCTCGTCGCGCACACCAGCGAGGAAGACATACAGTCGCTTCGGAAGTCGATTGACGCGACACCGCAGGCGGTCTCCGTGCTCAAGGCCAAGGGCCTGAATTCGGCACAGGTCGTTGCTATCAACATCGCCGACGGTGTCCTGACGATGTTCACCAAGACAACGTGAAGTCGAGGATCGCACGTCGAACGAAAGCCCCGCCGGGCGTTTGAACCGGCGGGGCTTTCTTTGTTCGGCCCGGCAACGCGATCAAAGCGCTTTTGGGAATTGTGGCGCTCCCTAGCGGAATCGAACCGCTCTCTCCACCGTGAAAGGGTGGCGTCCTGACCGATAGACGAAGGGAGCAAACGCCCGCCGCCCGCGCGAGTCGTGCCCGGCGGCTTGCGGCGGGCGAACGTATAGTGGCCTTTCCGCCCGCGGGCAAGCCATTCGGGGACGGTCTCCCGCGGTCGGTGGACAGCGCCAACCCCGGGGTTATTCGGGCCCGATTTCAACCGTTTCTTAGGGTTCCCTGAGATAGCGCTGGAACGGGAGAATTTATCTATGCCACCGCCCAAGAAGCGTGCAGATCGTAAATTGCTGTCGCAGCATGCCTGGATCACGCTCGACGGCGGGTTCGCCGCGCGGCATTGCCTGGTCCAGGACATCTCGAGCACGGGCGCGAAGATCACGCTCGACGAGGATGCGAGCCAGCTCCCCGGTATCATCCGCATGGCATTCGCGCGCGACGCCCGCACCGGGCGGAGCTGCCAGGTGATCTGGCGCCGCGGCAAATCGGCCGGCCTCAGGTTCGTTTGACGCGGGCACGATGCCCGATGGCGTCGGGTGTGCGTCCGGGCTACAACGCGCTGATGCGAGCACTCCTCATCATCCTCATGGGAGTTGGCGCGGCGTCCGCGGCTGCGGCCGAGACCTTGCGCCTTCCCGCCGCCGAGCGGCCGCAAGCCGGCAAGGCGTTGCCGCTGAAAGGCGCGGCAGGGGCGGCGAAGCCGAATTCCTGCGCGTCTTATGGCCGGGGTTTTGTCATGGTCGATGGCACCGGGACCTGCGTGAAGATCGGCGGCGCGATCAGCGTCGACACGACGATCCGGCGCTGAGAGATGGCGCCGGATCTGTTGCGGCTCGACATCGTCGTTCCCGTGCTGATCTATTGCGCGCTGCTGCTTTGGGTCGGACGCGGCCTGAGCTGGACCCAGAAGCTTGCCACCGCCGCCGTCACGCTCGCGCTGATCGTCTGCATCGTGCTGGTCGAACGCGGCTGGCTCCAGAACAAAAATCTCGAAAACAACCCCATGCAAAGTAGCCGACCACTTCGGCCGTGATGCCCGAGGCTTGACGCGGAATCGTGATTCATCACGAGTTTATCGCCTGTTAGCCCGCGCCAGCGGCTCACGACATCGGGGGCGCGACGTATTGGGCGAATCCGGGGCGGCGGCCGAGCTCGGCGAGCCAGCGTGTCAGGTGCGGCTGCGCGGGGCGGCTGATGCCCTCGACGCCGAGCCAGCGCCGGGCATAGGCGCCGACCGCGAGATCGCCGAGGGTGAACTGATCGCCCTCCAGGAAGCGGCGCGTGGCGAGCTGGCGGTCGGCGATCGCCCAGACCTCGGCGGCCGCATCGGCGTCCTTCTGGACCTGGATCATGTCGCGCTCCGCGGGCGCCGTGCGCACGATTCCCCAAAATACCGGACGGTCGGCCGGCTGCACGGTCGACAGGGTCCAGTCGAGCCAGCGGTCGACGGCGGCGCGGCTCTTCGGCGCCTCCGGATAGATCGGCGTGCCGCGGCCGTGCGCGAGGCAGAGGTAACGCATGATGGAATTGGATTCCCACAGCACGAAGTCGCCCTCGACCAGCGTCGGGATGCGCGCATTGGGGTTCATCGCGAGATAGTCGGCCTCGCGGGTGCGACCATACTGCATGCCGGCATCGATGCGTTCATAGGGAAGGCCGAGCTCGCTCAGGCACCACAGCACCTTCTGCACATTGACCGAGTTGGCGCGGCCCCAGATCGTCAGTTTCGGCCGTTGATTGTCAGCCATGTTGCTCCTCCCGCAGATCCGGGTTTGCGCGGGTGATAGCGGAATTTGGCTTGTCGAGCGACGGCGATTGTGCCGAGGGCCTCATGCAAAAAAGGCCTCATGCAAAGAACTCCGCCAGGGGCGGAGCTTTCATGCACGGCGCTGTCAGCGCGATCAGTGGCTGAACAACAGCCACAACAGAATGATCACGGGAATAGGCACGCCCAGCACCCACAGCAACAGCCCTCTCGCCATTACGTCCTCCTTCAGTCTCCTCGTTGAAGGGAGAACGCGAGGCCAGAGGGCAGGTTCCCGCGCGCCAGCGGCGCGGGAGTCCTTACCAATGGCCGGTATTCGGCATCGACAGCCAGGGCTCCTGCGGCGGCTTCGGCTCGCCCTTCTGGAGCAGCTCGATCGAGTGCAGGTCGGGCGAGCGGACGAAGGCCATGTTGCCGTCGCGCGGCGGCCGGTTGATGGTGACGCCGGCCTTCATCAGCTTCTCGCAGGTCGCGTAGATGTCGTCGACCTCATAGGCGAGGTGGCCGAAGAAGCGGTCCTCGCCGTATTTCTCCTCGTCCCAGTTGTAGGTGAGCTCGACCAGCGGTGCGCCCCGCGTCGAGGGCTGCTTCTTCAGCCCTTCGAGATCGTCCGCCGAGCACAGAAACACCAGCGTGAAGCGCCCCTTGTCGTTCTCGATCCGCCGCACCTCTTTCAGCCCCAGCGCATCCTGATAAAACTTCAGCGCGACATCGAGATTGCGTACGCGCAGCATGGTGTGGAGGTAACGCATGGTTGTTGCTCCCTTGTTTTTGTTCGGACCGACGGTAGCATCAAATAGCAGCAAAATGCGACAAGGGGCAGGGGCCAGATTGGGATGATGGAAGTGCCTTAGATGGCCGGACGGCACATTAGGTCTTGTAGCTAAATTGAGTGAGCGAACGGGGGATATGATTGCATTTTTTCATGCTCTTGTATGGTTGGTGGCGATGTTTGGCGCGGGTTGCGTTGGCAAGATCGCTTACGAAGACTCCGACAGACCCGTTGCGGGTCTCTATTACGGTGTTGCAGTCGCATCTACGTTCGCCTTGATCTGGATCTCACTATGGTGGTCGGTAGCGTGGTGTTTCGGCGATCACCTCGTCAATCTACTTAAATTGCTGAAGGTCGGAGTGCCGTATGCGCTAACCTTCTGGCTCGTCGGTAGGCTGGCGGATGTCATCGCATCAAAAGAGTCGGTGTTTGCATTCCTGTTTAAGGGCTTCTTCTACTTGTTGTGGGGAGGGGCCTTCTTTGTGAGCCTCGCTGCTCTTAATGCCCTGATGGACTGGTTCACGAAATAACAGCGACGAAGCCCCTAAAATTACGGTGACAGTGCACTCAATTGGTGTTGCTCGCTAAGCGTGGTCCGAAGCCGCAGAACCAAGAGGGTGGCGAGGACGAATGAATTTAATGCACTGTCACCGTAACTCCGAACGGCAACTGATGGAGCAACTGGATTACAACCCGCTGTTCCGCTGGTTTGTCGGCGTGGCGATGGATGCGCCGGTCGGGGATGCCGGCACGTTCAGCAAGAATCGCGACCGGGTCGCTTGACATGCCCGACGACCTACGCAATTGGCTGTTGTTCATGGAACGCCCGGTTGCGGACTGAGCCGCCGCGCCGGCAGCGCGTGTTCGCTAAACTTGTTCGCTCACTCCAGCAGTAGGACACCACCATGAGCATTCGCGTCGGCATTGTCGGGATCAGCGGTTTCGGCGGCGGCGAGGCGATGCGCCTGGTCGCGAGCCACCCGTCTTTCGAGCTGATCTACGCCGCGGGCGAGGGCAGCGCCGGCAGCCGGTTGGTGGACCGCTTCCCTGGTGTGCCGGCCAAGCTGGCCGAGCTGGTGATCGAGAAGTGGGACCCTGTGACCCTGCCGAAGCTCGACGTGCTGTTCGCGTCGCTGCCCACGGGCGCCTCGGCCGAGGCGCTGGCGCGCGTCCCCAAGGACGTGAAGATCGTCGATATCGGCGGCGACCACCGCTACGTCGAGGGTTGGGCGTACGGCTTGGCCGACGTCTGGCCAGCCCAAATCGAGGGTCAGACGCGCGTTGCCAACCCGGGCTGCTTCCCCGCGGCGACGCTGAACGCGCTGGCGCTGCTGCTGGTCAACAAGCTGATCGAGCCTGGCAACATCGTGATCGACGCTAAGACCGGCATCTCCGGTGCCGGCCGGGGCGGTGCTGACAGCAAGTTCGGCTATGCCGAGAGCAACGAGAACTTGCTGCCTTACGGTCTGCTCAAGCACGTCCACATGCCCGAGATTGCCAAGACGATCGAGCGGCTGAGTGGCGGCAGCGCGGCCGGGCTGGTGTTCACGCCACACTTGGTGCCGATGACCCGCGGCGTTCTCGTCACCATGTACTGCCGCGGCCGCGCCACCACGGGCCAGTGCTTGGACGCGGCCCGGCGCTTCTACGCCGGGCGGGCATTCGTCCGCGTGACCGACAAGCCGCCGCAGACCAAATGGGCAACCGGTTCGAACCTCGCGTTCGTCAGCTATGCGGCCGATCCAGAGCGCAACTTGGTGATCGCGATGGGCGTGGTCGACAATCTCGGCAAGGGAGCGGCCGGTCAGGCGGTGCAGAATGCGAACCTGATCTGCGGCCTGCCAGAAACTGCGGGGCTGGACGGCGTACCTGTTTGGCCGTGAGATCTTTTGCGAGTCCGTGTTGTCCGTCGTTTGCTTGTCCGAGGTTGAAATTGACCCCATTTCACGGACTGAACCGTCCCGGGTTTGGAGGAGGCTGGTTGGCTTGAGCCAGGCCGGCCTGCTCAAGATTGCGAGGACTCGGCGAAGATGAAGACTGGTTGCGGGACATAGCCGAAATGAACGTCGAGGACGGCGTTGTCTGGGTCTACGGCGCCGGTGACGACGGCATCATGGCCCTGACCGACCTCGAGTTACGGTGACAGTGCACCCAATTTACGCGACGCCGCGGAGCTGATGGCAATGGCGGACGAATTTGATGCATCGTCTCCGTAATCCCCGACAAGGCCGCCGCCTGCAACTACGCTGCAATCCGTCGCTCGACGGGGGCCGTCAGGTGCTTGAGCACTTCTGCATGCTCCAGGTCGGGAACCGCGATGGCCGTGTGGCTGTAGATCGCATGGGTCCGTGATTTTGCAATCATGTTCAGGATTTCTCTGCCTTTGATGACATGAAGGCCCATACCCTCTTTGCAAGGGAAGATCGCCAACACCACGTCATAAGCGGCGATGACGGCTCTTAGCGCTTCAGCCTTGTCTTCGGCGAGATCGACAAAAATGCGAACGTCAGCCGCGAGTTCACGCAGCTCGTCAAAATCCAGCACTGTGGGCTACTCCAACGCAACGATACTGATGGGAGCTTGGAGGCGTTGGGTTACTGAAGTCTCAACAACGCAGGCTGAGACACAAGTTTCACTATGAGGTGACTCGTTAGACGGGAGCGATGTTGAGCCGGCACACCCTTCGGTCGTGCGGATGCCTCGACCTGACGGATACTGCCGGCTGGGGATAAAGGCGTGGAATCCGCCCTGGGCGCGCCTTGTGTTTTGGCCCTCGATGGGTTCTAAGCCCGGTGACTTCATGACCGTTGGCATGAATGGCAGCGCATTGCGTGGTTCAGCCGCGTCCCGGATTTGCTCGCTCGCACAAAAGGAATTCAGACATGGCGAAGATGACGAAGACTCAATTGATCGACGCAATTGCAGAAGGCACGCAGCTTTCGAAGAACGATGTGAAATCGGTCATCGAGTACATGGCGACCGTCGGGTACAAGGAGCTCAACGAGTCCGGCGAGTTCGTCATTCCCGGCTTTGTGAAGATGTCGGTGGTGAACAAGCCCGCGACCGAAGCCCGGATGGGCGTGAATCCCTTCACGAAGGAGCCGATGCAGTTTGCGGCCAAGCCCGCGAGCAAGTCGGTCAAGGCGTCACCGCTGAAGGTGGTCAAGGACGCCGTTTGAAGGTGGGGCGAGGGCTTTGACTGTTTAGGCAGCCCAAAAGAAGAACCTCGCGCCTTCGCACGGGGCTCTCTTGCTGACGGCAATGGGATTTCAGCGCCTGGCCGCCAGCGTATCTCCAACTTAAGGTTGAAAATCCAAAAAGCAACTCGTCTATTGATGCCGACCCGGTCGGGAGATCGCTAATGTCCTCGCGGTCGTTTCGAAATTCCTGCGGCAAAAGAGGTTGCGCCGGTGCGCCTTTATTGATCGTTAGGAATCGCTTCTGTCATGCCCCGGCTTGACCGGGGCATCCAGTACGCCGCGGCTTCTCCGTATCCTCGCTCCGCCTCTGGAATACTGGATCGCCCGCCCCAGTGCGCAATTGCGCACAAGGCGGGCGATGACAGTGAAATCGTGGAACGCCGTACCCGAATCTCGTCATTGCGAGCGCAGCGACGCAATCCAGATTGTCGCCGCGGAAAGATTCCTGGATTGCTTCGCTGCGCTCGCAATGACGGAGCAACACCAGCATCGACGCATCGGGCATCTCATTCACGCGCGCTCCAACCAATTGTTAAGAGTTCATCCGCGCTGATTTCTTCGATTCCGATTCGTTCTTTGAGAACGAAATGGAGTCGGATGCAGAACAAGCTGTGACTGCCGATATCGGTGCAGAGTGCTTTGTCATGACACGTCGGCATCGTCGCGCGAATGAGGCCGAGGCGGGTAGGGGCGTCTTTCGGTGTTGTTGGCATTTCGCCTTCCCATACATCGCTGTCATGCCCCGGCTTGACCGGGGCATCCAGTACGCCGCGGCTTCTCCGTATACTCGCTCCGCCTCTGGAATACTGGATCACCCGCCCCAGTGCGCAATTGCGCACAAGGCGGGCGATGACAGTGAAATCGTGGAACGTCGTACCCGAATCTCGTCATTGCGAGCGCAGCGACGCAATCCAGATTGTCGCCGCGGAAAGATTCCTGGATTGCTTCGCTGCGCTCGCAATGACGGAGCAAACACCAGCATCGACGCATCGGGGATCTCATTCACATGCGCGCGAACCAATTGTTAGGAACTCATCCGCGCCGATTTCTTCGATTCCGATTCGTTCCTTGAGAACGAAATGGCGTCGAAGCTGGAACAAAACGGTCCGCAGAGCTGCCAGAAACTTCGTGCGTCACCGTCTCGACGTTCGCCCCGTCCGGCGATATCGTCGCTCTCAGCGGCGGGCGCATCCATGAAGAACGGGCTCTACTCGATCCACATCCATATGCTCGACGGCGTGAAGGGGCGCGACAGCGGGATATTGGTCTTGCGCGATGGCGTGCTGCTCGGCGGCGGGCCGTATTTCTGGTCGCGTGGATCGTATACGGTCGGCAACGGCACCTGGAAGGGTGAGCTCGTCACCAACCAGCATTCGCCGTTTTCCGATCCCTTCATCCGGCCGCTGTTCGGCGGCGAGGAGGCGACGAGTGGCTTTTCGGGCACATTCAGCGACGACGGAGCCGAGGTGTTCGGCACCGTGCTGGTCGAGGGCCGTCGCAGCCTGAGCTTCCGTGCGACGCTCAAGCGGCTTGCCGACATCTGATCTGCGCGATCGCGCCAAGTCCTAACGAAAGCTTGCACCGACCGCGATAACGCTATTCGGTTAGGTTAAAACCCCAATCGCGTTGCAGTTGCGGAGGGTTGGGATAGGTGTATCGGCAAAGACAAGCAAGAAACAGCTTCGCCAAGACACCTTTGACATGACGCCATTATTTTCAGAACCGTCCTTTTACCAGGGTGACAGGCATACCTATCGGCGCGTCGCCGTCGTCGGCTCGCTGTTCTGCCTCGCCTTCGTGGTGATCAGCTTCTCGCTGCGCCCGCAAGTGGAGGACACCCATGTCCTCGTCAAGGCCGACCGGCTGGTGCGCACGGCGGGCCAAGCTCTACACACGAACTAGCGCTTATCGCTGTAGATGTGATCGTCGCCGGACGAGCGCTGGCACGACACGCCGCGCGTGGCGAGCACCACGAACCCGGCGTAGCCGGCCAGGTTCAGCAGGATTTCGAGCCACGCCGGCATGCTGCGCCTCATTTTACGTGGAGCACAGTTCCAACGCCATGACCGAGCTCCTTGTTCCGGAACGGCCACACAGGCAACATTCAGACTCCCGACGTGGGGTCAAGCCGGCGGCGGAGGTTTGCCACCGTCTCCGAGGAGGGTGAGTCCTTCAGGAACTCGGCGATGGCGCGCGCGAGCTCGCGGTCGCTCATCGGAGTTGGCGGCGGCCGCAGGGCACCGACACCGAAGTTGCGGACAATCTCGTCGTAGTGTTGGTCCTTCGTGTTCGGAATCAATTTGCGGATGCGTGCCAGCAGAGCGGATATCGGCATGTTTCCTCCTCCATCATCCGCCCCGTTGGCAGCAGGCCGCCTCTGCTGCCATCTCCCTCCGTGAAACCAAAAACCCCGCCAACACCACTGCGGATGCTGACGGGGTCTTCGTGCTCTCGCCTCTACCGGATAGCGGAGGCTCGCACTCATGGCACTAACGCACGAGGCACGATGCTGTTCCCTTCGTTCCGGCATTCTTTGCACGGGCCGCGGTTCCCGCTTTGCGCAACCATCGGAAGGTCGTCCGCGTTACCTCGCGAGGTGCGAAGGAGGAGATGCATCATGAAGAAGACACTCGCAGTTTTGGCCACCGTTGCAGCGGTGGGCGTGGCCGCGGTTACGGCGCCGGCACCTGCGCAGGCGCGTCACATTGGACCGGGCCTGGCATTCGGTCTGGCCGCCGGCGCCATCACGGCGGGCGCCATCGCGGCGTCTCATCCGTATTACGGCTACGGCCCCGCCTACGGCTATTATGGCGGCCCTGGCTACTACTACGAACCGGGCCCGTACGCCTATTACGGCGGACCGGTCTACTACCGACACCACTACTATCGCCATCACTGGTAAGCGAAAAGCCCGGAGCAGCGCTCCGGGCTTTTTCACGTACGATGGTTTCAGCGTAGCGTTTTATGGCCAGAGCGAGGGACGTTCCACCTTGCGGGCATTCTCCAGTGTGGACACGAAATATTCCTCGCGCTCGCGTTTGAATTTTTCCTGCGTGGCACGGAAGGCCGCGACACGTGCGGCAATTTCATCGCGCTCGCGTGCTTTGCGTTCTTCGTCTTCGGTCATGACCATCCCCTCTGTTCACTACTGAACTCAAGCAGTGCCGCCGCATCACGCTGAGTCGCATTTACATATGCATCTGCGCTCCCGATTTTGGCGTCAATGGGGAGGAGGCATTGCAGGATTGTGATAAGCAAAGGGCGGAGAAATTTGTCGACCGCTGTTCGCTTCACGATAGATAGGAGCGTCAACAGCCTTGTCGCTTGCACGCCTTGCAGCTCGCCAAAAAAATAAATCGGGGGACTGCGATCGCGAAGATCGATGTGGACTCACCGAGCATCGAAAAGCGAGCTGCGCGAGCGCGCGAACAAAGACTCGTGGAAAAGGTAGCGGCACGGCAGGCAGAGCCCGAGGCCGATCTCGAGCAGCTCGCCCACGGCAAGGCGGCGCAGAAAGCAGCGCACGCATTCCGTTGGACCGCGGCAGCACCCGGTCCGGCGTGCTATAGAGCGATGCCGAGAATACGGATGGCTTCTCCATGATCGCATCGGATCTTCGCAGCGGCGTTGAACAGCTCGGCGAGATGATCGCCGCGGCCAAGACCATCGTCCCGTTCACCGGTGCGGGCATTTCGACCGAATGCGGGATCCCCGACTTCCGCTCGCCTGGCGGCTTGTGGACCCGCAACCGCCCGATCCCGTTCGATGAATTCGTCGCCAGCCAGGACGCCCGCGACGAATCCTGGCGCCGCCGCTTCGCCATGGAGGCGACCTTTGCCGCGGCGAAGCCCGGACGCGGCCACAGGGCACTCGCCTCGCTCTACCGTGCCGGCAAGGTTCCCTCTGTTATCACCCAGAACATCGACAATCTGCACCAGGTCTCGGGCTTCGCCACCGACCATGTGATTGAACTTCATGGCAACACGACTTACGCGTGTTGTATTGGATGCGGGCAGATCTATCAGCTCGACTGGGTGAAGCGCCGCTTCGAGGCGGATGGCGCCGCGCCCGACTGCACCGTATGCGACGAGCCGGTGAAGACCGCGACTGTCTCGTTCGGCCAGGCGATGCCGGAGGATGCAATGCAGCGTGCAACCGAGCTGTCGCAAGCCTGCGACCTTTTCATCGCGATCGGTTCCTCGCTTGTGGTGTGGCCGGCCGCGGGCTTTCCGATGATGGCGAAGAATTGCGGCGCGCGTTTAGTGATCATCAATCGTGAGCCGACTGATCAGGACGATATCGCCGACCTCGTGATCCACCACGACATCGGCGAATCGCTCGGGCCGTTTGTCGGCAATTGAGCCGACATTTTGATTCGCGCGTGTGCAAGCTGTTCATAGGTCCCGGCGAATCTCTTTTTTGTCTATGCCTCTCAACCGGGAGTGTTATCTTCGATTCGAAAGATTCGCGTCGCGTCTTGCTGGGAAGGTTCTCGATAGACGCGTGATTCGACACCGCCGCTGAGGCGGGTGGCATGGCAGTGTGGGGTCCGGGGTTATGGGGTCGTCGGACGGATTTGAGTCCAAGAAGGTCGGAGTTCCTGCGCCGGGAGGCGCATCGTCGGGCCGGCTTGCGCCAGGCGAGCTCGGTGGTGGCGGCCGGGATGCAGCGCTCAATCCCTTCACCGGACTTGGCGAAGCCGGTGCCAACCTCGTCGAGGTCACCGGCGTCATCAAGTGGTTCGACGCTTCAAAGGGCTACGGCTTCATCGTTCCGGACAACGGTTGGCCGGACGTGCTGCTGCATGTGACGGTGCTGAGGCGCGACGGTTTCCAGACGGCTTACGAAGGCGCACGCGTCGTCGTCGAGTGCATCCAGCGCGTCAAGGGCTATCAGGCGTTCCGGGTGGTCTCGATGGACGAGTCGACCGCGATCCATCCGGCGCAGATGCTGCCGCCACGCACCCACGTGACGGTCACGCCGACCAGCGGACTGGAGCGCGCCCAGGTCAAGTGGTTCAACCGGCTACGCGGTTTCGGCTTCCTGACCTGTGGGGAGGGAACCCCCGATATCTTCGTGCACATGGAGACGCTGCGCCGCTTCGGTATGACCGAATTGCGGCCCGGCCAGTATGTCCTGGTCCGCTATGGGCCGGGCTCCAAGGGCATGATGGCGGCGGAGATCCATCCGGAGACGGGGTCGCCAGGATTGTCTTCCCACTAGACGACTGGATTTCCCACTGGCGTGGGCCGCCAAGTCCCGCAATCGTGAGCAGAGGCGCGCGGCCGGAGCGGACCGCGCGATCTGGCTTTTGTCATGATCGCCGCGTAAGGATGAGCCAGTTCCCACGCCGCCAGGCTATGAGTGCCGTCCCATGAGTTTTGATCGAAAGGCTGTCTGGTCCCGTGCCCGGGGCTGGCTTGCCGCCGTTCTTCTTGTCACCGGTTTTGCGATCGCGAACGCGCCCGTCCGCGCCGCCAGCTTCCAGCCGCTCGAGATCGTCACTAGGAACGGCGTCCAGGTGTTCTCGGTGGAGATGGCGACCACCGAGGAGGAAAAGCAGACCGGCCTGATGTACCGCAAGGAGCTCGCCGACGGCAAAGGCATGCTGTTCGACTTCAACCCCGAGCAGGAAGTGTCGATGTGGATGAAGAACACCTACATCTCGCTCGACATGATTTTCATCCGCGCCGACGGCCGCATCCTGCGGATTGCAGAAAATACCGAGCCGCTCTCGACGAAAATCATCTCGTCTCAAGGGCTTGCGAGGGGTGTTCTGGAGGTGCCGGCGGGCACGGCACAGAAGTACGGCATCCGACCCGGCGACCGCGTCGCCCACCCGCTGTTCGGCAGCAAATAGAGCCGTTTGGCGGGGCCAATGCCAGCCTTGCTGGCGCCCCGGGAAGCGTGTATCGACGGGGCTCGCTGGATATGCGGGGTATAGCGCAGCCTGGTAGCGCGGCAGTTTTGGGTACTGCAGGTCGTTGGTTCGAATCCAGCTGCCCCGACCAGCAATTTCAAGCAATGATCCGGCAAACAGCGATCCGGAAGGTCAGCGCGTGGCGCCCAGGGCGCTGGCGCGGGCCGTTTGATCGCACGTAATCTGTTCCTCTCGGATATTTGGGGTGCGCCTGAACTATCGCTTCGGCGATGTCGATCAGCGCGATTGATTCGTTCAGCACGGCGGCTGCGACGTCGCAGTCGACCGCCACAACGTCTTCCTCGGCAACGTCGTCGACACGCCTAACCAGCGCTCGATCGCAGGCGCCGAAATGCACGCTCGCATGCATGCTTAAACCTTGGCGTTTGTTCTCCGCACAGCGCGACTTCTACGCGGTTTTTCAAGGTATTGGTGCAGACTTGGCGGTACAGAATTCGCGCAGCATCGTCGAACCTTTGAACGTCGCCGGCGACATATTGGTGTTGGGGATTTCAGCGCCCAATGCCTAACGGACGCCGCCGAGCGAGGATACTCCGCTTGTGCGGCGTCGCGCTGTTCAGCGCAGCGCGGGTCAGCTCGAGGCGTACCAACCAGTAGGAAACGGGATCAACGGCCAGGCCCGACGATTGTCGTTGGCGGCTTTCGGCAGTTGATCGGCACCCCGTTCGACGACCGGGGCGGGCGGCGGCTGTACGATCGCCAGATGCAAACATGCACACTGCAAATTCATGGTGATCAATCCGGGCAATACGTTGCTTCAGCAATTCTCGGTCAAATGTCACGCGCTCTCAAAACGGCGCGTCTCGTCTCAAATCAGGCTGGTATTTTAGGAGGGAGACGCCGGCGTTTCAACGGCCGAAACCTGGCTATTCGGGATGAGTAAGGTTGACCGGTTAGGTTAAGGACGGGCCGTTGTTGCGGCGACTTTCGCAAGCGCTATCACATCGGTCACGGCTCGCGACGATGGGCGCCAACCCGCTTCACTCGAGATCGCATTCGTCGCGGCGGTTCGTTTCGTGCGAGTTGTCCGCCAAGGCTTTTCGGTTCGACATGGCTTTCGATTCAAACCCCGGAAATCTCCGTCCCCGATCCGGCTGGACCGAGATCTGGCACCTCTGGACGGTGATCGTGCCGCGGCGCTCGATCAACGGACAGCTTGTGTTCGGCAAGGTCTGGCGCCGGCATGACGGTCGCGACTGGATCTACAAGAAGTTCACCGAGTACAACGACGAAGCGGCCTGAACGCCAACCCCGTTCGGGTGCTCGCACGTGATCGAACCGGCGCGTCCGGGCTGGTTCGGCCGGACGCCGTGCTTGCGCCGGCTCAGCCGGCCTTTGCCGGCGTCGGCTTGGGTGAGGGCGGCTTCAGCGGCTTGTCCTGCCGTTTAGACCAGGAAATGTAGTAGGCGACGGTCGTCATGATCGCGATGCCGGCGATGCTGACGAAGATCTGCGCGAACACCGAGCCCGAGCTCATCGACAGCTCGAAGTGGCCGACGAATGACAGGAATACGCCGACGCAGAACACGGCAAGCGACTGCTGGCCGCACACGATCAAGGGATCGAACACCTTCCATTCCAGGCCCGGCCAATCCTTCGGCACGAAGCGGATCACCAGGATCACGATCACGGCGAAATGGATGAAGCGATAGGGCGCGAGATTGGTCTTGTCGTTCGGGTTGAACGCCGAGAACAGCCATTCCGGCAACATGGCGCCCAAGCTCGGGAAGCGGCCGGCCATGGTCATGATCAGCGCGAACAGGAGGTAGGCGAGGCAGAGCCAGAGCGTGATCTGCGAATTGATCAAGGTCATCGAGCGCCGCGCGCCGCCCATCGCGCACCAGGCGCCGAACACGAACAGCACCTGCCAGCAATAGGGGTTGAAGTACCACTGGCCGGCCGGATAGGCGTTCAGATTCCAGCCGAAATGACGCGCAGCCAGCCACAGCGCGATGGACGCCGCCATCGTCAGGTCGGGCTTGCGCAGCATGAACCAGAGCACCGGGGGAAACAGGCCCATCAGCACGATGTAGAGCGGCAGCACGTCGAGATTGAGCGGCTTGAAGCGCAGGAACAGGCCCTGCCGCAAGGTCTCGGTGGCGTTGTCGACGAGGCCTGCCACGTTGAACTCGTTGATCATCTCTGAATCGCCAAAGCGCAGCGCCAGGTAGCTGATCGAGGCGATGTAGATCACGAACAGAATGATGTGGGCGACATAGAGCTGCCAGACCCGCTTGGTCAGACGGGTGGCGCCGACGATGAAGCCGCGTTCCAGCATCATCCGCGCATAGACGAAGGAGGCGGTGTATCCGGAGATGAAGACGAACAGGTCGGCGGCGTCGCTGAAGCCGTAATTGCGCGTCGTGATCCAGTTCACCACGTTGTCGGGGATGTGGTCGAGGAAGATCGCCCAGTTCGCGACCCCGCGAAACAGGTCGAGCCGCAGGTCGCGTCCCTTTTCCGGGAGCGTTGCACTGATGTTCAGGAAGGCCATGCGAGGGGAGCTTTCGAAGAGGACGGACACGCAGGCATCGGCGGAACAGTGCCGCCGGGCGGGATCCGGACGGAGGCGGGTACGCAATTGTCACGGCGCAGCATAATGACTATACCCTCGGCCAGGTTACCCAGGGGCGGAATCACCAATCAGTTCCCGAATGGTGTCTCTATACTATCCCCGCGGTTTCCACCAACTGCTACCGTGACGCATCAAAATCGACCAAAGTCGCAAGGGGCCCGGCCGACCAATGACCGCACGCATTTTTAAGCCCGCCAAAAACGCGATGCAATCGGGCAAGTCCATGACCCGGGAATGGCAGCTCGACTACGAGCCGGAGCTGCCGCGGGCGGTCGAGCCGCTGATGGGCTGGACATCGTCGGCGGACATGAAGCAGCAGATCACGCTGCGCTTCCTCACCAAAGAGGAGGCGGTCGCCTATTGCGAGCGCAAGGGCATCGCCTACCAGGTGATCGAGCCCAAGGAGCCCCAGCGCCGGCCGGCTGCCTATGCCGACAATTTCTCCTTCCGCCGCGGCGAGCCTTGGACGCACTGAGCCGGACCCGCTGAGCCGGATCCACACCGGCGGTCCCGCCGCCCGAATCCCCTCGTCGAGCCCTTGGCAGCGATTCCGCGCCGTGCTTCGTTGATCCGAGGCATGACGGAATCCTGACGAGGTGGGTATGGCGGGGCGTCACCAGCTCGACGGCGTCGATCTGAAGATCTTATCCGAGCTGCAGCAGGACGGCCGCGTGCGCAACAACGAGCTCGCGCTTCGCGTCGGCGTCTCCGCGCCCAATTGCCTGCGGCGGCTGAAGGCCCTGTTCAGCCGCGGTGTCATCCGGGCGGTCCGCGCCGTCATCGATGAGCGGCTGCTGGGCTTTGAGGTGGTGTCGTTCGTCGCCATACAGCTCGGCAGCCAGGCCCAGCCGGTGCTGGAGGCCTTCGAAAGCTCGATCGCCGCGATCCCGCGCGTCCAGCAGTGCTGGCGGATTTCCGGCGATACTGACTATCTGCTGAAATGCGTGGCGCCGAGCGTCGAGAGCATGCGCCAGCAGCTCCTGCATTTCGCGGCGATGCCGAACGTGAAGAACGTCCGCAGCTTTCCGGTGCTGGGAGTGGCGAAGGACGTGCCATTGCCCGTGCAGGAGATCGCGGAAGTCACCTCGACAGGCTAGCAGCTTTACCGGCGAGGTAGTTGGCAATTTCATTCCAACATTCCAATGGCTTGACCGAAAAGCTTAGTAGATCACCTAACTGTGACATGTGATTTGGGAATTACTGCAATGCGGTGATCCGTGATTGTCGGCCCTGGCCCGCTCCCCACATGCGCGGTGTGAAGCTCGGCGCGCGCCGCACGCCGAGGACGCTTTTGTGGGACCCTGAATCAGGAAAAGACAGATGACCTCGACCTCGAAGACGTTCGTCGCCTCTGCTGCGACGCTGTTTGCGTCCGCGTTTCTCGTGATGACGGCACCGGCCGCTCGTGCAGACGATTACTGCATCACCAACGGCGCCCAAGCCGCTCACGGCTGCGGCTATCCGACGATGGAGGCCTGCCGGTCTGCAGCCGCCGGCATCGGCGGATCGTGTTCACAGAGCGGCGCGAAGAGCACGAACGACTCTCTCGCCTTTCAGCCGAAGCAGTCGCAGTCGCGCACCAAGCTTCGGCCGGGCGCACAAACCAACTCGAACTAACGCAATCGTATCGGATTGAGATCAGTTTCCAGCCATAGCGGTCTCCGAGCTTGTTCTCGGAGGCCGCAAAAGTATGACGCCTGCAACGGTTGAAAGCGAACGCTGTTCGGCCTTCGCATGCGCGCGACCTAACGATATCTGCCGCGAAACTCGCGCGGTGAAGCGCCGGTCCAGGTGCGAAAGGCGCGGGAAAAGCTCTTTTCGTTGCGGAAGCCGGCGAGCTCGGCGATCCGCTTGATCGGCACGCGGCCACGCATCAGCTCCTGCTTGGCGAGCTCGAGCTTGGCTTCCTCCTTCAAGTCGCGCAGCGAGGTCGCTTCCTCGCGCAGGCGGCGATGCATGGTGCGGGTGGAGAGCGCAAGTTCGCTCGCGACGTCTTCGGCGCCCAGGACGCGGCCGCGCGCGCCACGCAGCACGCGGCGGACACGCTCCACCAGCAGTCGGTCGCGCCGATAGGGCAGCACGGTCAGGCGCAGCGCGCCCTTCAGCATGGTGTCGAGGTCGGTGGCGCTGCGGGTGAGCGGCAGCGAGAGATAGTGCTTGTCGAAGACGATGCCGGCGCAGTCCTCGCGGAAGCGGACGTTCTTGCAGAAGATCGTCGGATAGACCGAGACGTGGGGCGGCTCGGGATAAGGAAATTCCGCTTCGCGGAGCGCGATCGCCGAATCGACGGCCCAGCAGGAAAAGCCGAGCACGTAGCGCAGCAGGGTGACGAGGCAGAACTCGCGGCAGGCGCCGAGGTCGCGCAGCTCGCGAACGGCAATGACTGCGGTTTCATCGGCGATCGCGAGCTCGAATAGCACGTCCTCGGTCAGGAGGCGGTGATGCCGGCACCAGCGCTTGAGCGCGACTTCGAGATTAGGCGCGGTGATCGAGGCGCGGCACAGCATGCCATAGGTGCCCCAGGGCAGGCGGCGCGAGAACCAGCCGAGTGCTTCGTCGTCCAGCTCGCGCATGGCGTGGCCCGCCAGCGCCTCGAACTGGGCGGCTGTCACCCTTCCATCCGTCGATTTGACAAGGTCTGCCGTTACCTGGCCCTTGCCGAGGGCCTCGGCCGGGTCGCGTCCGTAGCGATCGTAGGCGGCGACCACGCCGCGGACGAAGGCGGCTGGCGTCATGGCGCGGCGGGGCGTCGCGGTCGCGGCTTGAAAGGTCATGGAAAAATCCTCGCCAAACTTGGCGGAAAATGCAACCTTTTAGACCGCTGTGGCGCCCGCGCGGGGGTAGGTTCGGGCCTGATAAGAACGGAGGAATCGCCTTGAATATCCCGAGCATCGATTTCGATCTGGGCGAAGAGATCACCATGCTGCGCGATACCGTGCGCGCTTTCGTGGAGGCGGAGGTCGCGCCGCGCGCCGCCGAGATAGAGAAGGCAAATCTGTTCCCGGCGGACCTCTGGAAGCGCCTCGGCGACCTCGGCCTGCTCGGCATGACGGCGCCCGAGCAGTATGGCGGCTCCAACATGGGCTATCTCGCCCATATCGTCGCCATGGAGGAGGTTTCACGCGGCTCGGCCGCGGTGGGGCTGTCCTACGGCGCCCATTCCAACCTCTGCGTCAATCAGATCCGCCGCAATGGCAACGAGGTGCAGCGGCAGCGCTATCTGCCGAAGCTGATCTCCGGCGACTATGTCGGCGCGCTTGCGATGTCCGAGCCCGGCGCTGGCTCCGACGTCGTCTCCATGAAGCTGCGCGCCGACAAGCGCGGCGACCGTTACGTGCTCAACGGCTCGAAGATGTGGATCACCAATGGCGGCGATGCCGACGTGCTCGTCGTCTACGCCAAGACCGATCCTGAGGCCGGGCCGCGCGGGATGACCGCGTTTCTGATCGAGAAGGGCTTCAAGGGCTTCACCCACGGCCAGCATCTCGACAAGCTCGGCATGCGCGGCTCCAACACCTATCCGCTGTTCTTCGACGAGTGCGAAGTGCCGGAAGAAAACGTGCTCGGGGGCGTGGGCGAGGGCGTCAAGGTCCTGATGTCGGGCCTCGACTACGAACGCGCGGTGCTGTCCGGCGGCCCGCTCGGCATCATGGCGGCCTGCATGGACGTGGTCGTGCCTTACATGCACGAGCGCAAGCAGTTCGGCCAGCCGATCGGCGATTTCCAGCTCATGCAGGGCAAGCTCGCCGACATGTATTCGACCTGGCAGGCCACGCGCGCCTATGTCTACGCCGTGGGGCGCGCCTGCGACCGTGCCAACCATGCGCGCAGCTTACGCAAGGACGCCGCCGCCGCGATCCTCTATTCCGCGGAGAAGGCCACGTGGATGGCGGGCGAGGCGATCCAGGCGCTCGGCGGCGTCGGTTACACCAGCGAGTTTCCCACGGGACGTCTTTGGCGCGATGCCAAGCTCTACGAGATCGGCGCCGGCACCTCGGAGGTTCGTCGCATGCTGATCGGCCGCGAGCTGATGGCGGAGACGACGTAGCCTCCACGCGATTGGAATTGCCGCGAAACGGGTCCAACCTGTCGCGGCGTCTCACCACATTCAGCAGCCCCGGGACCACATGCCGCTCCATTCCAGCATCGATCCATCGTCCTCAGATTTCGCTCGCAACGCCGATGCCATGCGCGCGCTCGTCGCCGACTTGCGCGAAAAGCTGGGCCAGGTAGCCGGCGGCGGCGGCGAGGCTTCGCGCAACCGCCACACTGCGCGCGGCAAGATGCTGGCGCGCCAGCGCGTCGACCTTTTGGTCGATCCCGGCACCTCGTTCCTGGAGCTGTCGCCGCTCGCCGCCTACGGCCTCTATGGCGGCGACGTGCATTCGGCGAGCATCGTGACTGGCGTGGGGCGTATCTCGGGCCGCGAATGCGTGATCGTCGCCAACGATGCCACCATCAAGGGCGGCACCTACTACCCGATGACGGTGAAGAAACATCTGCGCGCGCAGGACATCGCGCGGCAGAACAATCTGCCTTGCGTCTACATGGTGGATTCCGGCGGCGCCTTCCTGCCGCTCCAGGACGAGATCTTTCCGGACGAACGGCACTTCGGCCGCATCTTCTACAACCAGGCCCAGATGTCGTCGCAAGGCATCCCGCAGATCGCGATTGTGATGGGCTCCTGCACCGCCGGCGGCGCCTACGTGCCGGCGATGTCGGACGAGAGCATCATCGTGCGCAACCAGGGGACGATCTTCCTCGGCGGCCCGCCGCTGGTGAAGGCTGCCACCGGCGAGGTGGTGAGCGCGGAGGAGCTCGGCGGCGCCGACGTGCATTCGCGCCAGTCCGGCGTCACCGACCATTACGCGCAGAACGATGCCCATGCGATCGGCATTGCCCGGCGTATCGTCGGAACGCTGAAGCCGTCGGCGCGGCCGAACCTCAACATGCACCCGCCGCGCGATCCGCTGTTTGCGGCGGAAGAGATTTACGGCGTCGTACCCGTCGACGGCCGCAAGCCCTTTGACGTGCGCGACATCATCGCCCGTGTCGTCGACGGCTCCGAGTTCGACGAGTTCAAGAAGCTCTACGGCACGACGCTGGTCTGCGGCTTCGCCCACATCTGGGGTTTTCCGGTCGGCATCATCGCCAACAACGGCATCCTGTTCAGCGAGAGCTCGCTCAAGGGCGCGCATTTCATCGAACTGTGCTGCCAGCGCGGCATTCCCCTCGTGTTCCTGCAGAACATCACGGGCTTCATGGTCGGCAAGAAGTACGAGGCGGGTGGCATCGCGCGCGATGGCGCGAAACTCGTGACGGCGGTAGCGACCGCCTCGGTGCCGAAATTCACCGTCGTGATCGGCGGCTCCTACGGCGCCGGCAATTACGGCATGTGCGGCCGCGCCTACGGCCCTCGCTTCCTTTGGATGTGGCCGAATGCCCGTATCTCCGTGATGGGCGGCGAGCAGGCGTCCATGGTGCTCAGCCAGGTCCGACGCGACAACATCGAGGCCAAGGGCGATAGCTGGTCGAAGGAGGAGGAAGAGAAATTCCGCAGCCCGATCCGCGCGCAATATGAGAGCCAGGGCCATCCTTACTATGCGACGGCGCGGCTGTGGGACGATGGCGTGATCGACCCTGCCGACACCCGGCTCGTGCTCGGCCTCGGCCTCTCGGCGGCGTCGAATGCGCCGATCGAACCGACGAAATTCGGCCTGTTCAGGATGTGACGATGGACCGCTCAAACCTCTACCGGCGCTTTCGCACGCTCCTGATCGCCAATCGCGGCGAGATCGCCTGCCGCGTCATCCGCACTGCCCGCGCCATGGGCCTGCGCACCGTCGCCGTCTACTCCGAGGCCGACCGCGACGCGATGCATGTCGCACTCGCCGACGAAGCCGTGCTGCTGGGCCCCGCACGAGCACGCGACAGCTATCTCAACGTCGAGCGCCTGATCGAAGCCGCGCGGAAGACCGGCGCCGAGGCCGTGCACCCCGGCTACGGCTTCCTGTCGGAAAATGCCGAGTTCGCGCGGGCCTGCCTGGATGCCGGATTGGTCTTCGTCGGCCCGACCGCCGGAATGATGACGGCGATGGGCTCCAAGTCCGGCTCCAAGGCCCTGATGGAGAAGGCCGGCGTGCCGCTGGTGCCGGGCTATCACGGCGAGGCCCAGGACGATGCAACGCTGGCGAAGGCGGCCGAGAGGATCGGCTTCCCCGTTTTGGTCAAGGCCTCGGCCGGCGGCGGCGGACGCGGCATGCGCATCGTGCGCTCGGCGGCTGAACTGGGTCCTGCGATCGTCAGCGCCAAGCGCGAAGCGAAAGCCGCGTTCGGCGACGACACCATGCTGATCGAGAGATATGTCGACAATCCCCGGCACATCGAGGTGCAGGTGATCGGCGACAGCCACGGCAATCTCCTGTCGCTGTTCGAGCGCGAATGCACGCTGCAGCGCCGGCATCAGAAGGTGATCGAGGAGGCGCCGTCACCGACGCTCAACGCCACCCAGCGCGATAGCGTCTGCGCTGCCGCACGCAAGGCGGCGGGCGCGGTGAACTATGTCGGGGCCGGCACCATCGAGTTCGTCTCCGACGGCAAGGACGTATTCTTCATCGAGATGAACACCCGCCTTCAGGTCGAGCATCCCGTGACCGAGTTGATCACCGGGATCGACCTCGTCGAGTGGCAATTGCGCGTTGCCTTTGGGGAGGAACTGCCGCTCAAGCAGGACGAGATTCGGCTCAATGGCCACGCCATCGAGGCGCGCGTCTACGCCGAAAACCCGACCAAGAATTTTATGCCGTCGGTCGGCAGGATCTCGACCTGGCGGCTCCCGGCAGAAACCGGCGGCTTGCGCATCGATGCCGGCTATCGCGAGGGCGACGCCGTCTCGCCTTACTACGACGCGATGCTGGCCAAGATGATCGCGTGGGCCCCGACGCGGGATGTCGCGATCGAGCGGCTGAACCGCGGGCTCGAAGACTGCGACGTCCGCGGCATCGTCACCAACATCCCATTCCTGTCCGCCCTGATGACGCATCCGAAGGTGCGGGCGAACGCGATCGACACCGGCTTCATCGAGCGCGAGCTGGCGATCCTGACGCCGGCCGCAACCGCGCCCGGCGAGTTCGAGCTCTGCGCCGCCGTGGCCGCGATCGTGAACGATGAACGCCAGGCCGCGCAGGCGGATGCGAGTTCGCCCTGGCACACTTTTGGCTGGATGCCGGTGGGCAGGCGCCAGCGCAGCTTTTCCTTCCGCGTCGGGCATGGACCCGAGCAGAAGATCGCGCTCAACTATGGCAGCGGTCCGTCGACGCTCGTCATCGGCGAGCGCGAACTCGCCTTTGCCATCACGCCGAACGAGGGCGGATTCGATCTCACGCTCGACGGCGTCAAGTCGCAGGTCGCGGCCGTGATCGACGGTCACGAGGTGTATTTGCGCACCCGCAACGGCCGCTTCGACCTGCACTGGGTTGATCCGTTCGGCGGCGAGAGCGAGGAGCATGTCGGCGAGGACAAGATCGCGGCGCCGTTGCCGGGCACCGTCGTCGCCGTGCTCGCTGAAGAGGGCGCCAAGCTCGAGAAGGGCGCGCCGATCCTGACGCTGGAAGTGATGAAGATGGAGCAGACGCTGCGCGCGCCGTTCGCCGGCGTCTTGAAGGCGATCAAGTGCAAGGTCGGCGACATCGTGCAGGAAGGCGTCGAGCTGGCCGTGGTCGAGCCGTCGAGCGAGCAAGAATGATGAGCGATCAGGTTCGCATCATTGAAATGGGGCCGCGCGACGGCCTCCAGAACGAGAAGACGCCGATCAGCGTCGAGGCCCGCATCGCCTTTGTCGAGGCGCTGGTCGCGGCCGGCCTGGATACTGTCGAGGTCGGCGCCTTTGTCTCGCCCAAGGCGATCCCGCAGATGGCAAGCTCCGATGCCGTGCTGCGCGGCGTGAGCCACGTGAAGGGAGCGGAATTCCACGTGCTGGTGCCAAACGAGAAAGGCTATGAGGCCGCGCGGGGCGCCGGCGCCAGAGTGGTCTCCGTGTTCGCGGCAGCCTCCGAAGGTTTTTCACGCGCCAACATCAACTGCTCGGTTGCCGAATCCATCGAGCGGTTCAAGCCTGTTCTCGCGCACGCCAAGGCCGACGGCGTCAAGGTGCGTGGCTATATCTCCTGTGTGCTGGGCTGCCCGTTCGACGGCGAGATCAAGCCGAAGGCGGTTGCCGATCTCGCGAAGACACTGTGGGACCTCGGCTGCTACGAGATTTCGCTCGGCGATACCATCGGCGTCGGCACGCCGACCAAGGCGAAGGAGATGCTGCGTGCGGTCAGTGCCAACATTCCCGTCGCCAATCTCGCGATGCATTTCCACGACACCTATGGCCAGGCGCTCGCCAATCTCTATGCAGGAATGGAGGAGGGCGTCAGCGTCATCGATTCCGCGGCCGGCGGTCTCGGCGGCTGTCCTTACGCGCCGGGCGCGACGGGCAATGTCGCGACCGAAGACGTCGTCTACATGCTCGAGGGCATGGGGATCAGCACCGGCATCGACATGGAGAAGCTGCTGGCGGCAACCAACGAGATCAGCCGGCTGCTCGGGCGGCCGGCGGCGAGCCGCGTGGCCAATGCGCTGAACGCAAAGAAGCGCCGCGCGACTTAGTAGGGTGGGTTAGCGCAGCGTAACCCACCACTTTTCTCACACATTCGCGAGAAGAGGTGGGTTACGCTGCGCTAACCCACCCTACAATAGCATCACCTGCTCCCGTCCGGCCCCATCACCAGATCCGGCAGCCAGGTCGATATCTCCGGCACGAAGCAGAGCAGCAGCACGGCCGCCATCATCAACAGCACGAACGGCAGCGTGCCCCAGATCACCTCGCTCAGGGAGATGTCGGGAGCGACGTTGCGGATGACGAAGATGTTGAGGCCGACTGGCGGGTGGATCAACCCCATCTCCATCACGATGGTCATGACCACGCCGAACCAGATGATGTCGAAATTGGCAGCACGCAACGGCGGCAGGATGATCGGCGCCGTCATCAGGATGATCGAGACCGGCGGCAGGAAGAAGCCGAGCACGATCACCATGGCGAGAATGGCGAACAGCAGGCCCCAGCGCGGCAGGTGCATCGCGACAATCGATTCGGCGGCTGACTGCGAGATGTGCAGATAGCTCATCACGTAGGAATAGAGCAGGGACATGCCGATGATCATCATCAGCATCGTCGATTCCCTGATCGTCGACCGCATGATGGGACCGAGATCGCTCGGCCGCCATACGCCGTAAATGGCCGCAATCAGGGCCAGCGCCAAGAGACCGCCGAGGCCGGCGGTTTCCGACGGCGTGGCGTAGCCGCCATAGAGCGCGATCATGACGCCGGTGAGCAGCAGCACGAAGGGAATCACGCGCGGCAACACGCTGAAGCGCTCGGCGAGCGTATATTCGTCGCGGGTCAGGATCGCGGCCTCGGGCCCGCCGTTCTTGTAGATCGCTTCGGCCGCCGCATATTCCCTGCGGAAGCGGATCACGGCATAGGCACCGAACAGGCTGACCAGCAACAAACCCGGTCCGATGCCGGCGAGGAAGAGGCGGCCCAACGACTTTTCCGCCGCCACCGCGAACAGGATCATCGTGATCGAGGGCGGCAGCAGAATGCCGAGCGTGCCGCCGGCGGCGATGATGCCGGCGGCAAAGCCGCCGGAATAGCCGCGCTTGCGCATCTCGGGGATGCCGGCCGAGCCGATCGCCGAGCAGGTCGCGGGCGAGGAGCCCGCCATCGCCGCGAACAGCGCGCAGGCGAACACGTTGGCGACGCCGAGTCCGCCGGGCACGCGATGCAGCCAGGCGTGCAGCGCCGAGTAGAGATCCTGGCCGGCGCGCGACTTGCCGATCGCAGCGCCCTTCAGGATGAAGAGCGGGATCGACAAAAGCGTGATCGAGGCCATTTCCTCGTAGACGTTCTGCGTCACCGTATCGAGGGAGGCGGCGGGCATGTAGATGCCCATGAACACGACCGCGACCGCGCCGAGCGCGAACGCGATCGGCATGCCCGAGAACATCACCAGCAGCGTCGCAACGCCGTAAGCAACGCCGATACCGAAAACGCTCATGGCCGCCTGGCTCCGGTGAAGGGCAGCGCAAGCTGCACGATGATCTGTACGCAGAGCAGGCTCATGCCGAGCGCCATCAGCGCGTAGGGAATGGCGAGCGGCGGCGACCACATAGAATTCGAGACCTGGCCGTCGACATAGGCTTCGTGCGCCAGTGTCCAGGATTTCCAGGTGAAAAAGGCGCAGAACAGGAACGTCGCTGCATCGACGAGCCAGAGCCTGATCCTGTTCGCCAGCGGCGAAAGCAGGCCGACAAAGGCCTCGATGCCGATATGGCCCCGGTTCTGCTGCACATAGGCAGCCGTCATGAAGGTCGCGCCGACCAGCAGGAACACTGCGGCCTCGTCCTGCCAATAGTTGGCGGCCTTGAACAAGGCCCGGCTCAGGACGCTGTAGCTGAGGATCGCGCAGGCTGCGACCAGCGCGACTGCCGCGAACACGACGATGACGTTGTTGAGGATGGCGAGAGCGCGATCGAGCGCGGCCGCCGGGCTATTGCCGGCGGCAGCGCTCGTCGGTTCGTCACGATCCGGTAGCGGACCGTGGATCATGCTGCGACGTCGGAGGCGAGCTTGAGCAGTTTCGCCGCGGTCGCGGTCTTGGCGCCGTAATCCTTCCAGGCGGTATCGCGGGCGATGTCGCGCCACTTGCCGACGGTCGCGGCATCGAGCGCGCTGACCTTGGCGCCGGCCTTCTCATAGACCTTGGCGACCTCGACGTCGTCGTCCTGCGCGCCCTTGCGACCGAAGGCCTCGAGCTCGGTGCCGACGGCGAGCAGGATATCCTGATGGTTCTTCGGCAGCTTGTCGAAGATCGCTTTCGACATCATCAGCGGCTCGAGCATGAACCAGTAGGAGGCGCCCGCGCCGGACGTCAGCGATTTCGCCACCTCTTCGAGCCGGAACGAGATCAGGCTGGTCGAGGAGGTGATGCCGGCGTCGCACGCGCCGGTCTGCATCGCCGCGTAGATCTCGTTCGAGGGCACCGACAGCACCGAGGCGCCGGCGGTCTGGAGCACCATGTCCATCTCGCGCGAGCCGCCGCGGACCTTCATTCCCTTGGCGTCCTCGGGCGCAACGATCGGCTTGGAGCGGCTGGCGACGCCGCCGGCCTGCCAGACCCAGGTGAGCAGGATGATGCCCTTGTCGGCGAGGAAGTCGGTGAGCGCCTTGCCGACCGGCTCCTTCTTCCAGCGCAGGCCCTGGTCGTAGGTGGTCACAAGACCCGGCATCAGGCCGATATTGGTCTCCGGCAGTTCGCCGCCGGCATACGGCATCGGATAGAGGCTGATGTCGAGCGCGCCCTTGCGCATCGCGGAGAACTGCGCGTTGGTCTTGATCAGCGACGAGTTCGGATAGATTTCGGCGGCAATGTCGCCATTGCTGCGCTTGGCCACTTCGGCCGCGAACATGCGGCAGAGCCGGTCACGGAAATCGCCTTTATCGATCGTGCCACCCGGGAACTGGTGCGAGATCTTCAGCGTGGTCGCGGCATGCGCGGTGCCTATGCCGAAGCGGAGAATGGCGGGTGCCGCGACGGCGGTCGCGAGCAGGTGGCGGCGCGTGAACATGGATCGATCCCCTTGGACGGTTCTTTGCTTGAATTGGGTAGGTCATGAGACCGGCAGCCCATCCTAGCCGGTCTTTCACCCGATATTCTCTAGTCTGATAGTTCGAGACCGAATGCGGCGGCAAGTCGCAGCGTTGGTGCGCTGCACACTCGCCCTCGGCGGTCCGCGGCACTAGCACGGGCCACCCGGCGAAATTGTGTCGAAGGCATGAAATCCCGGCCACCGGAGTTATCCGGAAAAATACGTGCGGTGCGCGTAACAAACCCGGTCCGCAATCCGTCGAGCAGGATTAGCGGCATCCGTCGCTGGCAAACACCATCTCGAAGGGAAGTTGAACCATGACCATTCGCACCCCGATCGCGCTCGGCGCCGCCGCTCTCTCGCTCAGCCTGGCCTTCGCGCCCGCCTTCGCCATGGATGACATGAAGAAGGACTCGATGAAGAAGGAGACGATGTCCAAGGACGGGATGAAAAAGGACACCATGTCCAAGGACGACGGGATGAAGAAGGACACGATGTCGAAAGACGGCATGAAGAAAGGCGAGGGCATGATGAAGAAGAATTGATCGAGTCTTCATCTTCATTCCGGGGCGCGCGATAGCGCGACCCCGGAGTCTCGAGATTCCACAATTCGCAATGACGAATTGGTGTCCGATGCTTCGCATCGCCCCGGAATGATCTACTTCCGCTTGCCCTTGGCTTTGCGGGCGGCATAGCGCGCGTCGCGCTTGGCCTTCTGCTCGGCTTCGAGCGCGGCCAGCTTGGCTGCCGCCTCCTCGGCCTCGCGGGCAATCCGTGCGGCTTCCGCGGCCGCGGCCTCTTCCTCACGGCGCTTCTGCTCGAGCTTTTCCGCCTCGCGCGCCGCCTTTGCCTCGGCGCGCTTCGCGGCAATCGCCTCGCGCTCGGCGCGTCGCGCCACGACCGCGGGATCGTCGGGCCCCGGCTGAGACTTGAATTTGTTCAAAAGATTTTTGCGGGCTTCCTGTGCCGCCTTTTGCCGGTCTGCGAAGCCGGGTTCTCTGAATCCACTCATCTAACGAGCCTTGTCTTCCTCGCTTTCAATCCTACATCAGTGCCTGTGGGTACGCCGGCCGCACGAAGCGCGCCGCGCGACGGACATGCGTGTACAACCACGCGCGTCGCGAAGCCACCCATAATCGCAGCCGATCAGGTAGACGAAAAATCGCTGGACTAGCCGATCGTTCGTAGCCTGGAAAAACTGCCGAATTGTGATGTCCCTCATATGGGAGCACGGAGGCGGGCGCCTAGCGTCCCGTCCCGCAACGAGACGGAGCACGGGCATGACTTTCCGGCCGAGCCTGAAGGCGATCGCAATCACCTTTGCCGCGGCCGCGCTCGCGGGAGCGGCGCTGCTGCTCACCCGTCCTCAACCGATCGAAAGTGCCGTTCTGGGTGGCAATTGGGAGTGCACCCAGACTGCGTTTGTGCTCACCACCTGCGCACCGCGGGTGGCCCCGGCCGTCGAAACCTCGCGCAAGGATGCCGTCAGGCCGACCAGGGGCTGATCGAGATGTGACGCGACGTCGCAGAGGTGATAAAGCGCCGTCCACCCGCGCGACAAGGTAGCCATGCCCAAGCCCGAACCAGGCGAGAAACCCAAGCCGCAAGCTGGCAAGGCCCGGTCCAACCCTCCGCCCAATCCCCAGTCCGGTGACAGCCGCCGCGCGGCGCTCGCAGGCCTGATCATTGCTGCGGTGATCCTCGGCGTCGGCCTGTGGCTTGCCCGCGACCTCACGGCCGCCAGCAAGATGCAGGACTGCCTGATGTCGGGCCGCACCAATTGCAATGTGATCGAACCCGCCCGCTGAGGCCGGTTCCAACAGCCCGATCCGGACGAAAAATTGCCGTGATCCTAATCATTTGTAACGAGACTTCGCCGTTCAGGCAGGTCAGTTATGTCGGCCGGCATCACCCTTGTCGCGTGAGAATCGTCTATCGCGCAGGGATCAGGGCCGTCGAGAAGTAGGGGGTCAGGCACCAATGAGTGCGTCCAGCCGCATGAAGATCATCGTTCCCTTGGTTTCGGCCATGTCGCTGCTCGCGTTTTCGGTGCAGGCACAGGAGCCGGGGCCGGGCGCCGGCGCACCGCCGGCCCAGAACGCTCCGCAGAACACCCGCAAAGGCCCGCCGCCGCAGCAGGCGGCCCGGCCCGCGCCTCAGCACGGGGCGGGTGGTCCGCCGCCGGGATGGTACGTGGCCCGTGGCGCCGCGCCGGCCCGCGATTGGGGCGGACACAGGTATCGTGGTAATCTCGCCTGGGAAGGCGGACGCTGGCGCCATGAGGTCCACAACGGCCGCTCGGGCTGGTGGTGGGATGTCGGCGGCGTCTGGTATTACTATCCGCAGCGCATGGATGGCCCGCCCGCCTACATCTCCGAGGAGTATGTCGATGACGTGCCGGTGGCCTATGCGCCGCCGCCGCCTCCGGTCGCTTATGCACCCCCGCCGCCTCCACCGCCACCGGCGGATCCCGGCGCGAGCGCCCTTGGCGGTGCCATCGTTGGCGGCGTGCTCGGCGGCCTGCTCTCGGGCAACGCAACCGGCGCGGCCGCTGGCGCCGTTCTTGGCGGCGCGACCGGCGCGATCGCCGGTGCGACGGCCGCCTCGCGGCCTGGCTACTATCTGGCCGAGGGCAACTGTTACTACCGCTACCCCAACGGCCAGTATGTGCTCGCCGATCCCCGGGCGTGCTACTGACCCTCTGACTGAACGTTTGATCCGAATGAGGCGGGCCGGTGCCCGCCTCATTTGTTTTTGCGGACGTTGGTGGCCGATGATGTTGCCTCGGCCTGGACTCGCCGCACCTTAGGACGCGAGCCGGTTCAGGAGCGTCACTGCAAGCCAGATCAGCCCGCCGATCCTGGCGGTCATTACGATGGCGATCGTTGCGAGACAGGCGACACCGAACAGGTCGGGTCCCCGTGGCGAGGCTGCTGCGTCAGCCTCTGCTGCTGTTTCGGCGTCTGGTGTCATGACGTGAACGGCCATCCATGTTGTTGTGTCGCGCTCCGCGGAGCGTCGTGGCGCTGTTTAGCGGAGGCGTCTCGGCGCAGGCTGTGACGCGATTCACAAACGCGCTTCACCTCTTTGTGCGCTAGGTATTCAGAACCATCGCAAGCCTTGGAGCTTACTCCCAGTCACGAAGCGATCAGAAGGAGTGACTTCATGAAACTGGCCGCGATCACGTTAAGCCTGGCCCTGGCAATCTCGTCGACAGCCGCTCTCGCGCAAACCGCAGGCGGCTCCGCCGGAGGCGGCACATCGTCGGGGCCTTCAACCGGCGGCGTGGGCACATCGAGCGGCGGCGTGTCCTCCGGTTCGCCCGGCAGCACCACAGGCACCAGCACCACAGGCACCGGCACGGGCGGAGCGACCGGCGCGACCGGTGGGATGAACACGACGATCAATCCATCGGGCAACACGTTGCTGCCGGGAAGCCCGAACCCGTCGCAGCCCGCACCGCCTCCGAACCCGTCGACGGGCCGCTGAACTCGTCATTCAGGCGATAACGAAAACACGAAAGCCGGCGCGACGATGGTTGCGCCGGTCTTTTCGCACGGCATATCGCACCCGAAAAGCCTCACCTGTTTCGTCCGACGCGAATCATTGGCCGATGGCAACCGCAGCCCGTGAAATCCTCTCCGCAATCATACGGACGAAATTGCCATGCGCTTGTTCAGATCGACCGGGTAGATTTGGCTTCATGTGTACCAAGTACGATCCACAGCGCGAGGCCGAGGCGGCAATGAAGCGGGCCGCGGCATCTGAAGGCGACGACCGGCAAAGGTTGATTCAGCTTGCCCTGGCCTGGCAACAACTCGCGCGCGAGCGTCGCGACGAGCAGGCGGACTAGTCGCGTGCGGCGAGATTCGGTCGGCGGCCGGCTGCCGATACGCGCGATGGTGGGGAGGCGATTGCAGAAACGTCTATGAGAAAAACCCCATGCTCGAGAGGCGAGCACGGGGTCCTTCAAAGCCGACCGGGGCTGGCAAGTCGGCACTACACAATTTCCGGTGTGCAACGCGCTGCTCGCAGGTTCGTTCCTCGGAAATCGTAAAGAGAATGATCTATCGCATAAGTAGCGGTACGATATCCTTGCAACCATCAGCAAAGTACTGAAATTACGAAGACTTCTTCCTCTTGTTCTTCTTCATGACTTTGGCCTGGGCGCGGAAGGCGGAGGCCAGCGCCTTCATCTGGTTGGCCACAAACGCATCCGCCACCTGCTGAGCGGCCTTCTCCGCAACACGCGCCTGCTGTTTGAGCGACTTGGTCGGCTTCATCGGCGCCACATCTGGGTCCAACTGTCTACTTTCTCTTCTCGTCCCTCTTGGGGGCGGCTTTGGAGGTGTCCTTCATCTCGGATTGATTGGCCCTGTTCACGTTCATGCCGGTCGTGTCCATCGAACCCTTTTCCGTGGCCCCGTTCATATTCTCCGGCCGCTCCATGCCGGTTTGCGGAGCAGGGCCTGTGTTCTGGGCGAAGGCCGGGCCGCAGATGAAAGTGAGGGCGGCGACTGCAATAACCCTGTTCATGGCGGACTCCCCTTACGCAGGACTACCTTCCTGCCGTGGAGTTTGTTCCTGTGCGGGCGGAACATTTCCATGCACGGTCACGTTGCATGATACATGCTATGGCAACCCGGGCCATCGCCGCAGGTGGACCCAAGGCGATCACCGAACGTTGGTCTCCCACCGCATCTGCCAAGATCCGCATGGAGACCGTCCGAGCCTATCTGCAACGGAAGCATCAGGAACTCAGGCTGCTCGATGAGTGTCTGAGACGCCCGCTGCGTTTCGCCTGTCCTCGATCCGTCGAGGAGGTGATCACGTCCAAATTCCAGATCACCGCGGCGCTGAGGGCCGAGCACGCGCTGCATGACTGGAAGGCGACAGAGACGGCGTGGTCGCACACGAGTTGCCCTGCCAGCGGCCCATTCGCATTCAGATACGACTATCAGCGCGCGGATCTCGAGGTGCGCGGCCCACCATTCTATGATCCCGAGGATCTCGGCGCTTCGGAGACGATCTACACCTCGTCCGGCATGGCTGCGATCTCGGCGCTACTTCTTGCGTCCGCAGAAATCCTCGGCAAGGCGGACATGCTCACGCTGCCCGGCTCGTACGGCGAGACCCTGGAATTCGTCCAGAGCTACGCCCGGCATTTCCGGCTGATCACGGTGGAGCATCCGCTCGATGGGGCGCTTGGGTCGTCATGCTCGCCCCGCGTCCTCCTGCTTGACTCATGCATTGATGCGAGCGCGTTCGAGGCCATCCTGCGCTGCGCGAGCCCGACGCTGGATCTCCTGGTTTTCGACACGACGTGCTTTGCCAGCAGGTCTGGCCGCATCCGGCGCGTCCTGCGATGGGCGCGGAGGTGGGACATTCCAGTGGTCATGGTGCGCAGCCACACCAAGCTGGATTCGCTTGGGGCCGAGTATGGCCGCCTCGGCTCGGCGGTCTTCGTCCGTTGGGACGAGAGCGCCGTTCGGGCACGAGGTAAAAGACGTGAACAACTGCCGGCGGAAACCCGCAACGCAATTCGGCTCCTTGGCGGCGCGGCCCTGCCAGCGCATTTCCCGCCCTATGTCGGCACAACTGACTATCAGAGGCTGGCGAAAAAACGTGTTGCAGCCATCCTGCGCAACGGCCGTCGCACCGCGCGATGTTTTGCCTCCGAGCTCGCGGCGTGGCCGGCCGAGCTCAACTTCACCCACGGCCTCTATGTGACGCTCGGCACGACCCGCTTCCTCGATGAGGCAGCCGCGCGGCGAGCCGCCGAAGACATGAGCGACGATCTCAGCCGGAAGGGATTTCCAATTCGCCACGCCGGCAGCTTCGGTTTCGATTTCGCCGCGACCGAGTGGTTTCATAACTCGGCGAACGGTCAGTACAGCGTTCGGGTTGCCATCCCCGATCTACCGACCGCGCTGTGGGATGATCTGACCGCGGCGATTGCAAGGTGGTGGGCAACGCATCAGTTGGAGCTTGTCGAGGGATGAGCGAAGCCTTCGCGACCCGGCAGAAGGAAGGCAGCGGGCGGCTTTTCGACAGTGATTTCAACCAATAGCGAGGCTGGCGATCCCAGCACGAGCCTTGTGCAGCGGGTCCTTGGCCGAAATGGACAAACAGGCGCCCCAGAGGTCAGCAACCGACCACGTCTAACACCGCGCGTGAACTGTGCTGTTCGCGCCGCCACCTTGATCCAGTGCTCCACCATAGTCCGGCCGATCGCGATGCTCGGAACCCGGACCCTCAAGGTCCATCCGGCAGGCGGCCCGGAAATAGATCGGGGCCAACGTCGCCGCGAGTGCAGCGCGTTGAAATCGGAGATGCCATCGACCCCGAGTAGACGGAGAGGAATGCTGCTCTGCTCAGGCTATGCTCTGGTTCAATCTCGCGTCGGCGAAACAACGTCCCACGACATCAATCGGCGGCTTGCAATTCGCGTCGAAACGCGATTTTGGCGCGAGCAATCCATTTTGACGGTTAGGCAGCGCTCGCATAGCAGGCAGCCTGTCACCTTTGACTGCTCGATTGGCAACCTGATCGACAACTATGGCAGCTTTCGCGCTAATATCTGCCTGGTAGGAAAATGCCTGCTGCGCCCCAATTAGACCGGCGAGGCTCACGATGCAGGTAAGGAAACGCGACGTGAGTGTCTTCAAACGCATGACAACTACTCACTCAGGAATGTCCGCTTGCCCCCCTGGCATAGGTTCTGTCGCGCGAAGGAGCTTTGGGGTTCAAAGTCCTTGGGTGCATCCCACCAATCTCCCCGGCCACCAATCACCTCAGCCGCCGCCTTGTGAGAAGGCATTGAGGTGAAAACGACGGGCAGGAAGAGCGGGCTGCCAATCCCAAAATTGATGCTGATTAAAATGCCACAAATGCCAGCACGCAATGATTCAGCCTTTTTGGCCGGACGCAGTCCTCCTTGAGAGCCCGCTGCTGTGTCAGCGCATCGGTGTAAGGCAGACACGTTGTGCTCACCGCGAGTTATTCCGGATGTGACCCCTGGACGACCTCCACCGATCAGAAATCTTCCGCTTTGGCGTCAATAGCGCCACTTGGCTGGACGGCCTTATATCCTATTGCGGGCTCGGCTTCCTCTTGTTGAGGGAACGTCCAGAACAACTTGAATTGGGCCATGTGCAGGATCTTAGCGACCCAAGTCGAGGCCAGCGTCACACATCGCATCACTGTTTGTGCTTCATCTCAGCCAGCTTCACCATCACCTGAAGGGCACGATTAGTCGGTGTTGGAATGCCCAATTCGGCACCCTTGCGCACGACGTGCCCGTTGAGAAAGTCGATCTCGCTTGGTTTGCCACGCGCGAGATCCTGCGCGGTGGACGACTTCTGGTTCGGCATGGCCGCCGGAATTTTCAATATCTGGTCAAGCAGGTCTTCCTGCACGAGGACGCCGCAAGCACGGGCGACGGTGATGGCTTCCTGCACCGCGCTGGCCACAACATCCCTCGTGCCTTCGACGTCCAGCATCGGTCCGTAGGAGATGCCCGCCACGGCAGAGAGCGCGTTATAGGCGCAGTTCGTGACCAATTTGCTCCAAAGGACCTTCTCGATGTCGTCGTTCACGGTCGTCTGGATGTCGGCCGCGCGCAGCGTTTGGGCCAACGCTTCGCTTTTTGGGGATGAGCCGATTACGAGGGCGCCACCGCCATGATGCCTGACGTGGCCGGGGCCGGCCATTTCGCTGCCGACATAAACCACGGCAGGAATAACAGGATGACCAGTGACGGCGCGAAGACGCTGCGGATTGTCGACGCCGTTCTGGAGGCTGATGATAGACGTTTCCGGACCTAAGCGTCCGGCCAAAGACCGACCTGCTTCTTCCGTATCGGCTGACTTGACGCAAAATAGCACCAGGTCTGGCGAGGCGAGGGAGCTTGCATCTGTAGCCGCACTGGCAGGCAAGTAGTCCTTGAAGTTCTGTGTTTCCAGGAGGAGGCCATGCGCGTTGATCGCATCGACGTGCGTTTGCCTGCCGATGAACATCACATCATGCGCAGCCCTCGCCAGTAGGCCACCATAGTAGCAGCCCACTGCTCCAGCTCCGACGATCGCGATTTGCACGGCATCTCCCTTAATGGCTGAGTAGTCTGTCAGGCGGCAGCTTTGCTTTCTTTGTCGGCGCGTCGCGCGACGATCCTTGGATCGTCGTCGGGCAGGGGCGCAGCAAGACTTTCGCTTCGTCCCACGGCGCGTGCAACAACACGTCACGCTCCTTGTCGAAAGTCAGGATCATCGGCCTAGCCTTCGGGTGGACTGACACCAGCACCGCGTTCGCTCAGCGATCAGTAGACGTGAGGACCCCCTTTGCGTCGCTCAGCTTCCGCATGTAGTAGCCTTGCCTTTGAACCGCCGACTTGATCTCGTCACTAACTTTGCGAACCTTCTTCTTGGATTTGCGCCATCGCCCCGACTTGTGTGGGGGTATAGGAAGTCCCTTACTAACGACGAGCAAGTCCCGTCTTTCGTTTAAATAAACGTCAAACATGTGCCACCCCGAGCCAATTTAACGTTGTCGTTTCGGTGCAAAAGGGCAGTTGAAAAATTCACGCTGGGCTTTTTTAGCCGCTTCATCGCAGCACTGTCGCTTTGACAATAACACCTGTCTTTCGGTCCGCATCCTGTGAATAGCGGGGAAGATTCCCGGTGTTCATCCAATCTGGCGCGTTCTTCTGCTTGTATGTTGTTCGGATGTCACACGTACACACCAACAAATTTCCGCATCGCGTCGCGGTGAACGCCTCATGGCTTGCACCCCAGGCAAGGGAACAAGCTGTGGATTAAAGGCAAGTTGAACCCAAGAGGCGCGGTTGATGGAACCAAAACGCCGTGGGAGTCAACGATGCCGATTAACGAGCTGATAGACAGATTGATCGAAGAACACCGGGGCGACGTTCACGGGGCCTTACAGGCGCTCCTCCGGCTCAACGAGCGGCTCGAGGCCGAGTTGCAATACTTCTATGAACAATCCGACATCACTCCACCGCACAGAGGCACGCTGCACTAGACCATGGTTCGCGGCAGTAAGGCCAAATCACCTCGTCCGCGGCGCGGTTGGTTGAAGCATTATGTGAGCGCTGCGGGAAGCGGCGACAGGTTGCCAACGTAGCGGCTGATCGCGCGAAATAGGTTGATGATCGCTGCTTTGTTGATCGTGATGCTGTTAGAGATTGCACATCGGCGAAGGCTACGATCGAAACGGTGCGCAGTAGATCACGTACAGCCAGCCCAAAATGCCGTGGATGATCGCCTAGAGGATCGACTTGTTTGTGGGGGCGGGTCCTCTGAAGGCCAGGCGGCCGATATTCGATCCAACCGCTTCGAGTGGAATATGCGTGAAAGCCTCGGTCACCTTCCGCCACCAAGGCTGCCCTGTCATCAATAGGCGCGACCGCGCGGCGACCCTTGCGGCCAATATGGATTATCCAAGCACATGGCCGGAAGTCCCGATGCCGCTGCTCGGCACTGATCCCATGATGTAAACTTGCACTCGAAATATGTGCCGCCACCCCAGACCCACCTTTGCAGGCAGACCGGAAATCTGGAATCGTAGGTTTGCGCTGCGGCGGGCACGACTACCGACAACACCGCACCGCTCAGCAATAGCCAAAGTAGCAGTCTGCGCATCGCCGGCCTCATCTCAGATCGATCATTTTTGGGAGCCTGATAGACGCGCCAACGGGGCACAATCGCGAAGTTCTCAAAATCTGGGCGCGTACACAACGCCCGACGTTTTCCCGAATTCGCTGCCGTCTTGTGGTGCGGGTGTCGTGGCCCTTGTTTGTCAGCGCGAAGCCGCAGGCGTAGCGCAGCCATGTGCGGGTGGACCTCGAACGGTAGCCATTCAGACACGTTCATCTCCCGCCGGGAAACTATTTTAGTAGACGCGGCGATAGTATCGTCCCGCAGGCACTCGCGTGTTCGCAAAATACGGATTGATGACGCACTGAGCCCCGCGGCCCGATGCCGTCGCGTTGCACTGGGGCAGCGAGGTGTAGCGGCATTCGTAATAGTTCGCTTCCGGGTGATACACGTGTAGGCAAACCGGATAAGCCGCATCGTACGTCTGGGCCGCCGCCGGCCCTATTGAGAGCGTCCCGATTGCCAAAATCACAAAGGTCAGAATGCGCATCAGAACCTCCTTGGGAATTGGCGGCTGGGGTTGGATGGCAGCTCCGCACTAACGCTGAAATAGGGATTGGCGCCGCAATCCCCCAACCGTGTGCATTCGGGGCACCTCGTCGCGCATGCGGCGATAATCCCAATCTGGTGCGCAGGCACTCCGTTCGACGCGCTGGCGCGGCAGAACTTCCGAGTTCACACCGGCCCACAACCAAATAGGAGGCGAGTCGGGTGCCAGAAATCCGCCGGCCTTGCCAGACGC